>DAOTUG010000071.1:0-22998 GCA_034437335.1 Anaerolineaceae bacterium
ACGAGCACAGCGTGGGCCGCCACCAGCAGCAGGGACCAGAGACTGAGCCCATTCCCAAGCAGCCCGGCCCAACCGCTGGCCGCCGGGGTGAAGGGCAGCCCAATCAAACCGATCAGACCAAAGTACTGCAAAAAATTCATCCGCTGGATGCGGGGAAAATAGAGAAACAAGAGGCTCCCCGGCAAGATCAGGGCCAATCCCCAGGCCAGGCTGGCCTCCGGGCTGCCGTTGAAAACGCTCATCACCGCCAGAGCTGCCCAGCCAACAATCCAGAACGGCCGGCCCGCAATGGCATCCGCGGCGAAGAACCAGCGGAAGGCCGCATACAACCCCGCCAGGGCCAGCAGGCCCTTGAACAGGGGAATCCAGCCGCTGAGGAAACCTGGGATGGTGTTCTGCGGCAAACGGGCCAGCAGGCTGAGGCTGGAAGCCACCGGCGCCAAACGGAGGATGTTTCCCGCCCCGCGCCGCAGGTTGGGCTCCTGGAGAAAGGGCAGGTTCAGGGGCAGAACCCCCAAACGCAGGCCGGCCGCCAGCAGAAAATAAAACCCCGCCCGTTCGGGGATCTGGGCCAGGCTGAAGCTTCCCATCCCGCGCCAGCCCTGGCTGGCCGCCCAGAAGAGCAGCAGAACCGTCGCCATCCGCACCCCATAGGCCAGGATGATTCGCAGGGTGAAACGATTTGACTCCCCCCGTCCCAGCAGGTAAACCAGCTCAAGAATATCCACCAGAGCCCAGGTGAACATCAGCATCAGGCTGCTCCCGGCCTGCAGCGCCAACAGGCCCAGGGCGGTGATGCCCAGACTGGCCGCCCAGGCCTGGGGCGTGCTGTCATAGCGGGTCCGGGCCGCATCCGTCAGGACCACCGCCAGGGTGATGGTCATCAATGCCAGGGCATAAGGCCAGGCGTCATAATCCAGCAGCAGGGATACCTGTCCGATCAAAGCGCCTTCAGGCTGTTCCCATGTGAGGATAGTCAGCTCCGTGGGCAGGCGCAGCCGGAACGCCACCAGAGCCAGCCAGGCGATCAGGCTGGACGCCGTGGCGATGAGCCAGCTCGTGCCAAAATTGGGTCGCAACCGTTCCAGAATGGTGATGGCCAGGCCCGCAGCCAGCAGTAGTCCGATGGGAAGCAGAATCAGCATAACAGGTAGCGGCCCTCAGACGAGGATCTCGCCCTCATGACGATGGAGATATTGGCCCATACCTGGTTTCCCCCGCCAGGTTCCCTCGGCAACAATCATCTGCCCGCGCAGAAAAACAGTTTCCGGAAAGCCCTTCAACATCCAGCCCTCATAGAGATTGTAATCCGTGCGGTGTTGGGCCACGTCCACGCCATAGCGCAATTCCCGCTCCGGATCCCAGATGGCAATGTCAGCATCTGCACCGGGGATCAGAGCTCCCTTGCGGGGATACAATCCAAAGATGCGGGCCGGATTGGTGCAGTGGGCGGCCACAAACTGGTTGGGCGTCAGCCATCCATCCCCCACCCCGTAGGTCCACAGAATCGGCATCCGATCTCCAACCCCCGGCAGACCGTTGGGGATCCTGGTGAAATCCTCCCGGCCCAGCTCTTTGCCGGGGATGGCCACTTCCTCCCCCTCATAGGTGATCGGGGTGGTGCCGTCGTAGAAAAAGGGGCAGTGATCGGTGGAAACCACCTGAATGGTTTCCGCCGCCAAACCCTCCCACAGACGGGCATTGTCGGTCCTGGTGCGCATGGGCGGGGAGCATATCCATTTTACGCCATCCTTCCGGCGCAGGTCATCTTCAAAGAAGAACAGATACTGGGGACAGGTCTCTCCCATCATATTGACGCCATGCTCTTTGGCATATCGCAACTGGTCCACCTCGCCGGCAGCGTTCATATGCACCAGATAAAGAGGCGCATTCCCCGCCTGGGCGGCCAGCGCAGCCGCCCGGAGGGAAGCTTCCACCGCACCCCAGGCCGGTCGGGTCCGGGCATGGTGATAGGGTTCCGTATCCCCTGCTGCCAAAGCTTCCCGCACCAGAATCTCAATCACATCCCCATTTTCAGCATGCACCAGAGTCAGAATGCCATTATCCCTGGCAATGCGCATCACCCGGAAGATATCCCCATCCTGTAAACGCAAACGCCCATTGTAGGCCGTAAACACCTTCAGGCTGGTGATTCCCAGATCGGGCAGGTCAAAAATCTCTTCGGCCACCGTCTCGTTGAATCGGGTGATGTTCATATGAAAGCCAAAATCAACCGCCGCCTTCGGGTCTGCCTTCTCACGCCAGCGGCCCACATTATCCTTCAACGAACCCTCATTCTGGGGGACAAAGTCAATCACCGTGGTGGTGCCGCCAAAGGCGGCTGCTTTCATGCCGGTGTAGTGATCGTCTGAAGAGACCGTGCCAAACATGGGCAGGTCCAGATGCACATGCACATCCAGGCCCCCGGGCAGAATGTACTTCCCTGTTGCGTCCAACACCGCTGCGTTGGGGTGGGTCAGGTCTTTCCCGATCAGGGAGATTTTCTCTCCCTCGATGAGGATATCCGCCAGGAAAGTCTCGCTGGCGGTGATGAGGGTGCCGTTTTTAATCAGAGTAGCCATCATAGTATTAACTCCAGGTGGTGATGCTTTCTTGCCGGGACTGTGTCCTGATTTTAACAGATATTGGCGAAAGCCGGGAAAATCATCCAATCTCTCCATTCCGCCTCACGGATGTACCACAGTTGCTTAACAAAAAATGTTCAAGGGGGGAAATGCCCTGCCGTCAAACGCACCCCATGCTCCAAGGCTCTCTTCACCATGCGCCACAGTTGCATGAGACCGCCGCGCCCTAATCAGGACCTCTCTACTTTGCCACCTGACAGACTATGCAACGTTGCCATGACGCACCCCCCAGACAGTATCTTGACCCGCTGTTAAAATTATGTTAATATAATGTCACTGTTATAGTTATTCAGTAATTAATCGTGTATTGAAAATATTTTAGGGCGGTAGAAGATACTGACACTTTAATCTTTACAATTTCAACTTACAGTTTAATCCGCATTCCATCGGAGCTGCACTGAGAAAGAAGCGGCATGGGTCAGTCGGAACTATTCTCATCAGGATTACACAGACCCAGCCCAGGGCATCTTACCTGGGAGATATGTTCCTTTAAACCGGGGGTGACCAAACCACACCCCAGCTCGACATCCGTCAAATTCCTCTTCTGCCTTTCCTCCGTGACTTCCAAATCGGTTTCACAAATCCTTGAAAGGGGGCACATTTGGTTGGTTAACACGGTCCTTTTGAACACAGTATGACAGCAACACCTGGTTCAATTTCGATTAGATGGAGGTTTACATGATGTTTACCAAGCATAAATTCTTTAAATGGATCACCTTTGTGACTCTGATCGCGCTGTGCTTTGCAATGCTGCCGGCGCAGGAAGTTCAGGCAGATTGGTCCACATTTAACCACCCGGATTATTATTACGCACCCCTCACCAACGCGCCCACCGGAACCTATTACCGTTCCGCTGGATTCAACCCGGATGGTACAAAAATTGTTGCCCAAAAAACCTGGGGGTCCCAAACTGAGGTGGTCCTGATGGACGCGGATGGGAGCAATGAGATCATTATCTCCCCTGGGGATTCGGGCACCGGGGATATCGCCCAATACAGCAACCCCTTCTGGAGCGACGACGGCACCGTCATCGGCTTTGTTGAAGTCCACGTCTCAAACCCCAACAAAGTCATCGCCTATGATGTCGCCGCGGGGACGCGCTCCTATATCTACGAACCAACCACCAGCGATGTTGCCAACCCCGATTTCATCGGCAGCAGCAAGACCAGCATCATCTTCTGGGCCTATGGGGATGTTGGCGGCGCAGACCTGTGGACCTGGGATGGAACCACCCTCACCAACATCACAGACACAGATAACTACAAAGAATACGAACCCATCTCCAACGCAGATGGCACCAAGATCGTCTACTGGTCCGGTGAAACCACCACAGAACCCATCCGCACGACCCACACCCTCACCTACACCGGGGGCGTCTGGGTCAAGGATCAGGACTTCACCCCCATTCCGGACACCTACTGGGGCTACTGGACCACCCCGGATGCCACCCACATCGCCCTGACGGTTGATTCCACCAAAGACATTCTGCTGTATGACAGCGATGGCAATTTTGTGGCTGATCTTTCCGGCGCTGGCTACGATGCCGGCACCATCGGCGGCGTGAATCAATGGAACTTCTTTGGGAATATGCCCCAGGGACCCGCCGGGGAATTTGTGATCACTTCCAATGCAGAGCGGGGCGCCACCGCGGGGCGTGATATCATCATTGCCAACCCGCGCGCCCTCTTCTATGTGGATCCGGCCGGTTCCGATGACAACCCCGGCACTCAGGCCGCGCCCTTTGCGACCATCCAAAAAGCGGTTGACGAAGCCGCCGATGGCACCATGATCCACGTTGCGGCAGGCACCTATGTGGAGCAGGTCATCACCGAGAAAAATGTCACCATCTCCGGAGCAGGCCCTACCACCATCATCGAATCTCCCGTCTCCCTCGACGTCTGTTGGGACACAACAAATTATGACTATTTCGGCGTGGTGTGCATTCTGGACACAGACAATGCCACCCTGAAAAATCTGAAAATAGACGGCAAAGGGCACGGCAATGGGGATTACCGCTTCGTGGGCGTTGGCCTGCACAATGGCGGCGGAACCCTGGACACCCTCGAAATCACCGGCATCCGGGACACGCCCTTCAGCGGTGCCCAACACGGTGTGGCAATCAACGCGTACAACACGGACGGTGTTAACCGCACCATCAGCGTGCAGAATTGCACCATTGACGATTTCCAGAAGAATGCGATGGCCCTCAATGCCAATGAGACCACACCCCTGACCGTGGAGGTTCATAACAACACCATCACCGGGGCTGGACCCACCGGGGTAACCGCACAGAACGGCATCCAGGTCTGGGCAGCGGAAGCCGACGGCAGCATCACCAACAATACCATCAGCGGCATCGGCTACACCGGTTCCGGTTGGGTGGGCTCCAGCATTCTAATTTATCAGAATTACTACGGCAGCCTCCTGATTGACAATAACACAGTCACAGGGGCACAGACCGCCATCTATAACTTTGACAGCACAAGCACTATCAGCAACAACACCCTTGAAGCGGAAATGATGGGCGACTATTGCTATGGCATCCTCGCCTCCGATCCCCCCTCCCCGGCTCCTGCGCCTTATGGGGAAGAACAGGACCTGACAGAACCTCCTGCCAACAACCGGGCCGCCATTGCGGTGGACATCCTGAACAACACCATCACGCAAACCGGTGCAGACGCCACCAATACCTTCGGTATCGAAGCCATCGCCGGTTGGACCCGCTACGACCTGGCCCTCAACATCACCGGCAACATCATCACAAACTTTGATTACAGCATTGACATCTACCAATCCACATCCAATACCGGCACCATCATGAACGCAACGGTCCGCCAGAACTGCATCACCAATAGCGGCAGCTACGGTCTGTGGACAAATGCCGATTACACCACCATTGATGCCGAATTAAATTTCTGGGGCAGCGTCTTTGGCCCCTACCATCCGGTGGATAACCCCACCGGCAGAGGCGGTGCGGTCACGGACTATGTTGATTTTTCACCCTGGCTGGATGCCTGCGGAGGAGACCCGACAATGGATGTCTGGGTTTTGCCCGTCATCTTCAAACACTGACCGATTCTTTCTCCGACCCCAACAGCCTGCCCGTTGTGGGCAGGCTGTTGCTATTAATTTGGATGGGGGGCAACTTGACAAAAAAACAATGCGGCCTGATGGGAGCGGGTTTTTTGTCTGTCTGAAGCGCCATGGGTATCAGCCCAATCCGAGATCGCAAGCAAATTGAGAATAACCTAATTTTCAACTCACCCTCACTTAAATTATTATTGAATAAATTGATTTTATACTTTATAATTACTTCATGGTAGTTATTGTTTCTCTCAGTTAAGGGGGGAAACGCCCCACAGACCATGAACCATGAAATTTTGGCTTCAGAAAATTGCCGAACGGACATCTTTTTTTCAGTAAAAGGAGGGAAAACTGCAATCAAGCCGCTAATCACCCCATTCTCAGGCATTGCAGCCTCGCCTGCAGAATAGCAAACCGCGTGACCAACATCTTTTTTCACCAACCATTTCAGCCACTACCAAAAGGAGAATGATCCATGTTTACCAGGAAAAGACCTTTCCTAACCCTTAGCATCCTGCTCGTTCTGTGCTTGGCCCTTATACCCACACAGCAGACTGCTGCAGCCACCCTGTGCGTTAATCCGGGAGGCACCGGCGGATGTTATAGTTCTATTCAATCAGCCATTAATGCCGCCAACCCAAACGATGTGATTTCCGTGGAGGCCGGCGCCTACAAAGAAACCGTCACAGTGAACAAAGATATCACCTTGCAAGGGGCCAATTCGCCCCTGGGAGGAAATGCGGCCGTTGTGAATGGCGTCATCCATGTCACAGCCTCCGGCGCAACAGTTCTCGAAATGAAAGTCGTCCCGGGATCCGTGACTGGTAATACAGCCGGCATCAGTGTCAGCGCTGGCAACACAACGGTAAGTAACAACGTAATTGATGGGATCACCGGAGATGGAAGCGGAAGCGTCAAAGGCATCCATCTCTATGATGGGTCCTCCCCGGCCACCACAACGATGACCATCACCGGCAACACCATTCAAAATATTGATAACCTGGATACCAGCGGAGTCGGGGGATCCTCTGGCATCATGGTCCAGGGCGTCCTGGATGGGGTGATGGTGGGATACAACACCGTGGACAATATCACCTCGGAAGGATGGGCCTATGGGATTGAGGTGACCCCCACCGCGTCGGAACCGACCACCCCGCCAAAAGATGTGACCATCATAGCCAATCGCGTTAGTTCGGTCAATCCGGGCATCACCCTCTCCACACCTCCTGCGCCGCCCTATCCTGGTGTGGGCCTGACAATTGACATCTATGGAACCGACACGGCTGATGCCAGCGAAGTGACCGCGACCTACAACACCTTCACCGACATCCCCTATGCCCTCAACAATCGGGATTCCGCCAACGACCTGTCCGCCGCGTGCAATTGGTTTGATGCGCAATCTGGTCCCACCCACCTCACGGACAACCCTGGTGGCACAGGATTGGAAATCTCGGACAATATCGCCTTTGCCCCCTGGTTGATCTACGGGACCGACGACAGCACGGACGCGGGCTTCCAACTTCCTGCAGCGGTCACAGTGACCGCCCCGGGCGATGTCAGCGAAGCCCTCAACGGATTCCGCATCCTGGAAAACGCCCTGGGATGCGCGGTGGACAACCAAACCCTGGATCTAAGCGGCACCTTTGACTGGTCGGCCTCCACAACCTATGCCAACCTACAATATGTGGCTAGCTTTGCCGATGCAACCAGCAGCAATATCCGGGGCATTCAGATCCCCGGCGGGGTGGACAATCTGACCCTCACCAGCACCGCCGAGGACGCCCACCTGATCGGCGCAGGCGACATTACAGACACCCCTTCCGCCCTCATCTACGCGGCCGCCTTCTACAGCGACCGGGCTCCCGGCAACGACGGCCTGACCATCGAAAATTTGCTTTTCGATGATTTCGAGGCGGCCATCACCCTGGGATGGAATGCCACCGGGTCCTTCCCCAACACCACTATCCAGAACAATGAGGTGATCCTGGCCGGAGATGATGGCGACGCCACTGACTGGGTCCAGAACATTGCCTTCTATTTTTGGGTCGGAACCAACCAGACCATCCAGAACAACACCATCACCTTCCAGGCCGATGGCACCCGGACGGAAGGCTATTTTGGCCCCAAAAATGGCGCCTCCTTTGGCTACCAATGCGGTACCTCCGGTGGCTCTGCCTATGATGGGCTGCTGATCTCCGGAAACACCTTCCAGGTTAGCGCTTCATCCAACGGGCAGGAGGTTACCTACGGTATCTGGGAAAACAGCCACAACGATGTGGATGGCACCTCCCTGCAACTTGTCAACAACCAGTTCCTCGGCAGGAGCGGGGATGATTTTGACCACGCCTTCCTGCTCAGTTCGCAAACCAACGGCCTTGATATCA
Source organism: Anaerolineaceae bacterium (assembly GCA_034437335.1). Lineage (GTDB taxonomy): Bacteria > Chloroflexota > Anaerolineae > Anaerolineales > Anaerolineaceae > Brevifilum. Next base: position 8,114 of record DAOTUG010000071.1, read on the forward strand.
GCGGCAACACCTTCAATGGCGTGGATGAAATCTTCTCCGCCACCAGCAGCCAGGGCCACACCGCGGGTGACGCCTTCACCTTCACTGGCAACACACTGATCAACGTCGGCGGTTCCGATGGGATCTTCCTGCAGAATGTCACCAACGATGCCACCCCCATCACAGTGGACATTCACTGGCACACCAGCAATACCATTGACGGTGAAACCGGGGTGCGCGGTCTCAATGAGCTTTCTACCGACGCCGCCCACGCCACCCGGACCAACACAGCCGCCACAGACCTGAATCATGTGTTTGCCCTACCCGTGCCTGTCACCGCAACCTTTGTGGACGATGACTGGTCAGCGGCTGATCGCTTCTCCGATCCCGATGGTCTCGGCACCGGCGATACGGTCGCCTACGACTACAACGGTTTTGACTCCATCAATGCAGGCATCGCCGCTGTTGAAACAGGCGGCACCGTCCACGTCGGCCCTGGCACCTACAGCGAGCGGGTCATCATTAACAAGTCCCTCACCCTGCGCGGCGCCACCCCGGACGCCAGCAAATACGGCTACACCGTCCCCGCCAACTACGCCTGGGATGACACCGTCGAATCCATCATCACAGAGCCCACACCCACCGTCAGCGGCAACACCGTGGACATTGTCAATGCGAGCGATGTCACCATCGAAGGCTTTGTCATCCAGAACCTCGCTGCAGACGGCAACACCATGACTGGCCTTCTGCGGGTGAACGTGAGCAGCGGAGCCACACAGCATTCGGAGAACATCATCGTCCGCAACAACATCATCGGCCCCTTCACCAACACCACCGCACAGGACGGCACCCACGGCCGCATGGGCCTCTACCTCGCCGTGACCAACTCCGGCGGCTTCGGCCTGCACAACAGCAGTTTCAACGACAACCTGATCTTCGACGCCCAGGGGAACGGCAACAATGTGTTCATCTGGGGCGCAGCCAACGCCTATCACGACAATGGCAACACCGACCTGACCGGCACCGTCATCGAACACAATGAAATCTACGGGTCCCACCGATCCGGCATCGAAATCGCCGGGGGTGTTGACCATCTCTCGATCCTGGATAACCACATCCATCACAACAGCAGCGAAAACGGCGGCTCCACCGATCCCGACCTGAAATACGGCAACGGGATTGTGATCATCCGCATGGGTTCCGACAAGGATGACTCCGATGCCTACGGCCCAACGGACCTGACCATCCAGGGAAACACCATCGAGGACAACGAGAAACACGGCATCTACATCGGCCCCGTGCTCAGCGACAGCCTCTTCCAGGAAAACATCCTTCGCAGCAACGGCCTGAATGCCATCTGGGTTGACAAAGACGAAACCTATCACGGCGGCACCTGGCCCACCACCGCCCGCATCAGCAACCTGACCTTCCAGGGCAACTGCATCTCCGCTAACGGCGGATATGGCCTGGAAACCAACAACGACGCGATCACCCTGGATGCGGAAAACAACTGGTGGGGCAGCGTCTTTGGCCCCTACCATCCGGTTAATAATCCCACCGGCAGAGGCGATGCGGTCTCGGACTATGTTGACTTTTCGCCCTGGCTGGATGCCTGCGGCGGAGACCCGACAACGGATGTCTGGGTTTTGCCCGTCATCTTCAAACACTAACCGTTTCTTTCTCCAACCCCAACAGCCTGCCCTTTCCGGGCAGGCTGTTTTCAGTTTTCAGCACACGGTCGAAGGATCATCCCCCAGTCGTTTATCGGAACACACCGCCAAATGGGGCAGGATCTAAACCATCTGATAATAACCTTAGTATAATTCTTGACCATATTTAAAACCCATGTTAGAATGTTTATTGCAGAATTATTAAATTTACGTTTATCATCATAACTTCCTGGGTGGAGATGCAACGGGAAAGATCTTTCTCAAAAATGAACCGGAGTGAAAAGGCCCCCAAACAATGGCCGAAGGACTCAGCAGCCACCCACATCACCCTGGGAGATCCCACAATCCAAAGCTGCATCATGGGATTATCAACAGAAGAAAACAACGTCAGGAGACACCAGGAGGGCTTTTTATGACATGATGTTTACCGGCATCCGTCTTTACACAACCAACAATCTCAACCTGTTAGGAGGACATTTTTTTATGCACACCAAGTCTGCAGTCAAGATAACCGCCTGGATGGTCGTATTGATTACCCTGTTGTTTTTCGCCCAGCCTGGCTCAACCGCCCTGGCCCAAACCGGTCAGGACCTTTTTGTTTCCCTTCGCTCCACACCCGTCTCTGCTGTGAGCACAGGCGCAAGGCCCTTCGTCCTTCACGACGGCGCTGCATACCATATGTGGTACGGGGACGATTCCACCGACACCCTGCACTACACCACCTCCTTGATCCCCGCGGCCTTTCCCGCAGGGACTGCCACCGTTTTCTCCGGGGGAACCCCCTTCGAGCAGACCAGCGTTTCGGTGCTTGAAGAAGGCGGCGTCTTCTATCTCATCACCTATGGCGCTTCCAATCAAGAATTTTCCGTTTACACTTCCGCCGATGGGATCAACTGGACCTTCGCCGGGGATGTCTTCGATGGCACCGGTCTGAACACCTACTATCCCGGCGGCTACAGCAAGCTGGATGCCCCGTACGTCATGGCGGACAATGGCGCCTTCAAACTGTATTTCCAAGTCAAGGAATCCGGGTCCGATCCGGAATATCGGATTTTCATGGCCGAAAGCGGCGCAACCACCCTGGCCGCTATCGCCGATGGAAACGCCGACAATGATTTCACATTGGGTAATTCCGGCAATCCGGTGTTAAGCCTGGGTACATCCGGGGAGTGGGACGATATGCGCACCATGCATCCTATGGTGGTGAAAAACGACGGCACCTACTTCCTATGGTACTCGGCCTACGGCTACAGCGACCGCAAAATGAAATTCGGTTTCGCCACCGCGCCGGACGGCATGACCTTCACCAAAAGCCCCGGTAATCCTGTTCTTGAGAAGGCCGGCGCCGTGGGCGAACCCTCCGTCCTTGTTCGGAGCGGAATCTGGGAGATGTGGTATCTTTCCAGCGGGGCTGTTGAATACATCGCTGCCACAAACCCCTTCGAGTTCACAACCATCCAGGACGCGGTGGATGCCGCCAGCCCAGGCGACACTGTCCACGTCGGGGCTGGGATCTACACCATCCCATCCACGATCACGCTTGACAAGGCCCTTGAAATCGCAGGCGCAGGCATTGGCCAAACCTTTGTCCGAACCGCCGGCACAGCCTCTGACCCCACAGTGGTCTTTTCTGTCACCACAGACAACGTGCATCTGAGTGGGATGACGATCCAGCAGCAAAAAACCACCAACACCTCTGTTGAAACTGCCGTCCAGCTTTCAGAAACAAACTGGCCAAATTACACCGCCCTGCAAGGATTCGTCCTGGATTCCTGCCGGATTGAGACCATGGAATTTGGCCTCCTCCTGCGCGGCAGCGGGTGGCAAATCACCAACAATGAATTTGCCTACACAGGCCCCAGCGGCAACAATCATCGCTTCATTGGCGTGTATGGAAATGCCGGCGACAGCCGCATCGAAAACAACACCCTTGAGGCGTCCAGTGATGACCCGGCCAGAACCGTGTTCATCTATGCGACCAGCTCTGGCTATAACGAAACCTATGACGGGAAAATCGAGATCCTCAACAACGATCATTCATCCGGAAACCTGAAGCAGTTTTACCTGCAGGATGCATTTGCAGGGACCGGAATGGAACTGGATGCCAGGGGCAACACTTTTGACGCCCTCAACGCCGATTTCGTCCTCTATGCCGCGGACCCCATCGCACCCCTGGATTACTTCACCGCCATCACCCTCATGGACAACACAACCTCCAACAGCAACGGCAAGGGTTTATTCGCCCTGGACGGCACAGGCTCTCCGGCCCGGGACCCGGGAACATCAAATTTCACCTTCTCCGGAAATACCCTGGGCAATCCCGCAATTTCCCATGCAGAGTATACCGAGGCATCCGGAAGCTCCGGCGGCCTGGTAGGCTATAAGACCGCCGTGTTTGTGGAGTTCGACATCCGGCAGCCCCCCACCGAAACCTTTGCGGATGACGACTGGGCCGGGCTGGCAGACGGCACCATGGTCAGTGTGGATGGCACGGACCACGAAATCGGATACGACGCCTTTGACACCGTTCAAAGCGCCATTGACGCCGTAACAGATGCCGGCACCGTGTACGTCCTGACCGGTGAATACATCGAAGACCTTCAAATTGATAAAGCCCTCTCCCTGTTAGGTCCAAATGCGGATGTGAACCCCAACACGGAAACCCGTGAGCCTGAAGCCACCATCATCCCCGCCACCTCAGGGCCCGACCCCTTCGGCTCCTGCGCGGTGACCCTCTATATCACCAGCAGCGATGTGACGGTCAAGGGCCTCTATTTCAACGGCGACAACCCGTCAATTGACAGCGGCATCAGCATCGGCTCTGGCGATGTGGACGCCTGCGTCAACATGGCCAGTTGGGAAGGCGTGGGCAATATCGTTGTCGAGAACAACATCCTGGAGTATGCAACCTATGACTCCATCAACTTCTACAACTACACCAACACCGCCGCAACCTCCGGAAACTATATCCGCTATAACCTGATCAAAAACATCGGCGGCCTTGACTACGGCTACGGTGCCGGCATCCTGGTCTATAACAATTTCTATGCGGACGTCACCGACAATGTGCTCGAGGACGTGCGAGTGGGAATCCAGACCGGCAACTACTGGCGGGCAAACCCCGGCGACACCGGCACCATCTCCAACAACACCATCACCACCTGGCGCCTGGGCATCTTCCACAACCTGTGGTACAGCAATGCCAGCACGATCTCCGTTGACAACAACACCATCACAGCAGCATCCTATGCCGAATACACAGACAAATGGAATGGCGTCCTCCTGTCCTCCTTCGGCGGCGGCGTCAACACCCTGGTGGTGGATAACACCATCCTGGTCCCGGAAGCTGTTGCAGCCAACCTGACAGGCCCCACCGCGGGATACAATATCTGGAATGACACCACCACGGCCGAACTGACACTCAGCGGCGGCACCGTCACAGGAGCCGATTACGGAGTCTGGGTCAATAACTATGAAGGCTATAGCAGCGATGGCGGGGACACGGCCATCCTCGTGGACGGGCTGACCATCGAAGACGCCGAAATCGGCATCAATGTCTGGGACAGCCCCGACAACACCACGGACACGTCCGTAAGCGCCGTCGTCCAGAACACCACCATCACCAATGCAACTGCAGCGGCCCAGGTCAGCGGCGACAATGCCAACGGCCTCTTCAAGGGAAACACCCTCACCGACAATCTCACTGTCTTCCTGCAAGACGGCGGTGTCCTGACAGCCTATGCCAACAACATCACCAGCTTCACCACCGGCATGGACATCACAGCAGGCACAACCAATGCCCGCCACAACTGGTGGGGCGCCCATGACGCCAACCCCGGCGGAGTCACACCCGATGCATGGGACTACCGGCTGGGCGCGGAGGTCCTCTCCTGGGCCGACGGCGTCACCAGCCCGGTCACCCTGGCAGACAGCGTCGCCGGCGCAAACGCCAGTCTGACCCTGGAAAGCGGCCTGGGCGGCACCATGGTCCTGGTCAACCACGGGCCCGACACACCCCCCTTCGATAAACGCATCTTGCGGCCGGCAGCCTGTTCCGATTACTATGACGCTTTTGTGGTCGGCGGGGAATTGACCGCCACCTACAGCCTGACCATCCCGGTCAGCGGTTCCTGCCCTGCTCCCACAACCATGTCCAATCCCCATCTTCTGCGCTTCAGCCTGACGGATTCAAAACCGGATCCGACCTGTGCGGAATGCTGGGAACCCGTAACCGGCACCGCATCCAGCGATGCCCTTACCATCACCGGTCAAATCGCCCAGGACCACCTCGGCGGGACGCCCTTCGTGGCCCCCTACACCGGCACCACCTATAACCTGATCCTGACGGTCATCTACAACAAATAACATCGTCCGTCCTCTCAAAAAGCCTGCTCGCAATGAGCAGGCTTTTTTTGTTGACAAAATCGCCGCAATCCAATATACTATACCCCGGTATAGTATAAATGATCTGGAGGTGAAGTTTCCTAATATGCCCATTTACGAATACGTCTGTGCAGACTGCGGCAAAGCCTTTGAAAAATTGATGCGCTTTTCCGACCCCAATATTGACCATCCGGATTGCCCGGAGTGCGAATCCGACAAAACCCACAAACGACTCTCCACCTTCGCATCCTTTGGCAGCGCAGGTTCCAACGCGTCAGGGGACAGTTCCTGCGGCGGCTCCGGCGCTTTCCGTTGAGCGGGCTAAACCCCATTCAGACCGGTGGTCTGAAAGAAAAGAACAGAACATGAACAGCGCAAATCAGAACAACAAAGAGAAGATCACCCGCCGCCTGGCGCGCATTGAGGGGCAGTTGCGGGGCGTGCAAAAGATGATCACCAACGGCCGGGACTGCCGCGAGGTGATGCAGCAACTCCTGGCCATCCAGTCCGCCGTTCGGTCAGCCAGTCTCAGCTTCATGCAGGAAGTTGCCAGCGACTGCCTGCTGAACCTGGACCGCGAGGACAACCCCGAAGCCGCCCGCGCGCTGCTGGAGGATTTGATCCACATCATGAGCAAGGTATCATAAAAGAAACGATTCATCAGGAAAGGAGCAGTATGGCAAGCAAGACAACCCTGAGATGGATACCCGGAGGCAAACGCTTCGTCTCCACCGATTCAACCGGGCATTCTGTGGTGATGTCTACCCCCGATGAAAATACCGGCATGAAGCCGTCCGAGTTGATTCTCTCGGCCCTGGCTGGCTGCGCATCGGTGGATGTGGTCGCAATCCTCGAGAAAAAACGCACCCCACTCACCCGCCTCCAGGTGGAGGTGACCTCCGAACAGGATGCCAACCCACCCTGGACATTCCGCAAGATCCACATCCATTTTCTCGTCTCGGGAACGGGGCTCACAGAGAAAAATGTGGAGCAGGCCATTGAGCTCTCCGAGGAGAAATATTGCTCCGTGGCCGCCACCCTGCGCGGCAAGGCGGAAATCACCACCAGCTTCAAAATCCTGGAAGACTGACACTCCCTGCACCGCAATCAATCCAACAGCCACGGCCCACGCCTTTGGAAAGAAGGCGTGGGCCGTGGCGTTGATTCCTACCGGGCCGATCAGACGGGCCCATCCACAGGGAGCACCCGCATCGGCAGACCCCCCTTCGGCCGTAAAGTCACCAGGGCCTCCACCAAAACCTCCTGGTGGGGGTCCAGCAGCAGCGCATATCGCCGAGCCACCAGGGCTAGGATCAGCTTGGCCTCAATCATCGCGAAGCGGTTGCCAATGCAAAGCCTCGGACCGCCCCCAAAAGGGATAAAAGCAAAGCGGTGCCGCTTCTTCCCGGATTCCGGATCAAAGCGGCCGGGGTCAAAGGTTTCCGGATCAGGCCAGAGGTCTTCCCGGCGGTGCATGGTGTAAGGGCTGATGATCATCAGCGTGCCGGCCGGAACAGGATATCCCCCGACCACGTCGTCTCCGACTGCGCGCCGGGTGATCAACCAGGCCGGTGGGAAAAGCCGCAGGGCTTCTTCAAACACCTGCTGGGTAAAAACCAGGGAGGAGAGAAGTTCCGCCGAAGGAGGGCTCGAGTCCATTGAGCAGGCCCCCAAGAGGGTCTGCGCCTCGGCCTGCAATTTTTTCCGGGCCGCCGGATGCTGGGCCAACAAATACCAGCTCCAGGTCAGAGAACTGGCCACCGTTTCGTGCCCGGCGATCAGGAGGGTCACGACCTCATCCCGCACCGCTTCCCGAGAAAGCACAGGTGCGCCGGAATCGTCCCGAGCTCCCAGGAGCATGCCCAGGAAATCCCGGCCCGGATTCTCACGGGAACGCCGATCAATCAAGGCGTTGACTACCCCTTCAATGGTTTCCATGGCTTCCCGATACTGTCGGTTTTGCCGGATGGGCAGCCAGCGCGGCACCATCATCAGGGTCTGGGTCTGAAAAATGAGATAATCCAGGGCCTCCATCACAGCACCCGTCAGCCGATAAGCCTGATCCGACAGGTCGGCGCCAAACAGAGCCCGGGCCACCACATCCAACGCGCACTGCATCATCTCACGGTCAATATCCAGAATCTCCTGGTTGGCCAGGTCCCGCTCCCATCGGTCCAGCATACCTTCGGCCGATCGGATCACAATGGGGATGATTCCCTCCAGGGCCCGGGGACTGAACGCGGGTTGGGCAATGCGGCGCTTCTCCAGCCAGTCTTCCCCCGTGTTGGTCAGGAGTCCCTGCCCCGTGATCCGCGCCAGTACATTGTATTGAAAAGTATCCTTGGAATAATTGCGGTGATTCATCTGCAGCACGCGCTGTACAGCATCCGGATGGTTGATAAAATAGGCCAGATTTCCCGGCACAGCATAGCGCACCACATCCCCATACTCCCGGCAGGAATCAAGCAAAAACCGGGGGGGATCATCCCGCAGGGCCGGAAGACGGGTTAACAAACGCAGGGAACCCGGGCCGGGGGGTGGTCTTCGATTCGTTTTCTCCATAGAATATGCTCCTCCCAACCTGTATTATACGTCAGGGACGACCCATCCGGGAAAACTGTATCAAGCCAGGAGGAAACAATCCCGGGTTTCATACTCGCCCCCTCCCCGATGGGGAGAACGGCCCTGCAGCGCCGCAATCACCCCCGTTGATATACTGCCGCAGAGCCAACGCCCTCGGTGCTTCATCCAATTACCACCGAAAACCCTGGTGCTGCCGGCGCAGCGCAGCTTCACCGGACACCTTGGGCATGTCGCGCCCGGGCATCTCACCTCCGCCGGCCCTTATTCCCCTTCCAGGGGCATGAAGCCTTCCCCCAGCACTTCCTGGGCGTGTCCGATGACCATGAAGGCCTTGGGGTCAATCTCCTGCACCAGGAACTTCAACCGGTTGACCTCATTCCGGGCCACCACACAATACAGAACGGATCTGGGCTGCCCCGTATAGCCCCCGATGCCGGGCAGCAGGGTGACGCCTCGCTGCAGATTGTCCATGATCGCCTGTGTGATTTTCTCCTCGCAAGTCGTCACAACCAGAGCCGTCCGGGCCACGCTGCTGCCCTGAGAGGCCACCTCTGCCGCCAGGCCGCTGACATAAATTAACACCAATCCGTACAAAGCCTTGGTCCAGCCGAAAACAAACCCCGCCGCCAGAACAACCAGGGAATCGGTCAGCAGATAGGCCTGGGAGATGCTTATCCCCAACCGGCGGTTCATGATCCGCCCCAGGATATCCGTGCCCCCGCTGGTGCCGCGCCCGCGATAAACCACGCCCAGGCCAACCCCCAGCAGCAATCCCCCATAGAGGGTATTCAACACCGGGTCTCCCGTCACCCCGCCTTGGGGAACAAAGAACACCAGGACGTCGGTGAACACAGCAAATCCCAGAATCGAGAGAATTGTCCGCAGGGCAAAGCGCGGCCCGCCCAAATAACGCCATCCCAGAATGAACAGGGGAATATTTCCCACCAGGGTCATCAATCCCACCGGCCAGGCCGTATAATGGTTGACCAACTGACCCAACCCGCTGATCCCGCCGCTGACCAGATCAGCAGGAATCAGAAACAAGCGCAGTCCCACAGCCTGAATGAGAGCGCCCAGAAGGATCAGGAGATAATCGCGAATATCGCGCCAGGTAAACTCAATCCCCTGCCAGAAACCATCTTTTTTCTTCATAAGGAATTCCACACTCCACACAGTCCTGAACTTCAGCGGAGAAACCGAGTCCCCGACACAGTATTCGATTATAGCCCCATCCCCCGGACAAACCATCCGCCGAATGTCACAGTCAGGATGGGCCGTTTGCCACCTGGCGGCGTCAGCAGAACCCCTCAGTCCCGGACACGGGTTAGTTGTAAATAATTATACGAAACACTTGACACCGAACGCATGTTCGTGTATCATAATAATAATTTATAGCACAAATGAGCGGCTTGACTTTAAGGAGCCTCAAATGATGGCAAGAAGAAAATCAGGACTCGGCGAACGGCATAAAAAAATACTGAAATTCCTGGAGAAATTCCAGAACGAAAACAGATTCCCCCCCACAATTCGGGAAATCGGCGAAAACACCAACATCAGCTCCACCTCCGTGGTGAACTATTATCTCAATCAGCTTGAGGAAATGCACTTCATCGAGCGGGAGAGCAATGTCTCCCGCGGTATCCGTCTGCTGAAGACCCTGGAAGGCAACATCGTCCAGGCCACCCAGGCGGTCACGGATATGTTCAGCGTTCCCGTTTTGGGGCGGATCGTCGCCGGTGAACCGGTCCCGGTCCCCTCCTCAGATTTCAGCTACTACGATCAGGAAACGGGCATTGACATTGCCCGCAGCCTCCTTCCCGGTCGGGAACGAACTGAAGATCTCTTCGCCCTGGAAGTCCAGGGGGACTCGATGATAGACGCCATGGTCAACGATGGGGATATCGTCGTGATGCGGCCCATCACCCAGGCGGAGAATGGCGAAATGGTCGCAGTCTGGCTGGCAGACCGGGATGAAACCACCCTGAAGTACTTCTACAAAGAAGATGGACGGGTCCGCCTGCAGCCTGCCAACCCCCTCATGAAACCGATCATCATTGACAACCCCGCCAATGTCCAGGTGCAGGGCAAGGTGGTCCTGGTCATCCGCAAACTGGAACAATCCTGACGCCCCTGCACATCCAGGATTGCAGACCAAAATCAAAAGCTGTCATGGGTTCATGACAGCTTTTTTGATCATTAAATCAAGAAAGCAGGCGCTGTTGCCAGCGCCTGCTTTTCACCAAAACCGGAAACTGTTTATTGAAGTTCGACTTCAGCGCCAGCAACCTCAAGTTTGGCCTTGGCGTCTTCGGCAATTTCCTTACCAACCGCTTCAAGGACCTTGGAGTCGGCAGTTTCAGCCATGTTCTTGGCGTCAACCAGACCCAGGTTCGTGAGCTGGCGGATAACCTTGATGACCTCAATCTTCTTCGGGCCGGGGCCTTTGATGACGACGTCAAATTCGGTCTGTTCTTCTTCTTCTTCTGCCTCAGCAGCCGCAGGCGCAGCAGCAACAGCCGCCACGGGGGCAGCCGCAGAGACGCCCCATTTTTCTTCCAGCATTGAAACAAGTTCAGCGGCTTCCAGAACGGTCAGCTCGCTCAATTCTTCCATCAATTTTTCTAAATCAGCCATTTTTCGTTACTCCTTGCAGTTATATTTCTTTCTAAGGGCCAGTGCGAAATCGCCCTGGCAGGTCTCAATTTATTTGTGATCATCCAGCAACAGGTTCTGCCGCCTTGTCCTTCTCTGAGAAGGCTTTGACAACAGCGGCCATCGAACGGGCCGGTTCTGCCAATGTGCGTACCAGTTGTGTCGCCGAAGCCTGAATGGTGGAAAGCAAAATGCCGCGCATGACATCCTTGGTCGGCAGATCTGCCAACGCCTTCACCTGCCCGGCGGACAGGAGACGGTCGTCCATGTAGCCGCTGCGAATACTGAAAACCTGTGTTTTCGACATCTCATTCAGTACCTTCGCGACCTCAGGGGGGCTGTCAAAAGCAAAGCTCACCAGATTGTTTTCTTCCCAAAAACCTTGCTCATATTCCAGGCCCATGTCATTCGTCACGAGCCGGAAAAGACGGTTTTTGACAACATGGAGCTCGCCATCAACCTCACGCAATTTTGCACGCGCTTCGTCAATTGCGGGCATGCCCATGTTCTGAAAAGAAAGCACGAAGAACGCCTGGCTTGATTCAACCCATTCTTTATACTGGGCCACCATTGCTTCTTTTTCTTTACGAGTAAACGCCAATGTGTTCACCTCCTTCCGGTTTTGGTTGTTCTTAAAAATTGAAGTCTTTGCCTCTATCTTCCACTGAGGCAAAGACCTGGTATCCAGCAAACAAACGGTTCGCGTGGTCAAATTTGCCTTCACCTCGGCGGGGTATTAAGCGCCCGGAAGCGCACCTGCTTTCTTCAGCGAAGATTGACAATCTTCAATTTTCAATACGGTTTCAAACGTGCGTCAGGTATTATAACACAAACGCATCAAAAAAGTTAGAGAGTCCCGATCTCGGAGGCGTGCGGGTCCACCTTAATGCCGGGGCTCATGGTGGAAGCGAGGGTGACCCGCCGAATGAAATTGCCGCTGGCGCCCGCCGGGCGGGCGGCGCGCACAGAACGCACAAAGGCCACCAGATTCTCATAAAGCTGGTCGGCTGTGAACGAGATCTTGCCTATCGGCACGTGGATGTTGGCGGTCTTATCCAGGCGGAACTCCACCCGGCCCGCTTTGGCTTCCTTGATGGCATCTGCAATATTCTCAGCTTGAACAACCGTCCCTGCTTTGGGGTTCGGCATCAAACCGCGCGGGCCCAGAATCCGGCCCAGACGCCCGACAGTGCCCATCATGTCCGGTGTGGCAATGGCCGTATCAAAGTCGGTCCAGCCTTCCTGAATCCGGTTGACGATCTCATCGCCTTCAGCCACATAGTCTGCACCAGCTTCCCGGGCAGCTTCTGCCGTCTCGCCCTGGGCGAAAACAACTACCGTGACCTGCTTGCCGAGACCATTGGGCAGGACAACCACATCACGCACCTGCTGATCCGCCTGACGGGGGTCCAGGGCCGTGCGCAGGTGAACTTCCACAGTCTCATCAAAATTTGCAAAACTGACTTCTTTCAGCAGCTCAACAGCTTCCCGCGGCTCATACAGTTTCTCGCGGTCCACCTTCTGCCGTGCTTCAAGATATTTTTTCCCATGACTGGCCATAAAAACTCCTTCGTGGTGCGAACGGGTTGGGAAACCCTCCCACAATCAATAAATTTACTCTTCGACGACGATAATGCCCATATTCCGGGCGGTGCCCTCAATCTGGCGCATGGCGCCTTCCATATCAATGGCGTTCATATCCTTGAACTTTTGCTCAGCGATCTCTCGCACCTGAGCTCGGGTCACGGTGCCAACCTTCTCGCGGTTGGGCTCGCCGGAACCTTTTTCAATGCCGGCTGCTTTGCAAAGCAGGATGGCCGCAGGGGGCGATTTCAGTTTGAATCGAAATGATCCATCCTGATAAATCGTGACTTCAGCAGGGACAATTTCCCCCGCCCGGGTAGCCGTGCGGTTGTTATAGTCCTTGCAAAAAGCCATGATGTTAACGCCATGCTGGGCCAGAGCCGGGCCAATCGGAGGCGCCGGATTCGCTTTGCCAGCCTCAATTTGCAGGGTGATGATTGCTTTTACTTTCTTTGCCACGAATTTACTCCTTTGTGGTCCAATCGGGCCTGATGCGCCCTCCCACAACATACTGAAATAGCGACTAAATGATTAAACCTTCTCAACTTGCAGGAAATCCAACTCAACCGGTGTTTCCCGTCCAAAGAAATTCACCAGGACGCGCACCTTGGTCCGATCCATGTCAATCTCATCCACGGTGCCGTGGAAATCGTTGAAGGGGCCGTCAATGATGCGGACCTTCTCACCCGGTTTGTAGGTCACCTTGATGGTGGGCGCTTCCGCTTCCATACGCCGCAGGATCTGGGAAACCTCCTCAGGCCGCAGCGGAATGGGGTCATTCCCCATCCCAACGAAACCCGTCACCCCGGGGGTGTTGCGCACAACATACCAGGATTCCTCGGTCATAAGCATATTCACCAGGACATAGCCCGGGAAGACATGGCGCTCAATGGAGCGGCGTTTGCCATCCTTGACCTCAATCTCTTCCTGGGTGGGGATGACCACGTCGAAAATCATGTCCTTCATCCCCATGGTTTCAATGCGCTGCTCCAGGTTATGCCGAACCTTGTTCTCATAACCGGAGTAACAATGCACCACAAACCATCCCCGGCCGTCGTCCTGTTCTTCTTGTTCTTCTTGTTCTTCCTGGGCCTCAGCATCCTGATCGGCAGCATCGTCCCCAGGCGCGGCCTGATCTTCCGCTTCAGAAACGGCTTCCTCGCGTTCTTCTTCCGGAACTTGCTCTTCTGGGTTATCTATAGCTGCCATATCAATACCTTACCTCTCCAGTTGTTGTCAATGATTAAATGGCAACCAGGAGCGTAATCAAACGGGAAAAGGCGAAATCCAAAAGTCCCAGGACAATCGCCATGATGACCATCACAACCAGAACAAGACGGGTCATCTTCCAGGCCTCCTGAGGGGTGGGCCAGGTGACCTTGCGCAGTTCACCGACAGTTTCCCGCCAGAAACGCTGGATTTTTTGGAAAAAACTTAATTTTTTCTTCTTTTTAGGCGACACAGGTTTCTCCTCGCTTACGTTCAAAACGCCGCCTGCTATAGACGGCGTTGAAAAATTCCAGGCAGGCCAGGTAGGAATCGAACCCACAACCCCCGCTTTTGGAGAGCGGTGCTCTGCCAAATTGAGCTACTGGCCTGTGCTAGTTGTGAGATAATCCAATGCGTTTCTCGACCGTCTCACCTCAACAACATGTGACAATTACTTAATCTCACGATGCAGTGTATGCTCTTTGCATCGAGGACAATATTTTTTCAACTCCATCCGGCTTGGATCATTCCGACGGTTTTTCTCCGACGTATAATTCCGCTCCTGGCATTCCGTGCACGCCAGTGTAATCACCGGGCGGATTCCTTTCTTCTTTGCCATAGTATTTTACCATGGTTGTCCCGGTCTCAAAGCCAGGACAACCATGCTATCCTTCCTAAAAAATCAATTACTCGATGATCTTGGAGATCACGCCAGCGCCGACCGTCAGGCCGCCCTCGCGGATCGCGAATTTCGATCCCTGTTCCAAAGCCACAGGTACGATCAGTTCCACTTCCATGGTCACACGATCACCGGGCAAAACCATC
>DAOTUG010000072.1:0-18168 GCA_034437335.1 Anaerolineaceae bacterium
TTCACCATTGAAAAGGACGATTTCATCGGTCTGATTGGCCCCAACGGCGGGGGCAAAACCACCCTCCTGAAGGTCATCCTGGGGTTAATCAAACCAAGGAAGGGGCAGGTCTCCATCATGGGCAAATCCCCCCAGCGCGGCCGGCGCCACGTGGGATACGTCCCCCAATTTGCCGTCTTCGACTCCCATTTTCCCATCAGCGTCTGGGATGTGGTCCGGATGGGCCGCTTGGGGCCGGAACGCCTCTTCAAGCCCTTCTCAGATGAGGACAACCGGATTGTTGAAGAACGCCTGGAATGGGTGGACATGCTGGAGAAAAAAGACCATCACCTCTCGGAACTTTCCGGCGGTCAGCGCCAGCGAGTCTATATCGCCCGGGCCCTGGCCACCAAACCGGCCCTTCTGCTGCTGGATGAGCCTACCATCAGCGTGGATGTGGAGGCCAGAACCCAAATCTATGATTTGCTGCACGAGATCAACCAGCACGGCGTCACCATCCTGCTGGTATCCCACGATCTGAATGTCATCTCCCGCTATGTCAAATCCATCGGCTGCCTGAACCGCACCCTGCACTACCACGGGGAGAAGGAAATTACCCCCGAAATGCTCAGGGAAGGGTACAACTGCCCGGTGGATCTGATCGCCCACGGCCTCCCCCACCGGGTTCTGGGACATCACCACCCCGGGGAGGAGGCCCAATGAGCGAGCTCCTCAGCTACGGTTTCATGCGCAACGCCCTGGCCGCGGGACTGCTGGTCAGCCTGGCATGCGGGATCATCGGCACCCTGGTGGTGCTCAAGCGGATGGTGTTCATCACGGGCGGAGTGGCCCATGCCGCCTACGGCGGCGTCGGCCTGGCCTTCTACCTCGGCGTCAACCCCGTTCTGGGAGCCGTGGCCTTCAGCCTTCTGGCGTCCATCCTCATGGGCTTCATTCAACGCCAAACCCGGGAGCGCACGGACACCCTGATCGGCGTGATGTGGGCCATCGGCATGGCCATCGGGATCATCTTTGCCGATCTCACCCCGGGCTACAAAGCCGATCTGATGAGCTATCTCTTCGGCAGCATCCTGGCGGTCACCCGGACGGACCTCTGGGTCATGCTGGTTGTGGATCTCATCATCATCGGTTTGGTGAGCCTCTTCTTCAAAGAGCTGCAAGCCATCTCCTTTGACGAGACTTTCGCCCGAATCCGCAATATCCCGGTTGATGTGCTCTTCCTGATTCTGATCACCCTGATCGGCCTCTCGGTCGTCATGTTGATGCGCGTGGTCGGATTGATCATGATCATCGCCCTGCTGACCGTTCCGGCTGCCATCGGCAATCTCTTTCTGAAAAAGATGTCCCATATCATGTGGCTGGCCACCGGGCTGAGCGTTCTCTTCACCACTGGCGGCCTGCTCCTGTCCTATTTTCTCAATCTGACCTCCGGAGCAACGATCATCCTGGTCTCCGGGGCCGGATATCTAGCGGCCATGGTTGTGAAACGTCTTTGTCAGGGCTGTGGAGAATAAGCCCGGCCCCACCCGGCCTGCCTGTTGATCCGGGTTAATTTATTTCCCAGGGCAATTGCATCAAAACTGAATTATCTCAAAAAAGCGGTATTGTTCAATTTCAACCGCGGGCATTTTGGGGACATTGAGATTCCTTGACCTGAATGGGTCAAGTCAAATCACGAGCTATGCTGATTTCTGAAACAAAAAGACCCCTCCTGCCTCAAGCTGAGGGGCATCACAAGCTGAGGGGCATCACAAGCTGAGGGGCATCAGGCCCCATCAGCGCAGTGCAAAGGGCCAAGAGGCCCGTGCTGCCCCATCAGGACAGTGCAAAAGGCCAAGAGGCCCGTGCTGCCCCATCAGCGCAGTGCAAAGGGTCAGGAGACCCCTACTCCCTGCGCTTGCAGGCATCTGAGGCATGCATGCGCGCCGTGATTTCAGGGGAAGGAACGAGGAAGGGGTTATAGAAAATAATTAGATGCAATTACCCTGATTTGCATCCCCCAGTTTCACAAGAAGTCCCGGTCTGGGTTATAATGTGTTAACGTTGTTAAATATTCACACAGCAACCAAAGGATTGATCAAAGGAGGTCGCAGTGATCAAAGACACCCTACGAGAAGCAGCAGAACGCATGCAAAAAACACTGGATCTGCTCGATGACGATCTGGCCGGAATCCGGACCGGACGCGCCTCACCAGCTCTGGTGGAACGCCTGCCAGTGGATTATTATGGCACCAACACGCCCATGATCCAGCTCGCCAGCATCAGCGTACCAGAGCCGCGGCAGCTCCTGATTCGCCCCTTCGATCCCGCCTCGTTGAAGGACATTGAGCGCGCCATCATGGTCTCCGACCTGGGTATCACCCCCAACAGTGATGGCAAGGTGATCCGGCTGTCCCTTCCGCAGCTCACGGAGGAACGCCGTCGGGAACTGGTGCGCATCGTTCACAACCGGATGGAAGAAACCCGGGTGAAAATTCGCAATATCCGCCGGGATCTGATCCGGGACCTGCGGGAATTTGAGAAAGAATCCCTCATCTCCGAAGATGATCTGGAACGCGGCGAAAAAGAACTGCAGGAATTGACCGATAAGATGATCAATAAAGTGGATGAGATCGGGGATCGCAAAGAGAAAGAAATCATGGAAGTTTGATCGGTATGCCATCTGAAACAACACAGGAACCTTTCGACATAGTCCCCCAGCATGTGGCCATCATCATGGATGGCAACGGCCGCTGGGCCAAATCCCGGGGCATGCCTCGGGTCGCTGGTCACCGCGCTGGTACGGAGAATCTGCGCACCATCATCCGGGCCAGCGCGCGCTTCGGCATCAAGTACCTGACCCTGTATGCCTTTTCCACCGAGAACTGGTCCCGCCCCCGGGCGGAAATTGAAGGGCTGATGCACATCCTCTCGGACGTCATTGACCGGGAGCTGCAAGAATTGCATGAGGAAGGGGCCAGGCTGGTCCATATCGGCCACCTGGAGGGGCTCTCAAAAACCCTGCAGAAAAAAGTGCGGCACGCCATTGATCTGACCAAGGACAACGACCGCATCACCATCGTCCTGGCGTTCAACTATGGCGGCCGGGATGAGATCATCCATGCCATCAAGGGGCTCCTGGAAGACAAGGTGGACCCCCAGGCCGTGGATGAGGAACTGGTCAGCCAATATCTCTTCACCAGAGACCTGCCGGACCCGGATCTTGTCATCCGCACTTCGGGTGAAAAACGCACCAGCAATTTCCTCACCTGGCAAACGGTTTATTCCGAATGGTATTTTCCGGAGGTTTATTGGCCCGATTTCGACGAGGAGGAACTGCGGAAGGCCATCCACGTGTATGAAAACCGGGACCGCCGGTTTGGCGGTCTGAAGGAAAGTTGAGCCTTCCCCACAAACCATGTTATCCACACGGGTAAAAGCGGCACTGATCTTTGTGCCGCTTCTCTTAATCTTCATCACCCTGGGCGGTTGGGTCTTCAACCTTTTCATTCTCGCCATCCTGGGGATTGCCGCCTTTGAATATGGGCGTCTCTTCACCCGGATGGGTTACCGTCCGGCAATCCCCCTCCTCTGCCTGGGGGTTCTGCTCCTGGCGCTGCAGCGCTGGCCCGGCCTGCCCGTCCGCGGGGATCTCCTGGTGATTTTTGTGATCGTCCTCACAGCTTTGGAGGCCCTGATCCGGTACGAAAGGGGTTCGGGGGAATCGGCCATGGATTTCTCCATCACCCTCAGCGGGATGGTGTACCTGGGCTGGGTGGGCGGATTTTTCATTGCCATCCGGGCCCTGCCCGACGGCCGGGGCTGGCTGCTGACGGCTCTGCCCATCGTCTGGCTTGCGGATTCGGCCGCCTATTTCATCGGGGGATGGATTGGGCGACACAAGCTGGTGCCCAGACTCAGCCCGGGGAAAACCTGGGAAGGCCTGGGGGGTGCGGTCCTGTCCAGTCTTCTCACCGGCGCCTTGCTGGTCTTGCTGTGGCGCGTCGTGGGATTTCTTCCCGCGGGAACCCCCCTCTGGCAGGGGACCATCATGGGGGCTGCCATTGCCCTCATCTCCCCACTGGGGGATCTGTTGATCAGTCTTTTCAAGCGCACCGCGGGGGTCAAGGACACCGGGGCCCTGATACCCGGACATGGCGGTTTCCTTGACCGGATAGACACCTGGATCTGGGCTGCCCTGATCGGTTATTATCTTGTTCTGGCTTTCAGTTGAAGGTTGCAGCCTGAAGAGACCCACAGCAATCCGAACCTGTGTCCCCCTAATCCATTTCACGGCAGATCAAAATAAAAATCCCAACGCCCGCTGGAAGGCTGATAGGTTTGGGAATTGACCCCGGCAATGATCACCCAGGTGCGCCCTGGCTTGAAGGGTAGGGAATCACCGGAGGGGAATTCAAAGATGATCGGCCGGTTCGGTTCCGGAACCCGCCAGGTGCCGTAGACCACCACCCCATCCCGAAAAAGAAGGGCCGGTTGATAGTCCCGCACATCCTGGATGCGAATGTCGTGCAAGGTGGGTGCATACTCCACATATTCCGCATACATCACCACCACATTGCTCACGGTCACCGGGGCTCCGGTGTTTCGGTCGGTCATGGGTGCTTCAACCACCCCATCGCTGGTTTCCATATCCATCCACAGGGCATAGCGCCCGGAATTGGCGTCATAATGCCATTCCGTCCGGCTCCAACTGGCATACTCAAAACGCAGGAAAGTCCCAGGAGCATCCCCGGCAAGCGGTTCCTCTTGAAAAAACATCCCCCGCAAATCCGGCGGGGTGTTATCAATTTCCTGGCTGACGGCATAGGATGTCATGGCAGCCGAATCAGCAAACACGCCGGTTGCGCTGTGAGTCACCGTTCCGCACATGGGCGGGCAGGGCAGGTGCTTGAAAGCCAGGGCCCGGTCCCCCAAAGCTTCCACCAGCACCGCATCCACCTGCGGGTCGGCATTCCCGTAGCCCAGAATGCCCTGATACAGGAGCGTCAGTTGGGCATCCACCAGCCGCCCCGACCGGACGGGGCCAATGGTATCCGCATTGTCGCCATAATAAACCGCCAGGAAGCGATTCATGTTGTAACCAATGAAATACTCAAAGACAATATCCGCCGATGAAAGACCCGCGTGGGGCCGGCCTTCCCGCGGCCAATTGGAGACCTTGATCAGCACAGGCCGCCGGTCCAGAACGGATGGGTCCCCCACAGGCAAACCCGTCAGAGGATTCACCCCCGGTTCAAAATGATAATAAGTCGCCGGGCGAAATGTCGCTGTCGGCTGGGGCGTCACTGTCAAAGTGGGAGTGACAGCGGTGTCAACCTCAGAAATGATAAACGGAAAGCTGATCTCATGGGTGGCCTGGGGGATTTCCCCTGTAGTTTCCGATTGTGTCGCCAGATAGGGATTCCAAACCGGAGTCTGCCCGGAAGGAGGGCCGACGGTCGTGCAGGCGCCCAAGGAAACCACAGCAACCAGAGCGACCACCAGGATGAGGAGGATCCGCAGGTGTTTTTTCATGTAATCCAATACAGCAGACAGTGAACTTCCCTTAATTGTAACCCCCAGGATCCAGATCGGCAGAAAGGTACCAGAAGCAAATTGTCAACCCGCCGGTCAGGGCAGAACATCAAAATCCATTACAATAGAAAACTGTCAATACAACCAAGCCTATGACAAACTGAAATTGGAGGAACCTGTTAATGGAAAAAATGACATATCGCGAGATGCCCTACAGACGTCTCGGCGCATCCGGACTGTGGCTGTCAGAAATTGGGTTAGGGCTCTGGAAATGGGGGGACCCGGATTATGACGGCTCCCGGGTGGGAGAGCATGAGGGGTTTCACATCCTGGATCGCGCCCTGGAACTCGGTGTGACCCACTGGGACACAGCCAATTCTTATAATGGGGGTTCCGGCAATTGCGAGCGCCTGCTGGGCAAGTATTTCAGCCAGCGCGGATCGCGGGTGCGGGATCAGATTGTCCTGGCAACCAAGGTGCGCAACCCGGTTCGGGCGGAACACGAACTCTCCCGGGACTTCACACCCAATGAGCGCGGCGCCTCCCGGAAGTATATTCGGGAAGCGGTGGAGGGCTGCCTGCAGCGGCTGCAGACCGACCGCATTGATATCCTCTACCATCATGCCCCCTGTCTGACCGAAGCCAGCGGCTGGGAAACGCCCCTGGAGGAAACCTGGGACGCCCTGAACAACCTGGTTGCCGAGGGCAAAGTGCACTATCTGGCGGTTTCCAACCGGACGGGGCACCAACTTGAATCAGAAATTGAAGCGCTTTCCCGCGTGGCGCAGAATCCCGCACGGCGCATCGTGGGCATCCAGAACCCCCACAACCTGCTCCAGCGCGGCCGGGTGACCATGGAATCCCCTCAAACCGCTGAAAAAGAGCGGGACTTCCTGAATCAGTTGAAAGAACAGGGGGTTGGACTGATACCCTATATCCCCCTTGCGGTGGGTTTGCTGACCGGCCGCTATCGCCAGGGACAGATTGACGAAGCCGGCCGTCTGGCCAATGAGGCGTGGGGCAAGGAATTCCTGACGGAGGACAACCTGGACAAGGTCGAGTCCCTGATCCAGGTGGCCGATGAAAAGGAATGCTCCCTGGCGCAGTTGGCCCTGGCCTGGCTCCTGGCCCAGGAGACCACTGCGTCTGTCATCGCCGGGGTGACCAAAATGCGCCACCTGGAGGATAATGTCAAGGCCGTATCCATTGCCTTGAGCCAGAAGGACATGGAACGCCTGGCAGCCATCGTGGCTTGAAACCCCAGTGTCATCCAGTACAACACAAGAGCTGTGCGAAATCCATCGCACAGCTCTTGTGTGTTCTTTGCATCCCCTCAGCGGTCACTCCAGCCCTTCCGGAGGTCCTGCGCCTAAAAGATAGGACCAATCCCTTCGGGTGTTTCCTCAAATTCCGCCACAGTCTCTAAAACCTCTATCAGGAATTCTTGCATCCGCTCCACATCCCCACGGTTCCGCAGGGGAAACCCGGTGGCAAAGGCTTTCTTCACCTGCTGGTCATCGAAATCCCCGGCGACAAAACGCCGACGCCACTGCTCAAAGACAAACTGGGGCCAGGGGTTTGCAGTATAAATCGTGGGAAAAAAGCGATTGACAACCTCTAGGGGTTTTCCTGAAATGTCCCCGGAGGGATCAAGCCTTGGAAGATGATACTGCAATCGGACCTCGCAGTTCTCCCAGGCAATCACCTTCCAGTGCTTAACCGCCAGCAGCAACTCGGTGCCCAGATCGTTGACCTGCCAGTATTTTCCCTCCGGGTCCTGGGCCTGCAACCGGGAAACCATCCCTTGCACTGCAGGTGTGGCACCCCGCACTACCAAAAGACGGACAAAACCGTTTGATGAAAGGGTTCTCTCCACCCCGGGAAAAGACCGGATAAACTGCAGCCGCTTTCCGTGCGACTGAACCAGGTTTTTGTAAATTTGCGAACAATAATTAATAGAAATATCCAAACCGGCATCCAGAACCGATCGGATCACCGTCAAGGCCAGGAGTTCTGACTCGAAAACCGGTGGCATCTCAAGATGAATGAAGTGATAATCCCGATGAGCAAGTTGGCGGTAATTAAACCGGGTGGCAAAGAGCTGGTGCAGGTTGATGAAATCAACACCCATTGCCGCCCATTCGCGTATGCGTTGGAAAAGCGTTTCTCCTTCCTCAGGAATAACAGGAATTTCAACTGAGACATTCGGTATGATTTTCCGGGCTAGTTTCAATGGGGAAGCATCATACCCCCTGGCGCTCAGGTCAAACCGGATTTCCTGGATGCCTGCATCCCGCAAGACGAGCAAGTTTTCCTCTGTGACCAGGTCCCCATTCGTATAAATCCAGATATAATGATCTTTGCCGAAGGCCTCTCGGATGGCCCGGGTGTGATCGAGAACCCGGTCAAGATACAGGAAAGGCTCACCTCCTGAATAGGCCGTCCCCTGAATACCCATCTTCCGGATCAAATCCACATGTGCCTCAGGGGATTTCAACACAGCACCGTGCAGCTTCGGCGCGGGTCTCTCTTGATCAGAAAAATCATTGGGGCAATAAAAACACCGACGGGTGCAATCATAACCAATAAAACAGCAACCCCACGTGCCGGAGGAACAGATCTGGCAGCCCGGCGAGAGCTGCCCTGTGAATAACTTTTTTCCCCAGGCTGTCCTTTCAATCCGGTCATCTATTGCAGTCAGGACATCCCGTCTAACTTCTTCAGCCTGTGCAGCTTCCTGCGGAGAAAACCATGTCAATTCTGGATAAGCCCATCCGATGTTGTCGGCAACCCGGGACTTTTGAGTTAAAAATTTTCGCTGGTTGGAAGACACTGCTGGTCCTTTCGAAATTCGTAACTATATTGCAACCACCTAAAAAAAACCTCAAGATGTTTAATATAACATAAAACAGGACGCAATAACCCGCAAAAAGTTTCAACTTATTAACACCCGCATGTATCCCCTTCAAATGAATGAAGGAAGGTCTCCGTTTTAGTTTCCTGTTGTGATATCGCACTTTTCAATTATAATCCCCCTAGCACATCACATTAACTGTCCAGGAGATCTGATGACCAAACCCCAGTTTCGTTTCATCCTCCCCAGCATTGGCACCCGGGGAGATGTCCAACCTTACATCGCCCTTGCCGCCGCGCTGGAGGAATCCGGCCACGAAGCGGTTGTGGCCTCCCACCCCTGCATGCGCCGGGTGGTCGAATCCTACCATGTAAAGTTCGCTCCGATCGGCCCCGACATTGACATCGGCCAGGAGGCCGCCGCCATCCGGGCCAATGCCCCCCATTGGATGGTGGGGCTCTTGCGCGTGATGAAATTCTCCTTCACCATGCTGGAGGAAGCCCACCCGGAAATTCTGGCCCTTTGCCAGGGAGCGGATGCAGTCATCGTCTCCCACTCCGCAGCCGGCAGCATCGAAGCCGATCAGTTAAACCTTCCCAAAATCAGCGTGACCCTCTTTCCCCAGGCAATTCCGGTCAAAGACGAAAACGAGCCCTTCCTCAAACGTCTGGTCGGCTCCCTGGCCGGATGGGGAATGGGGTTGGTTATGTCCCGCCCATTGGACAAGATCCGAAAAAAATTCGGCCTGCCCAAGATGGGACCGGAGGGCATCACCTCCAAAACCCTGAACCTTTTGCCCATCAGCCCCCATGTGATCCCCCCGGACCCGCGCTGGGAGAATCGTCACAAGATGACGGGCTACTGGTTTGCGCAAGCGCATGAAACCTGGACGCCCCCGGAGGATCTACAGGCGTTTCTGGCAGCCGGCGACCCGCCCATCGTCATCAGCCTGGGTGCCATGGCTCTGGGTGAGGGAGACTCAGAAGAAACCGCCAGCCTGACCGTGGAAGCCCTCCGGAAGGTGGGCGTTCGGGCCATCATTCAGGGTTGGGACCGGGCGCTGGAAACACGCGCCCTGCCTGGGACAATCTTTCCCGCAGGTTCCATCCCCCACACCTGGCTCTTGCCGCAGGCGCGCTGCTTTGTCCACCATGGCGGATTCGGCTCCACAGCCGCTGCATTCCAGGCCGGGATTCCGGCCTTGGTGATCCCCCACATCATTGATCAATTCATCTGGGGTCAGCGGGTGCATGAGCTGGGGGTCGGGCCGGAACCCATCCCGCGCAAAAAACTCACTGCGGAAAGATTGGCTGAAGCCCTGGAGCAGGCAGTTCACCATACCCCTTACCATCAAAAAGCCGCCGCGCTGGGCGCGCTGATCCGTGCGGAAGAGGGCCTGACCACAGCCGTAACGCGCATCGAGGAGACTCTGGCAAAATCCGGGTAAACAGCCAGCCTTATCAAAATCTTCCAGGGGCTTGGGATGTGATCTGACTGCGCCGGTTGGGGAAAACCCAAAAAAAACAGCCCACCAGATCCCTTCCTGTGCGAATCCTCAACCACTTCAAATAATCCGCTATGGTGGATTACGCCCCCTGAACCATCCTCTTTCGGACCTCAGAAAAAATGGAGGACGATGGGATTTTTTGATCAGGGCAATTGCATCATAACTGAAATATCTCAAAGTAGCGGTATTGTTCAATTTCAACCGCGGACATTTTGGGACATTGAGAGCCATTGACCTGAATGGGCCAATTAAAATCATGAATTATTCTGTTTTCTGAAACAAAAAGACCCCTACCAGCCTCAAGATGAGCGCCATCACAAGCTGAGCGCCCTCAAGGCGCTTCAGCGCAGTGAAAAGGGCCAAGAGGCCCGTGCTCGCTGCGCTTGCAGGTACCTGACGCATGCATGCGCGCCCTGATTTCAGGGCAAGGAACGAGGATGGGGTTATTGAAAATATTTTGATGCAATTACCTTGTTTTCTTTTGATTATCCGGAAGACCTGTACTACAATAGGAGTAGTTCCCGTTCCCCTTTCTTTGCGGCAAAACAATCCAGATCGCAGTCCGGAGGTGCCCCATGAAGAAGGTCATCTTTGTCTTCATTATTTCAGTCCTGTTAACCCAGTGCTGCGGCATTGGCGCGGCTGTCGAAGGGCTGGTCAATCCCCCACCGCCTGAAGAGGAGAAACCCATCAGCGGGTTGACACCCGCAGCGGATATATCCCCCACCGCGACATGCACCCTCACCCTCCAACCCCCTGACACGCCAACAGCCACCCCCACCCCCAATCCGACCGTCACCCCCACCCCCACAAACACCGCCGCACAACCGGACACGGTGACCATCTCCGAAGTGATCATGACCGACCCGGCGGCTGGTTGGGCCCTGGCAGGGTTCGGCCGGGAGGGCAGCCAGGTGCTGCACACAATGGATGGCGGCGAGAGCTGGCAGATGGTCTTTCTGATGCCGGGGGACCTCGCGGATCAGGGGGCAACAACCTTCATAGGCAGCTTCCCAAATGCTCAAACCGCCTGGCTGACGCCCCATGGGGACAACTTTGTGCCGTCTGACGCTGTCGTCTTCCACACGGCAGATGGAGGCGCCACATGGGAAACCAGCCCTCCCATTCCGACCTACGGCGCCGGGGAGCTGTATGACGTCTTCCTGCGGGCCCTGGATGGCAGCCAGGCCTGGCTGCTCACCCAGATCACGGTGATGGGCACAGGGGTCAACTATACCCAACGGCTTTTCCATACCATGGACGGCGGAAAGGGCTGGGACGAAACCACCCTGGTCCTGAATGACGTCAAGGGTATGGATTTCCTGAACGGAAAGCTGGGAATTCTGGCCTCGGAGCTGGAAGGCGCTTACCAGCCTCCATTACCGCCCATATACTATAAAACCACGGACGGCGGGGAAACCTGGGAGGAATTGGATCTTCCCATACCGCCGCCCGTTGGGGAAGGCTCCTACCATCACTGCGGGTCGGACTTTCCCCATCTCTTTTGCCCGATGAGCGCGGGCCTGATGGTCACCTGTTATTATGACGCCTTTGAAACAGAAAGCGACTCCTGGTATTTTTCCACAACCAATGGTGGCGGCAGTTGGAGCCACTATCCAATGCCCGGCTGGGACAGCCTGATGATGATAGACCGCAGCAGCGGTTGGTCTCACAGCCCTCCCGCAGACATTTATCACACAGGTAACGGCGGGCAGACCTGGGATTCGGCAGAATTCCCTGTGGCCGGCGATCTATACTCCGTCTCCTTCAGCGATGCAAAACACGGTTGGATCACCATCAACACCCCACAAGGCGTTTCGCTGTACCGCACAACAGACGGTGGATATTCCTGGGAATTGCTGGATCCAGTCATGGAGCCCAACCCTTTCGATTAATTATCAAAATACCAACCTGAGGAAAAAGCCCTTCCAGGGATATACCCGCTGAAAACAAAACCGGCCCGCGCAATCTCTGGCCGACTGGCGGGATAAATTTTTTCTTAGCATACACACAAACAGGAAATCAGGGGGGATAAATCCCTCTCCCCCCTGTTCTTATGGATTGACGCCCTTCCTCGATGGATATTTACCTGACCACAAAAGTAAGGTAAATATCGGAATAAATCGTCTCAAGAACTTCGACTGTGAAAGGACCTGTATTATCTCCAGGATTGCTCTCAATATCTATTGAGGAGACGGTTCCTGAACCAGTAAAGGTTCCCAAAATATCCCCCTGCAGGCCAAGGTGGATCTCCGGTGCTGTTTCAACGGGCAGATCTGACCTTTCGCAGGTCAGGTCAGGGGCTGCGAAGCTGCAGGACCAGCCCGTCCCACTGGCGCTCAGATAGGTTAAATCCGCCGGAATGCTGACAAGCACAGTTACATCAGCAGCCGCATCGGGTCCCGTATTCGCAACCGAAAGGGTCAAATCGGCGGTTCCACCACGTTCAATTTCCTGACTTTCCGGCGTCATTGTGAGGGAAAGATCCACTTCGCTGACCGCTTCTATCACGGTGACCGGTCCGGCGCTATCATTCCCGCTGTTTTCATCCTTTGTAACCGCGCTGAGGGTAGCGCTATTATCCACCGTTCCGAACCCGGCCAAGGGCGCCAGAACTTGTATCTCGATGATGCTGGTCCCCACCGGCATAGATGCTGTTGTGCAGGTCACCACCGAACTGCTTTCAACACAGGACCAACCGGACCCGTTGGCGGACTGGAAAGTCAAATTATCCGCCAGATCATCTATCACAGTCACACTCTCCGCCATCTGCGGCCCATCATTGGTGACCGTCAGCGTGTAAGTAATGCTCTCTTCTGGCAGAACGGCCAACGGCGCTGCTTCCTTGGCAATCCCCAGGTCAGCGGTTGGCAACACCGTTGTCTCCACGGGGCTGTCACCGTTGTCGTTGTTAGTCTCGTCCGGGTCACCGGTCAGAGCTGTCACATAAGCAATATTTGACAGGGTGCCCGCGGTGGATGGCGCCAGAACTTCCACGACTATATCCGGAGCGTCGCCAACTGCAAGACTTCCCCGGGTGCAGGTCAAGGTTCCCTCAGACTCATCACAAGACCAGTCCGTCCCGGTCACCTGCTGGAGTGTGACCCCACTCGGAAGGGGATCCGTCACCACCACATTTGTCGCCGCGTCCGCTCCTTCGTTGCTGACGGAGATCGTGTATGTGATCAACCCGCCCGACGAAACGGTATCCGGAGTCCCGGTTTTCGTCAAACGGAGATCAGCACCGCTGCCAATGGTCAGGACATGGGGATCATAAATATTGTCATTATTATCCAGGTCAGGATCATGGGTTGCGGTGGCCACGGTAGCCGTATTATAAATCACCCCCGGATCCTCCGGTGCATCCACATAGATGAGGATAGTCTCCGTCTCCTCCGCGGGCATTGGATCTGAGCGATTACAGGTCACTGTCCAGTCCACAGTACTGCAATCCCACCACGTATTCCCCTGGGCATAAGCCGAGTCCATCGCCACTTCCGTGGGAAGGTTATCAATCATAACCACATCCGACGCCGCATCCGGGCCTTGGTTGGTCACATCAACAGAATAGATGATCGTCTCGCCAGGCGCAACGGGGTTCTCATGGGCGGTTTTCGTCATGGTGAGATCAGCGATGCTGGTCACCGTGATTATCGTAGGGCTGGCTTCATTATCATTATTTGTCAGATCAGGGTCGCCGGTGCTGCTGCTGACATACGCCAGGTTCGTGATATCACCCGGAGTGTCCGGAGCAGACACTTCAAGCGTAATGTCCGAGGCTGCCCCCA
This sequence comes from Anaerolineaceae bacterium, assembly GCA_034437335.1. Taxonomy (GTDB): domain Bacteria; phylum Chloroflexota; class Anaerolineae; order Anaerolineales; family Anaerolineaceae; genus Brevifilum. Next base: position 13,664 of record DAOTUG010000072.1, read on the forward strand.
CACCCAGACTGGTCCGGGTGCAGTTGAAAATCGTAATCCATCCGCTGCAATCCCAGCACGTTCCAGATGCGCTCAGAAAAGAAATCCCATCCGGAAGGTAATCGGTCACCGTGACATTTTCTGCAGGATCAGGGCCGGCATTATTTACAGAAAGGGTATACGTTAGGGTACCCCCCAGAGAAACCGGGTTGGGTGAACCGCTCTTCACCAGGGAGAGGTTGGCCTCTCCTGTCTGGGTCTTGTTGATGAAAACCGCCCCAACAAAGTCCCCTGCGCTGTTGTCATAAGGCGCGCCAATGGCTGTTGTGTGTGTGTCGAAAGCAACAGAAATCCCAAAGCCAATTGGACCTGTCGGGTTAGCCGGGATTAACTTTTCCATCTCTCCCCAGTTATCCGTACCGCCTTCGTTCCGCCCAAACCGATAAACGGCACCCGTATTTATCCCGGCCACTGCATGATACGAGAACCCAACCAGAATTTCATCTCCAGATATCGCCATGGAAAAATAGGAGTCTTCTTCTTCCGGCAAAGCATCTGAGGGTACCAGTTCGGCAACCTTTCCCCAATTGTCAACCCCGCCATTATCCTGCTGATAGACATAGCCATGACCGATCTCATATCCGGGATATCCCGGATATTCACCGAAGGACGGCGCCCCCGCAACAAAAGTATCCCCATCCAAAGCCAATCTGAACCCAAACCGGCCATTCTCCCGGTCGCCTCGGATGCGGGTGACAATTCCCCAATTGTCCGTCCCGCCCTGATTTCGATAATACACATACACCGCGCCAACTTCTTGAAGACTGGTGTCATCTTCCCAGGGTGCGGAGACGGTCAGAATATCCCCTGAAAGGGCTACCTGGCTGCCAAAACCAGCCCAATCTATCGGGTCAAAAGAAGTAAAAATCTTAAATTCCCCCCAATTATCTGCGCCGCCCTTGTTCTGATGATACATATACGCCGCGCCCTCCAAGGAATCTCCCTTACTGGAAGCCCCAACGATGATGGTGCTGCCGGAAACAGAAACACTCTCACCGAATAGATCTCCTGAGCTGCCATCCGAAGGACGCAGGTCGCTCACAAACCCCCAATTATCCGGACCCCCCTTGTTCCGATAAAACACCTTCGCACTGCCAGCCCCACTGCCCGTGTTGTCACTCGCAAGGCCCGCAACGAGTACGTCCCCCGCCACATCAATCGTGATATTGCCCAAATAATCCGGGCCTCCCGGGGTCAGGGTCTTTACATAGCCCCAGTTATTCGTCCCACCCTCATCCTGGTGATAAATATAGACATTTTCATCGTAACCGGTGACAACAAGGACATCATCCGAAAGGGCGACAACATACCCAAACTCATCATATTCGTTCAGATTTGGGGGGTATATCTTTGCGGACATTTCTGTCGTCGTTGTGCGGGTTGAGAGAGCATGCGGAAGGGCACTGACCCCTTCCGTTAGAACGCCCGTTGAAAGAATAAACACTACCATCAGTAGGGATATGGATCTGATTTTCATTTTTCACACACTCCTGTAAACGATCTTGAATCGGGTATGCGCGGACACCGATTGATGGGTAAGAGCAGCCAGCACATACCCCTCCTAATTAATCCTACCGACGCCACACATCTCTCAAGCTTACGGGGTTCGATTGTGCTTCACCTATGCTTAGATGAAATAGCGTTTAATTCGTTTTAATTGGGTTGCATTATCCAATTCGGCCCGCTTCAATCTGAATAATGAGATCCCATTTCTCATATCACTGGCGGTCTTTTCTATGCAGTGATCAGGAGGTCATCAAGATATTGTTTTTTTGGCTTTGAAATGTTGAAATCAACTCCCGGATAATCCTGACCCCCACTGGTGAGACTTTTTCCCCATTCCATTGCTCTGAGACTCAAGAGACAGGTTGTTGAGATCTGATTCAGGCTCCCTCTTCGGGCGCTGGGTTCATAGAAGATGGGCTTTTTCTACCACTGATCCATTTTTAAAACCTTCCGCTTCCCACTGTTAACGCAAATCATATACTCCCTCAGGAGACTTAATGAAAGAATGAAAATTTAATAAAATGAAAGTTGTATTGGAGCAAAAAATGAACGGCCAAAATGAAAGACATCACAAACCGCTGATGTTGATTGGATCAATTATCATTGTCGCGGGTCTGGCATCCCTTGTGCTCATAACCCCTGAGCCAGGCCAGGCTTCGCCGGTTAGACTGACATCAGAATCCCCTCCCATCATAATGAACCTTTCCGAGCAAGGCAGCCATGGTCCTGCACTCGGCGACAACAGGGATGTAAACCTGAGCATCAATATGAATTGCGGTGGGTCGGGCTGTCCGGATGGGGGATTTACGTGTTATGCCTATGACTGGACAGTGATTATTAACAATAATGGGCCAGACCCGTTGATTAATGCCGTTTTTGAGTACACACCTCAAATTGGCGACGAATTCAGAGCCACCATCAATGGCAACGGAGTGTATACATTTGCAGAAATTGCGCCTGGGGAACAGGTGACCATTAACATGGGAATCACCTTCACCGATGCCTGGCGGGATGACAATCCCCATGAATTCTTTTTCATGGTTGTCCTCACAGACCATGACTCACAGTTGGATCCTAATACGGATACCATCGCGGTCGGATATGCCGCGATTTCACAAGGGTACGCGACAACCTTTAATTGCGCACAGCAAGATTACACTCCCACCGTCACCCTGACCCAACGCCCCTCACTGACAAACACCCCAACGGTGACCCTGACTCCAACAGTGACCAATACCCCCACGCCAACCAGCACCCCCACCAATACGCTGACAAACACACCCTCCAACACTCCGACGAACAGACCCACCAATACGCCCTCCAACACCCCGACTTTCCGCCCAACAAACACGCCCTCCAATACACCAACAAACACACCGACACACACACCAACTGCACCCAAACAGGTACCCACTACCGAATCCTCTCCTACATCACCCTATCAAGTGCCCCCAGCAGAACAACCCGGAGAGTGTGTGGACTGGCTCCTTTTCCACTCCATGCGGGACGAGCAATTTGAGCTGTATCGCCTGATGGGCGTGGAAGGGGCAGATGGAGCATCTCTGACAAATCTGACAGAAGATGAAGAAGCCCTTGAAGCCCAACCCAGCCGATCCTGGAATCAGGAATGGGTCGCTTATCACACAAACACCAACGGAAACTGGGACATCTATCTGACGGATCAATTTGGGGAGCAAACAGAGCAGCTTACCGACAGCATTGCAGATGAGATCAACCCGGTCTTCAGCTACGACAACCGGACAATAGCCTTTCAAAGCAATGAAAACGGAAACTGGGATCTGTATCTTCTTGACAGAATCAGTGGGGAAACCCAACAGGTGACAGACATGTCAGGCAATGAAGTTAATCCTTACTTTTCGCCCTCCCCAGACTGGCTGACGTATCAGAGCAACCAAAGCGGAAACTGGGACGTCTACTTGCTCTACATCCCAACCGGCTATCACTATCGGGTGACAAACACCGAAGTGAATGAGATCAACCCAAGCTGGTCTCCAAACGGGCAGAACCTGGCCTTCCTGAGACAAAGCGGGGAAGATTGGGAACTGGTTGTGAGCGGGATGTACGGGAACAGGCAACAGGTGATCAGCGCAGACGTCCCCAGGAATCCTTCCTGGTCGCCGGATGGTTGGCGGATTGCATACCAGGCGATGGTCAAAGGAAACCTTGACATCTATTATTATGACCTGAACAGCTTCCGGGACTACAGGGTGACCACCCATGAAGGGCCGGACACCCAGCCTTCCTGGAATTGCGACGGCCGAAAAATCGCCTTCACCTCGCCCCGGGAAGGAAATAATCAGAACATTTTCTCCGTCTTGCTGGGCTCAGAGGGTGTGACCCAGATGACAAACCACGAGGCGGATGACAGATGGGCGCTCTGGTTCATCACGAAAGAATTCGGCAGCAAGGCCGTTGCTGAAGTGAAATACAACGAAAACAAACTCCCCAAACGTTCGCCCTGAAACATGCAGCGGTTTTGGGTTTCTTGCGGAAGCAAGCATAACCGCCGGAAAGGTCATTCCATTTCCACGTCCAGCGCGCCGTAAATCAAGGCCAGAATTTTCTTCTGATCCTCTGTCATGCTGCCCGACGATTCGCCAATTCTGATTCCGATGACCACGAGAAGTTTCTTAAATGTTTGCGATTGCTTAGAATCAATTTTTTGAAGAATCTTGTTTACATTGACAAGGCCTTCAAGGGCGTCTCTTCCCGTATCGGACACAAAACGCTTCATGATGGATTCGATTTGATCACCAATGGAATCCAGAACGTCTTTGCTGAATCCGCTGGCCTGCCTGCGCCACACATTAATCTGGTTGCCAATTTCCCGCATCTCGCTCTCAGCGATTCCCCCATCCGAGCCTGCGACCAGAAGGAACACCCAGAAAGGGGCCTTCTGCAAACTTTGCCACTCACTTCTTGTAAACTTGCTCCGATAT
>DAOTUG010000073.1:0-9167 GCA_034437335.1 Anaerolineaceae bacterium
GTGAAGTCAATGTCTTTCAGGACGTCTTCATCATTATAGCCAGCCGAAAGATCCTGGATTTTCACCTGGACTTCCGAGGGATGGGATTGGTCAGTCATTTTTGCCCATTTCAGGAGAGGATTCTTCACAAATTTGATTATACCGTTGACGGGTTAATTTTCCAGCGCATCCGCAAAGGCCTCGGAGACTGTTTTCAGGTTTTCCAGCCAGTCCCGGGCCAGGGGGTTCACGACCGCCACTTCAGCGTTGATTTCTTCTGCGATGGCTTCTGCATCGGCTGTGCTGAAGGTGGGCTGCACGAAGACGACCCGGATGTTCTCCTCCTGGGCGATTTCCACCAACTCGGCCAGTTCGGCGGGACTGGGGTCTTGCCCGCCCACCTGCACGGGGATTTGCTCCAGGTCATACGCGTGGGCGAAGTATCCCCAGGCTGGATGGAAGACCATGAAACTGCCCCCTGCCGCACCGGAGAGAGTCTCCTGAATGTCTGCATCCAGGGCGTTGATATCGTTGATGAGAGCTTCATAATTCTCCTGAAAGGTCCCTGCATGCTCCGGGGCCAGATCAATCATTGCCTGGAGGATATTTTCAGCAATGATCTTGCCATTGGCGGGAGAAAGCCAGACATGGGGGTCCAGCCGTTCTTCATCCTGGTGTTCTTCCCCTTCCCCAGTTTCATGTGCGTGCTCCTCATGGTTTTCGTGGTCTTCGTGGCCATGGTCTTCCCCATCGTGGTGATGATGACCGGAGGCCATCGCAAGGCGCTCGATGCCCTCGGCGCTGTCCACGATGCGCAGATCAGGGTTTACATCCTGAAAGCGGGGGATCCAGGTTTCTTCGTATTCCACACCGATGCTGAAGAAGATCCGGGAATCGTTGAGGCTCTTCATCTGTTCCGGTGTCGGTTCGTAGGTGTGGGCTTCCTCACCCGGGCCGACCATCACATTGGTGGTGACAAGGTCTCCGCCAATGCGGTCAACAAAATAAGCCTGGGGCAGGATGCTGACGGTCACTGCCAGGGCCTGTTCCTGTGGTTCCCCGGCGCCCGCTCCGCTGCAGGCGGACAGGATGAGGGACAAGGCAGCAGCCAATATCATCAGGTTTTTTTTCATTCGGACCATTCTATTCTCCTTATTGAAAAATATTTTCAGTTGGTTGGTTTTTAAAAAAAACTCAGCCATTGCCTTCAGCCTGTTTTTGGCAGGCAGGACACAGGCCGAAGAGTTGCAAGAGGTGTTCATCCACTGTGAAGCCGGTTTTCCGCTGAATGCGCGCGATCAGCCGGGAAAGATCATCGGCGCCGGAAAATTCCACCGCTTTGTCGCATCTCCGGCAGAGGACATGGTGGTGGTGCCCCGGCGAGGCCATGACGTACCCATGGCAGCCCTCGCTGCCGTGGACACGACGGACGAGGTTCAATTCGGTCAGCAGATCGAGGGTGCGATAGACGGAAACCAGCCCGATTTCCTGCTGCGTCTCACCGGAGCGTTGGTGAATGGCTTGGGGAGAGAGGGGCACAGAAGCGCTTTCCAGGATGTTCATCACCACCCGACGGGGCCGGGTGAGCCGGTAGCCTTCCTGGGTGAGGGTTGTTTTCCAGAGCATATCAGATCCTTATTGAAATATTTTTTCAATAAGAAGTATACGCCCCTCCCCCTGTTTTGTCAATCATATTGGATACCCTTGTCTGGGGGGTTTAAAAAAAAGAACACCCCCGGCCGGCGTAAACCAGGGGTGAAGGGAAAATTTCTAGGTTGTATGGATGGGGGTGGAAAACCCCACCGCGCTCGATTATAGCATAAAATCGCGGTCAAATGCAAGAACAGTCAGGTTTTCTGATGAAAAGATGCCGGACCCGACGCTAGGGTTGTTTCATTTCCTGTATGGTGGTTCTGAGACGTTCAGCCTGCTCTTCAGGATACGGGAAATCCAGGTGTTCCGCCACCGCCCGGGCCAGCCGGTTGAAGAGTTGTAGGGTTTCTTCCAGGGCCCGCCAGCTATCGGCGGGGTAGAATCGGCCGAAACAGGTCATCAACCCGGTGTAGGAGTCCGGGTCAATCCAGGATTTGAGGTCTTTCCCCTGGTAGGTGGTGAAATCCTCCTGGCCAAGAACCAGTCGGGCATACCATCCCATCATGGTCAGAAGGTTTTGTTTAAGGGCCCAATCGTGGTGTTTGGCGCGCCACAGCGCACCCCGCCGGAGGGCTTTGGCGCACTGGTAGACAAGGAACCAGGCGGTTGTGAGGTTGTCTTGAAGCGCAATGGGTGTGGGTGGGGGAGGGGGCGCGATTTTTCCGGAGGGTTTGGGCAGATTTCGGGCCAGTTTGTCTTTGTCCACCAGGATCCGATAGCCGGGTTCAACATGGTCTGGCAGGTTCCGTTGCATTTCCTCCAGGGCGGCTGTGGGATAGATGGTGAAATCCACCTCCGGTCCATCCTCATAGAAAACTACCAGAGAATTGGCCGGAGCGTCCGTTTCCTGGTTAATGAGCCAGACCGACCCGAAGGCCTGCCACCAGGCTTCCCCTTGCAGAAAGTCCACCGGGTCCCGCACAAAGAGGGCCAGGTCCAGATCCGAAAGCGGGTCGCCTCCTCCTCTACGCGCCAGGGAGCCCAGCAGAATCAGGGCCCGGAGGGATTCTTCATTCTTGGCCCATCTGATGATGGATTTGAGGTATTTTTCTGCTGTGCGCATGGTCTATTCCCTTATTTAATTCGCTGTGGCGGCCGGATTTCTGTTCGCAGGATGGCGCCTGGTTTGGAATAATGATACCGGATTTGACGGGATGCGCGGTTAAAGAATAAAGCTCCTCGACCTGGATTCGAACCAGGAACCTAGCGGTTAACAGCCGCTCGCTCTGCCGGTTGAGCTATCGAGGAATGCGTAGGTTATTATACGGAAAAGTATGTCGGGTGTCAAGCAGCGCGATGCACCAAAACCCGGCGAAATCCGGGGGGCTCAGCAGGGGCAAATCCCGTCCTGCGACCAACGAAGGGCGCTATTCTGGGCCGGGTTTCACTCGGGACCGGCCAACTCGCCAGGCAGGTCTCATTCCGTCTCGTTGACGGATTGGATGATCTCCCGGGCTAATGTGTTCAGCGATTTTCTTTTGTCTTCGGGCATGTCCGCATTGCTGGCATCCCAGAAGATATCGAGCAACTCCTGTGTGCTGAGGCTGCTGGCTGCCCTGCCCTCCGGCAGCCGCACCCGGGCTTCAAGCTGAGGGCGTTTCACCAGATGAAATTCAAAGGTCGGCGAGGCCAGGGCCCGCAGGGTGGCCTCGTCAATGAGGGGTTCCCACTCCCGCCGATAGGAGATCACCATCCGCACGATGGCGTTTTGCAGGGCTTCCTGGGTCGGCATGGCAGCTTGGAGCCTGTGGTTGATCGCCTCATCGCTTTCCAGTTTGACCTGGATGTCAATGAACGGTCGGACATGGGACAGCTTGCGCCAGGTGACTTCGGCATGTCCCGGCTCGACCTCGGCGATCACAAAAAATTTTTCGTCCTGGGCCTCGCCAAAATCCACCCGCTCGATGGAACCGGGATAGATGACCGGGGGTTGGTTCCCTTCATTGAGATCTTGGGGTTTGTGGATATGCCCCAGGGCGACATAATCCAGCCGCTCGTGTTTGACCAGGGCAGGCGGCAGGACCAGGTCGGAACCAAGCATGACCATGCGCTCTGTGCCATACAGGGCCCCTTCCACGGAGGCGTGGGCGGTGAGGATCACCGGAAGGCGGGGGTCCACCTCCGCCAGCCAGTTTTTCACCAGTCGGTCCAGCCGGTCCCCCAGTTCTTCATAAACCTTTTCGGGTTTTCTGGCGCTCAGGCCCAGATTGGCCATCAGGGCGGACCGGGACAACCACGGAAGGGCCAGAACTTGCATGGGTAGACCTTCCAGGTCTTCCGGCAGCAGAAGCTGTGGCTTGCTCAGGACATGGATGTGGGGCACCTCCAGGGTATCGAACTCCTGGATGGCATGGGCGCGGCCGGTTGCCGGTGAAATGTCGTGGTTGCCCGTCAGCAGCAGGGTTGGGATGCCGGCGCGGGAAAGGTTCATGATCCGGCGGCCCCATTCCCGCTGGAACGTGGGGGCTGGGGAGCGATCCTTATAGGCGTCGCCGGCGAAGATCACCAGATCCACCGCTTCGTCAATGGCGGCTTGGACAATTTCGTCCAATGACGTCAGGAAGTCCATCACCCGCAGGGGCAGGCCCGTTTCCGGGTCGTGGCGTCCGTAATTGGCCATGTCAATGTGTGCGTCAGCAAAATGCAGTATTTTGACCATGGTTGGATTATAACATCCGGGGCGTTCCCGGGTGGATCAGCTTTTCAGGACGGCCTGACCGGTTTTCCGGGCCGCTTTCTTGGCAACCTTTTTTGTTTTTTTCTCCTTGCCTTTGCGCAATTTGCGTTCCAAGCGTTTTTCGTCCAGGAGGGCCAGCTTGCGGGCCTGAATCCCTGTGTTGATCAGGAAGTACACGCCGATCAGCCCGGCAAGGAAACCCACGATCAGGGAGTAGAGACTCGTGGCGCCAAACAACGGGAGCTGGAAGGTTGGATTGCCAATGATGAACATGGCCGTGTTCGCAAGGATTGCCAGCAGCCGAATTTCAGTTGGGCCGACTTTTGCGCTGGTGATCTTGAATACCCCGGTGACATAGGTGATCAGATAGACCATGATCGAGGCAAGGAGGTAGGCAATCACGCCCAGGCAGGCCACTACGAGATCCACATAGGGCGAAAGTCCCAGGCCAATGAAGATCAGCACGGCGCTGATGGCGTCCACCCAGTGGTCCACCAGAAAGCCATACCGCGGCCTTTCGATGTGGCGGTATCGGGCAAGGGTGCCATCCAGGCTGTCCCCCAACCAGTTGAGGACAAATCCGAGACTGGCCAACCACAGAAAAAGCGGGCTGAGATTGGTGAGGGCATAGCTGGTGAAGATCAGGATGGATGCAAAAACACCCAGCCAGGTCATTGTGTCCGGTGTGACCCAGCGGGGCATGTGGGCGGCCAACCAGCGCAGGGCTGGCCTTTCGAGAAAGCCGAGCAGGATGTCATTTTCTCTCTGGTGATTCTCAACGTCTGACATGGGTACCCTTTCTATCGGTGAGGTTCATACGCCCAGGAATTGGGGCCAGATCGGGTAGAACATGGCCCATTGTCGGGCATATTTCCGGATCAGTCCTTCAGCTTCCTTCAAAACCGCATTGGCATTGGTGAGTATCTCGGTCTCGAGGTCCGCTGCGGACTCCATCCAGATGGGGGCCGATCCTTCGAGGCGATAGCTGCCTCCAGGCTGGGATGTGGCTGCCATGATGATCACGGGCGCTCCAGCTTCCCTGGCCATCCGCACATAGGTGACCGGCAGGTGCGTTTCATGTCCGAAGAACTTCGGACGGTATTTGTCGAGCAGGTTGTCCGGCAGAGGCCGGTCCAGGCCTGTCAGAATGCTGCCGCCTTCCCGGAGGCGCCTTCGGGCCTGGCGAAAAGCGCTCAGGCTCATGGGGGTGACCTCGATTCCGATGCCCTCGCGCAGCCGATTTTGCAGTTTATAGGAAGCATTCGGCTTGGGAAAGGAGAGCACCTGCACCCGCATCTGATTCAGTGCCAGGGCGTAGCCCATCAGGTCAAAATTGCTCAGGTGGGGGCAAACCACCACGGTGGCCTGGTTGTCTTTGATCCGTTCCAGGGCTTCCTGAGCCCTGGGGCTGAAGCTGACCACTTTTTTCAAAGCCTCGGGCCGGGGCAGATAGTAAAAATAATCAAACAGGCACCGGGCGGCATTGCGGAAAACGGTCCTGGGGCGTTCCTCCAAAGTTTGGGGGGAAAGCTCCTGGTCGTGAACAACCCACTGGTTAGCCCGGATCGCCTTCACCATGGGGTTTTTCCGATCCTTTCCCAGCCCTGATCCAATGGCCCGGGCCAGGGCGTGCCCTGTTTTATATGGAAGAAGCTTTCCCAGCAAGGCTGCAACACCCAGACAAAGCCTTGTGCTGTACAGATTATTCATTGGCATGGTCGGTAATTCCTGCGAACTTCGTTGAAATTGGTTACGCTTCAATCAGGTTAACACGCCAATTATTGAATGGGTACTCATTTTACCGGATTGACATAAAATTTATCTTAAAACGAACCCGGTTGTCTTTTTTTAACGTCATTTTTGGGGGCAATCCGGCGCGCCGATGGTGCAGGGATTGCCAAGGGAGGTCTGATGCCTGCATTTTCCTTTCTGGTTTTTTTCTGGTTGGGAGGTTTGTTTTCCTTTCTCATTTATCGTCTTCCCTGGAGGGCGCCGGCCTGGCCTTCCGCCGTGCGGGTCGGGTTGAGCATCTTGCTGGGACTGTGTCTGAGCGGGTGTGTGGTTTTGCTGGCGCTGTTTCTCTTCCGCGCGGCCTTGTAGGCAGGGGACCGGATTCGGGTGGATTGCGATCCGGCCTATCCGGGGGTGTGCCTGCCCCCCGGGCCGCCGGATTTGGACTGTCAGGACATTCCAATATCCAATTTTGATGTGTTGTGGCCGGACCCGCACGGGTTGGACGCAGATGGGGACGGTGTGGGGTGTGAGAGGTGACCCGATTTGCACCCTGTGGAAGGGGTGTTGTCATAAAGGGCAGGACATGTGGTATAAATGCAGTCAATGACCGGAGCGGATCACAGCAGCCCGATGTTTCCCGCCAGCTTGCGCAGGCGCAGCCGCTCTTGAATAGAATGGTGCGATCATGAAAATTGTCTGCATTGCTGCATCTTTTGTCCCCGCGACGACCGCCAACAGCATCCAGGTTGTAAAAGCCGCCCATGCCCTGGCTGAATTGGGCCATACGGTGACTCTCCTGGTGCCCGGGGCGTCTCAGACGCCCTGGCCGGAATTGCGGGAGCAGTATGGACTGCGCCAGGCTTTTGAGGTGCGCTGGTTGCAGGAGAACCTGGCATTCCGTCGCTACGATTTTGCCCTGAAGGCCATGGGGGCGGCGCGGCAGGAAAACCCGGATGTGATCTATACCTGGATGCTGCAAACCGCCGCCTTGAGTGTGTGGCGGGGCATTCCAACGGTTTTGGAGCTGCATGACCGTGTGACCGGACGGATCGCGCCCTGGCTCTTCCGGCGTTTTTGGCAATCCAAAACGCCCCATCGTTTGCTGACCAATACCGCGGCACTCCAGCGGGTGCTGCAGCGGGAGTTTGACCTGGGTTCCGCCGCCGAAGATATCCGGGTGGCTCCCAACGGCGTGGAACTGCAGAGGTACCGGGATTTGCCCGATTCGCAGACCGCCCGAAGGGCCCTGTCCCTGCCAGAGGGACCCACAGCCGGTTACACCGGACATTTTTATGCCGGCCGGGGCATTCCGTTGATGTTTGCGCTGGCCCGTTCCCTGCCGGAGATGCATTTTCTGTGGGTGGGCGGAACGGCGGAGGATGTGGCATTGTGGCGGCAGCGGATGGCGGAAGCCGGCGTGAAGAATATCCATCTGACCGGGTTTGTGGAAAATGCCCGGCTGCCGCAATATCAGGCCGCCGCGGATGTTTTGTTGATGCCCTATGGGCGCACCATCGCCGGAAGCGGCGGTGGGGATTCCGCCGAGATCGCCAGCCCGATGAAGATGTTTGAGTACATGGCTGCCGGGCGCGCTATCCTGACCAGCGATTTACCCGTGATCCGGGAGGTCCTGGATGAGGGAATGGCGGTTTTTTGCCCACCGGAGGATCCGCCAACCTGGCGCGAGGCTCTGCTGTCTTTGATGGCCGAACCGGAACGGCGGGAATCCCTGGGCAGGGCGGCCAGGGCCGCAGCGGAAGCCTACACCTGGCGCGCCAGGGCCAGGCGAGCTCTGAAGGATTTTGTCTAAACCCACTTTTCGGATAGAATAGGAAGTTATGGAAAAAGACAAAAAGACTCTCATGGTGTGGTTAGAACTTGTTCTGGTTGTGGCAATTGTGCTGCGGGTGGCGCTGTTCACAGCCTATCCCGCGGTTTCATACAGCGATACCGCCAGCTATCGCCGCTCAGCGGAGGCTGTGTTGGGCGGCTTCAAGCAGTATGACGGCACCCGAACCCCGGGATATCCAGCTTTCATGGCGCTGCTGGGCCCGGACCGGGCTGTCTATGCCGCGCAGTTGTTTCTGGGATTGTTAATCACCCTGGTTTGGTTCTATCTTGGCTGGAAGGCCAGCGGAAGCCCCATTTTCGGCTCGCTGATGGGCCTGGCCCACACCCTCAACCCCGGCCAGCTCTTTTTTGAGGCCAATCTATTGACGGAGACCCTGTCAACATTCTGGCTGATGCTGGCCTTGCTGGGGGCGTTCATCTGGTTGGAGCGTCCAAAGAAGCGTTCCGTCTGGCTTGGGTTGGGCATCGGCCTGGCTGCTGCGCTGGCAGTGCTGACCCGGCCGGTTTTTATTTTTATGCCGGTTTGGTTGGCGGTGGTGCTGGCTTTCTCTTTTCGGGATGAAAAACTCCATGTTGACTGGCGCCCCCTGGTTGGGGTGCTTCTGCCGGGGGTTCTGCTGGTGGGGGGCTGGATGGGCTGGATACAACAGCAGTATCACATGTTCAGCCTGACCACCATGACTGGGTATCATCTAATTCAGCATACAGGATATTATTTTGAGGATGTCCCGGATGAATATGCCGGGCTGCGGGATGTCTATCTTGCTTATCGGGAAGCCCGCATGGCGGATCGCGGTACCCAGGGAAACACCATCTGGGAGGCCATTCCGGCCATGCAGGAGGTATCCGGGCTCAGCTTTTATGACCTCTCCCGCACCTTGCAAAAGATCTCGATGGAGTTGATCCTGACTCATCCCTGGGAGTATCTTGTCCGTGTTCTGCGGGGTTGGTGGCTTTTCTGGCGTGCGCCCGTCTACTGGGATCCAGCGGCTGTGGCCTCCCCTATGCTGACCTCGGGCCTGGGTACGTTGATTTTGGGCCTGCGAGGGCTTTTGTTTGGGGCTAACCTGTTCTTTGTGATCACGAGTCTGGTCGCTCTGGTCTTTCGGTCTCTGCGGAAACTCTGGCGTCTGAGCGCGTTTCACTGGCTCCTGGCCGGATCGGTTTGGGCCACCTCGGCGGCCTCTTCCCTTCTGGACCACGGAGACAACCCCCGCTTCCTGGTGCCGCTGCAATCCGTGGTGGTCTTCTGGGTGCTGTGGCTGGGGTATAC
>DAOTUG010000074.1:0-40843 GCA_034437335.1 Anaerolineaceae bacterium
CAGGCCGCCGTCGATGGGAAGGTGGGCGCCGGTCATGAAGCTGGAGGCGCTGGAGGCTAGGTAGCAGGCCAGACCGGTGAGCTCGCGCGGCTCGGCCATGCGGTGCTGCGGCGTCATGCGAAGCACGGCCTCGTTGAAGGCGTCGTTGTCCCAGATGGCTTTGCTGAATTTGGTTTTGACGAAGCCGGCACGATGGCATTCACCTGAATGTTGGCCGCGGCCAGTTCGCTGGCGAGTACGTCGGTGAGCATCAGCACGCCCGCTTTTGTCACGCAGTAGACACCCATGCCGGGCTGCATGCCTTCGATGTGGAGGCCGGCACCATCCGCCTGATTCCCCTTCCCCCGCCCATCCTCTGGCAGGACCTGCACACTGGCCTGGCGCCAGATGGCCGAAGCCTGTACCTTCGGGCCGGCTCCCCCAACAATACCGATGAACTCGCCATCTACCGCGTGGACCTGCCCGCCGGCGAGGTCGCCAAATTGACCCCCCTGCTTTCCATCGTCCTCCAACGCCGGATTGTCAATGCCCAGGGAACCCGCGCCGGGCAAGCCCTGGACGCGGTCACGGCCCCACAATCCCTGGCCTGGTCCCCCAATGGGCGCTTCCTGGCCTTCCTGGCCGCTCTGGACAGCGACTCCAGCGATGTGTATCTCTTTGACACCCTCAAGGAGCGCTTTGAACGCCTGACGGGCCTCTACAGTCAGAGCGCCACGCCCGTCTGGGCGCCCCAGAGCAACTGGCTGGTCCATCAGGAGATCATCCCCGATGCCGCCGGGGAGGACGTCCGGGTGGAAAGCGTCCAGGTCATCCGGGTCCCCGGATATGATGACCAGCGAGCCCTGTACCTGCCTTCGACAGAGAGCCAGCAGGAAATCTTCCTCGGCTGGGTCAATGCCCAATCCTTCATCAGCTATTCACGGACCCCCGACTTTCCCCGCACCTTACGGCTGGTGAATGTGGAAACCGGCGAAACCAGCCTGATCCTCCCGGGGGAATTCACCGGCGCAGCCTTTGATCCCAAAAGCCGCACCCTGGCCCTGTCTCTGCAGGAAAACCAGGCCCCCCCGGCGGAGGGCCTGATCGCCGGGGTGTACCGCCTTCCCCCGGATCGGGCCGCCCTGACCCTCCAACGGGCCGGGATCTGGCAGGGCCTCACCTGGGCGCCGGGGGGACTGTTTCTGGCCGAGGGACCTCAGGGCGCCCTCGCCTTTTCCCCCGAGGGTGACAGCCTCCTATTGGCGGAAGAGGAATATCTTCGCCTTTCCCCCAATGGGAGCTGGCTTCTGGGCTGGGGAGAAGGCCAGACCACGCCGACCGGACTGCGCCTCTACCAGACCTCCGGCGGCACCTTCATGCAGACCATCACAGACCAACCGGTGGAGACCCTCTTCTGGCAGCCTGATTCCCTGGCGTTTTTCCTGCTCTCTGAGGGCATTCTTTACCAAGTCCGGTTTCCCGGATTGAAGCTGGAACAAATCGAATCGGGTTTCTCCCCGGAAGGGGCTTTGCCCTTCATCTGGGTGGACGCATAACAGCAGGAGGCAGACATGACAATTGAACAATGGGTCGAGGACATGCCCAAAGTGGAGCTGCACGTCCACTTAGAAGGATCCATTCGCCCGGAGACCTTTCTGAAGCTGGCTAAGACCAACGGAATCGAGCTGCCCGCAGAGGACCTGGCCGGGCTGCGGCGGTGGTATCAGTTCACTGACTTCGGGCATTTCATTGCGGTCTACCTGAAAATTGCCGGCTCCCTCAGAACCCCGGCGGATATCGAGTGGATCGCCCGGGAATTCCTGGAAGGCCAGGCCCGCCAAAATATACGCTACTGCGAAGTGATCTACACCCCCTTTAACCAGTATCTGGCCAACGGCATCCCCTTTGACGAACAAATGGACGCCCTCAACCGCGCCCGGGCCTGGGCCGAGACAAAGCTGGGGATTGTATGTCAGATCATCCTGGATATTTCCCGGGAAACGCAGCCGGAAGAAGGGCTGACGGTGGCCCAATGGGCCGTCAGCGCCATGGAGAAGGGGGTCTGCGCCCTGGGCCTGGGCGGTCCGGAGGTGGACAACCCGCCGGAAAAATTCCGGGAGGCCTTTGCCCTGGCCCGGGAAGCTGGACTCCCCGCCATACCCCACGCCGGCGAGACGGTCGGTCCGGCATCCATCTGGAGCGCCCTGGAACACCTCCACCCGGCGAGGATAGAACACGGTGTGCGCTGCATGGAAGATCCGGAGCTGGTCCGGGTCCTGCGGGAACGTCAAATACCTCTGGATGTATGTCCCACCAGCAATATCTGCCTGAAGGTTTTTCCGTCCCTGGAGAAACACCCCCTGCCCCGCATGATGGCGGCGGGGCTCCATGTGACCCTCAACTCGGATGACCCGCCCTTGTTCAACACCTCCCTGACCAAAGAATACACACTCGCCCTCCAATGCCTGGGGTTGGACATAGAAGGCCTGCAGGGGCTGGTCAACAACGGCATCCGGGCTGCCCTCCTGCCAGAAGAGCGCAAACAAGCTCTGCTGAACGCCTTCGCCCGGGAAAACGCAGCTTTGGCAGCGCGATTCGGATGACCCCCGCAGAAACCTCCTGGAAAAACCACCCGAGGCTGCCCATTGAAAGGACAGCCTCGGGTTTGATTCAAGGCTCTATTTCACCTGCCTCCGGCTGAGGGCCAGGTTTGATAACAAAAAGACCCCCACCCCTCCGGCACAACCGACGAGGATCTCACGCCAGAGGATACGACCCTCATTGTAAAGATTGCCCACCATGCCGGGGATGGCCCAGGGGTAGAAAGGTCCCAGGAGGTCAGAATGGATCACCACCATACCTGCCACTGTGGCAATGATGCCAAAGGCGGAGGCCACCACAAAATTCTGCCAGCGCAGGGCTACCCAGGTGTTGATGGCGATCATCAACCAGCTCGCCAGGAATACCAGGGCCGAATAGCCCAACAGCGAAGCCCAGGGGGGCGCACCCGTCAAGCCAAAGCCTGGGTCCACTGCCTGGAGGGCAAAGCCCATCAGGAGGGTGAAGGCCCACAGCATGACCATGCTCAGCGCGATCAACTTCAGCGCGGTGAACTGCTTGGCAGCAATGGTCATCCAGCGCGGCACGGGCAGGGCAAACAGCTTCTTCCAGGTGCGGTTGGCGTGCTCCATGTTGGCCAGCAGCGCGATCTCCAGGGTCACAAAGAGGGGCAGCATGATCAGACTCCACAGAACCAGGTTGGATTGGCAGATCCACATCCAGGGCGCCACATCGGCCCGCAGATAGCCCGGCCCATTCTGGGAAAAGATGCCAAACTGCAGCAGGGTGACCGAGAGGGGGGCGATGACCGCCAGCCACAGGGCCAAGGTCCGCCGCAGTTTAAGATTTTCCGCCTGCAAAACATGCACCACGGTTTTCATTCAGCACCTGCCTTTTCTTTGGTCGTCAATGTGAGAAAGATCTCCTCCAGGGAGCGTTTTTCCTGGCTCAGACGGGTCACGCTGATCCCATTCCGCACCAGTTGTCTGTTGGCCTGGGCCAGAGCCCTGGCATCGCGGCAAACAAGGCGCAAGGACCCGCCCCCGTTCCGGTGCACCTGCCAACCGAGATTGATCAAAATCTGCGCGGCCCGTTCCGGCCGGTCCACTTCAATGATGGCGTTTCCGCCCAATCGGTTCTGCAGGGATGCGGGGGACCCCTGGAAAACCAGCTCCCCCTGGTTGATGATGCCGATCTGGGTGGCAACTTGCTCCACCTCATTCAGCAAATGGCTGGAGAGGAAAATCGTCACTCCAAAGGCCTCCGGCAGGCCCTGCAGCAGTTGGCGCATCTCCAGGATTCCAGCCGGGTCCAATCCGCTGGTGGGTTCATCCAGGATCAGCAGGGAGGGGCGCCCCAAAAGGGCCGCCGCCAGGCCAATCCGCTGGCGCATGCCGGTGGAATATCCCCGTACCAAGCGGTCGGCCGCCTCGGTCATGCGCACAACCGCCAGGACCTCCGCAACCTCCCGGGCCCCCAGGCCCAGCAGCCGGGCATAGAGGGTCAGGTTCTCGCGCCCGGTCAGATTGGGATACAGAGAGGGAGCTTCCACCAGGGAGCCCACCCGCGTCAGGATCTGGCTGCGGCGGCCCTCCATTTCCTCGCCGAAGATCCGCACGCTGCCGGAATCCCCCCGCAGCAATCCCAGCAGCATCCGGATGGTGGTGGTCTTCCCCGCGCCGTTCGGCCCCAAGAAACCATACACGCATCCCGCCGGGACGGAAAGATTGATTCCGCTGACCGCAACGACCTTTCCGAATCGCCGCGTCAGGTTCTGTGTTTGAATAATCGGTTCTGTCATGTTGGTTCTCCTTTCTTGTCTCCAAGGATAGCCAACGACTGTCGCCCCAGTTTCACGCAAATGTCGCAGGAATGTCGCAGTCAGGTTAACAACCCTTTAAGACCCACACCCGCCCCGCCCCTTGCCAAATCTCCTTTCTGGAAAACCGAGCCCCCGGGGCAGCAAATTTGGGATGGTTCCTTAAATAGGGCTATAATAAGACAGATATGTCAGAGACCATCACACCACCCGAGAACATCGCCGTCCTGGCCCACCCGGGCATCAATGGGGCCCTGAACGTGGCAACCCGCGTGGCGGATTTCCTGCGCGCCGAAGGCATTTCGGCAGACGCGGGGTCCCTCTATGACGAAACCCTGCGGGACGCCGTCCGGGAGGGAACCTTCGATTTCCTGATCGCCCTGGGCGGTGATGGCACCATGCTGCGCGCCGGGCATATTTGCGCTTCGGCGGATATCCCCCTTCTGGGGATCAATGTCGGGCATTTCGGCTTTCTGGTGGAACTGAAACGCGACAACTGGAAGAAAGCCCTGCCCAAATTGCATACCGGGGACTTCCGGTATGAGGATCGCATGATGCTGTCCGCCCGCTGCATCCGGAACGGCAGGGAAGTCGCCAACTGGGATGTGATCAACGAAGTGGTCGTGGCCCGGGGAACGCAGGTGCGCCCCATCCGGGTGGAGGCCACGGTGAACGAGGCCCACATGGCCAGCTATGTGGCCGACGGGCTGATCGCCGCCACTGCCACCGGATCAACAGCCTATGCCCTGGCCGCCGGCGGGCCCATCCTCCCCCCGGAGATGCGCAATATCCTCCTGATGCCCGTGGCGCCCCATCTCTCCGTGGATCGGGCGGTAGTCCTCTCCGAGGGCGTTTCCGTGTGCATCAAGGTTCACACCAAACACGAAGCTGTGGTCAGTGTGGACGGCCACGAACCGGTTCTGGTCAGCAGCGGCGATTGTGTCCGCGTGACGGCCAATGAGCGCTACCTCCGCATGGTCCGCTTCCAGGATCCGGGCTATTTTTATCGCAATTTAACCGCTTATATGGAGCACAACCCCTTAATCAGTGTGAAATCAAATGACAAATCCAACTAATTCACAACAACCAGACGATCACATCACCCTGCGCTGCAACAAATGCGGCCGGCCGATCACCCCCCAGGAAGCGGTGCAAACCCCCACGGGCTACCGCTGCCCGGACTGCGTCCAGCAGCAGCAACGGGTCTTCAACACCAGCAAGCCCCAGGACTACATCCTGGGAATCCTGATTGCCGCCGCGCTGTCCTTCCTCGGCAGCCTGCTGGTCTCCTTCATCGGCTTTTTCACCTTTTTGTTGGCCCCTGCGGCAGGCGTGGGCATTGCGGAGGTCATCCGGGCCGTGACGAAAAAACGCAGGGGAAGAAAATTATTCAAGTGGATTTCCTATGCCATAATCGCCGGCGGCCTGCCCCTCCTGGCCGTCAACCTGATCAACCTGGTCCTGGGCCTCCGGTTCGGCGCCTTCAGCCTGTACAGCCTGCTGCCCTTGGGCTATCAAATTTTGTACCTGGTCCTGGCGGTGCCCTCAGCCTATTACCGCCTCTCCGGCATTCGACGACCATAAAGAGCTTTGGTAGAATCAACCTATGCTGACCGAACTGCGCATTAAAAACTTCGCAATCATCCAGACACTTCAATTGGATTTTGTCAATGGACTGGTGGTTTTCACCGGAGAGACCGGCGCGGGGAAATCCATCATCCTGGATGCCCTCGAGGCGGTTTTAGGCGGCCGGGCTGAAACCAGCACCATTCGCACAGGGGTGGACCGGGCCCTGGTGGAAGCAACCTTTCGCCTCGATGAAAAGGCCAAACCTGCCGTCCACGCCCTGCTGGAGGCGGAAGACCTCCTGGACGATCCGGATTTCATCACCCTGGGCCGGGAGATCCGCATGGAAGGCCGCAACACAGCCCGCATCAACGGACGCACGGTGACGGCCACCCTCCAGCGCGAGATCGGCGCCCATCTGGTAGACATTCACGGACAATCCGAACACCTCTCCCTGCTGCGGGTGCGCAACCACATGGACCTGCTGGATCGTTTCGCCGGCACCGGCCCGGCCCTGGCTGACTATCGGAAAACCTACGACCAGCTCCGGCAGGTGCGCAAGGATCTGAAAGCCCTGCGCCAGAGCGAACAGGACGCAGCCCGCCGGATGGATATGCTCAGCTTTCAGGTCCAGGAGATTGACACCGCCAAACTGGAAACCGGTGAAGAGGAAAAACTGCGCCAGGAGCGCACCCGGCTGGCCAACGCGGAAAGCCTGGCCAAACACTCCCAAAACGCCCAGATGCTGATCGAGGAGGGCACCCCGGAGGTCCCCGGCATCAGCGAACTTCTGGGAGAGGTGGTGGCGGCCCTGGCCGCGCTGGCAAAAATTGACCCCTCCACCCTGGAGCATCACGAACGGGCCGAGGACAGCCTGACCGTCTTGCAGGAACTGGCCCTGGACCTGCAGAACTACGCCGAAAACATCGAGTTCAACCCGCGCCTGCTGGACCGGATTGAGGAGCGGATTGACCTGATTAACCGTCTGAAGCGCAAATACGGCAATTCCATTGAGGAAATCCTGGCTTTTGGCGAACGCGCCCGAAGGGAACTGGACTCCATCACCCATGCCGAAGAGCGCATGGCCGAGTTGGAAGCGGAGGAGACCCGCCTGCTGAAGATCCTGGCGCAGAAGGGCCAAACCCTCCATGACCAGCGTCTGAAGACGGCCGAATCCCTCAGCCGCTCGGTGGAATCTGAGCTGAACGACCTGCGCATGGCCAGCGCGCGCTTCCAGGCTTCCCTGGACGCCCGGGAGGACCCGGACGGGCTGCCCTTGGCGGACGGCCGGCGGGTGGCCTTCGATGCCCACGGCTACGACCGGGTGGAATTCCTGGTGGAGACCAACCCGGGAGAGGGCTACAAATCCCTGGTCAAGGTTGCCTCAGGCGGTGAAACCTCCCGGCTCATGCTGGCGCTGAAAAACGTCCTGGCCAAAGCGGACACCGTCCCAACCCTGATCTTCGATGAAATTGACCAGGGTATTGGCGGGCGGGTCGGGATGGTGGTGGGCGAAAAGCTCTGGAAACTTTCGCGCCAGCACCAGGTGATGTGCATCACCCACCTGCCGCAACTGGCTGCCTATGGCGACCAGCACTACAAGGTCATCAAGCAACTTGTGGGAGGACGCACCCATACGGAGGTTTCCCCTCTGGTCGAATCCGACCGGCGCCAGGAGCTGGCCCAAATGCTGGGGCCCATCGGGGAAGGCACCCTGCGCTCCGCCGATGAAATCCTGCAAATTGTCCGGGAGCGCACCGCCCAGAATTCCTTTGGATGACATCATATCGCCCGATGGGCGATATTTTTATTTGGCAGCAGCAGACGCATATCGGATACAATGAGAATAAAGACACCCATGCCCACCGGATTTTCGCCCACGTCAGAAAAGGAGTCCCCATGCCCAGCTTGAACGATATCCTCTCCGTTATCCTCGGCGGCGGCCAGGGGAAGCGCCTCTATCCCCTCACGATGATGCGCTCCAAACCCGCCGTCCCTATCGCCGGTAAGTACCGCCTGATTGATATCCCGATCAGCAACTGCATCAATTCCAGCATCTATCGGATCGCCGTGCTGACCCAGTTCAACTCAGTCTCCCTTCACCGCCACATCACAGGCACCTACAACTTTGACTCCTTCCACACCGGGTGGGTCCAGATCTGGGCCGCCGAACAGACCATGGAACGCATGGAATGGTATCAGGGCACAGCCGATGCAGTCCGCAAGCAGCTCTTTGAAATCCAATCTTCCCGGTCAAAATATGTGCTGATCCTGGCCGGGGATCATCTCTACCGCATGGACTACTCCAAAATGGCCGCCTACCACTGGGAAAACAACGCGGATGTCACCGTGGCCGTCCAGCCCATCAGCCGGGCGGATGCCTCCCGGTTCGGCCTCCTCAAACGTGACCAAAAAGGAGAGGTGGTGGATTTCGCCGAGAAACCCAAGGATCCGGACGTCCTGGATGCCTTTGTCTCCCGGGATGACCCCGAGAAACCCTACCTGGCGTCCATGGGCATTTATCTCTTCAACCTGGATACCCTGGTGGACGTGCTCAACCTGAAACCCGGCGGTCAGGATTTTGATGATTTTGGCTATGACATCATTCCCCACTGCGTCAAGAAGGCCTCCCGGGTGTTCGGCTATGAATTCGACGGCTACTGGCGCGATATCGGGACAATCCGCTCCTTCTATGAAACCAACCTGGCCCTGACCATCACGGATCCGCCCTTTGACATTTACAATCCAGACCAGCGCATCTATACGCATGCCCGCTTCCTGCCCGGCTCCCGGTTGGAAAACTGCCAGCTCAACCAGGTGCTCATTGCCGAGGGATGCGTGATTGCAGACGCCCGAATTGAACACTCCGTGATCGGTCTGCGCAGCAGGATCAAGGCTGGCACCCGTATCCGGGATACCGTCCTGATGGGCGCCGACTACTATGACGAATCCGGCGACATCCCCATCGGCATCGGACAGAACTGCGACCTCCAAGGCGCCATCATTGATAAAAACGTCCGGATGGGACAGGACGTGACCATTCGCCCCTTCCCCAGGGGTACCGAACTGGAAACCGATCTCTACACCGTCAAGGACGGCATCGTGGTGATTCCCAAGCGCACCGTCCTCCCCTCCGGAACACAGATCGGTCCGGAAGACTGACCACAACAGCCAGACAGCCTCATCAACCCTGCCATCCCCGGTGAGCCCCCACAGCCGGGGATTCTGACTTTTCCTGCCGCCGTCCAGGTGCTATAATCCCTGGATATGCAGACCTATCTGGATTGTTACCCCTGTGTCCTGCGGCAAGCCCTGGAAGCCGCCCGGATGGCCCAGGCCGGCCCCCGGAAGACCAAATCCCTGATGAACCAGACCCTGGACCTCCTGAAGACCCTGCCGGAAGACCTCACGCCCCCTGAAATCGGCGCCCGGGTCCACCGCATGGTCAGGGAGATGACCGGGAATCCGGACCCCTACCGGGACGTCAAGGGCCAGGCCACCCAAAAGGCCCTGGACCTCCTGCCCCGGCTGCGCACCCTGGTGGCTGAAGCCAAAGACCCCCTGGAAACCGCCATCCGTCTGAGCATTGCCGGCAATATCATTGATTTTGGGCCCAATCCGGACTATGACCTTTGGGACGTCGTCCAGCGCGTGCTGACCCAGAAGCCGGCCATTGACCACCTGGCAGAACTGCGCGCCCGGCTGGGGTCAACAGACCGGGCCCTGTTTCTGGGGGACAATGCCGGAGAGACGGTCTTTGACCGCCTGCTGATCGAAACCCTGGACCTCCCCATCACCTATGCCGTCCGGGGCGGCCCGGTGCTCAACGATGCCACCCTGGCGGATGCCCGCGCGGTCGGAATCCACGAAGCCGCTGCCCTGATAGACAACGGCGCCCGGATACCGGGGACCGTTCTGGAGGCCTGCAGCCCCGCCTTCCGCCGGGCCTTTGATGCAGCATCGCTGATCCTGGCCAAAGGGCAGGGCAACTATGAGACCCTTTCAGAGGTTCAGGCGCCGCTGTTCTTCCTCCTGCAAATCAAGTGCCCCGTCATCGGGCGGGATATCGGCGCACCGGCCGGGAGCATTGTGGTCAAACAGGGAAAGGGGTTCTGAGCCCCCGCCCACCCTGCCGGTCCGTCCGCAAAAAACACCCATCTGCCACCAAGGCCGTCAATTTTCACTTCCCAGGCCGTTCTAAAATCAGCTATAATGAACAGGATGCGCGTTAATATGGAAGACGGCAGAACACCTTAGATAATCTGAGGGTCCTCCCCCCGTGTTCGGGGTATGCTCTTCCTTTGAAATTCAGTAACCAGGAGTTATTTTTTATGAGTGATGAAAAAACCACTGTTGTCAAGGAGCAAAAGGATGTCTCGATCTCATGGCATGCCATGAGCAGCACAGACGTCCTGGAACGCTTACAAACCCCTATTGAAACCGGACTCAGTCGGGAAGAGATTGAAGCCCGTCAGGAAAAATACGGGCCCAACGAACTCAAGGAAGCCCCTCCCACCACATTTTGGGAGATGCTCTGGGCCCAGATCAACAATTTTGTGATCTATATGCTCATTGGCGCGGCCGCCATTTCCATGCTGCTTGGCGATACAACCGAAGCCATCGCCATCCTGGCCATCGTGGTCCTCAATGCCATCATGGGCATTGTTCAGGAAAGCCGCGCTGAGGCAGCCCTGGCGGCGCTCAAGAAACTGGCCGCTCCGGAAGCCATGGTTCTGCGCGACGGCCGGCGTGTTTCCGTCCCGGCCAGGGACCTGGTGCCTGGCGATGTGGTCTTCCTGGAAGCGGGGAACTACATTCCCGCCGATGTCCGCCTGCTGGAGGCCGTCAACCTGCGGGTGGATGAAGCCTCCCTGACCGGCGAATCCGTGCCTGTGGAAAAGAAAGCGCAAACCCGGCTGGAAAAGGACATCCCCCTGGGCGACCAGAAAAACACCGCCTTCATGGGCACCCTGGTCACCTATGGCCGCGGCAAAGGCGTTGTGGTCAGCACGGGTATGAACACCCAGCTTGGGATGATCGCCACGATGCTCTCCCGGGTTGAAGACGAAGAAACGCCCCTCCAGCGCCGTTTGGACCAGTTGGGCAAAGTCCTTGGCTGGGGTTCCCTGATCGTGTGCGGTCTGGTCTTTGTGATTGGGGTGACACGCTTCCTCCTGACCCCCGGTCACGCGGGCATTTTCAGCTCCGCCGGACTGGCCGAACTCACCGAATTGTTCATGGTGGCTGTTTCCCTGGCCATCGCCGCCGTACCGGAAGGCCTTCCGGCTGTGGTCACCATCAGCCTGGCCCTCGGCATGCGCGAGATGGTGCGCCGTCACGCCCTCATTCGCAAACTCTCCTCTGTGGAGACCCTGGGCTCCGCCACGGTGATCTGCTCGGATAAGACCGGCACCCTGACTCAAAACGAAATGACCGTCACCCGGCTGTGGGTGGAGGATCAATTCATCCATGTAACCGGCAGCGGTTACACCCCCAAGGGCGAGTTCCTTGTCAATGACCAACCGGTGAAACTGGAACAATTTCCTGCTGCAAAGACCACCCTGTGGCTGGGAACCCTGAATAACGACGCGCAGTTGGAACACTCCGGCGAACAGGCCGGAGAGGAAACCTATCGGATGATCGGCGACCCCACCGAAGGCGCCATCCTCGTGGCCGCCCACAAGGCCGGCACCTCCGCCAAGGCTCTCAATGAGGCCTATCCCCGCAAGCAGGAGATCCCCTTCGATTCCACACGCAAACGGATGGTCACCATCCATGCCGTGGAAAAACCCGAAGAGGACCCCTCCTCCGGGCTGGTGGGAGAAGATCGGCGGGAATGGTACATCATCGCCGTCAAGGGCGCGCCGGATGTGGTCCTGAACCTCTGCTCCCATGTTCAGACCCTGGAAAATGGCGATCAGAAACTGACCGATGAACACCGCGAGAGAATCCTGGCCGCCAATGACGCCATGACAGGAGACGCCCTGCGCGTGCTGGGTGTGGCCTGCCGCATGGTCCCGGTGATGCCTGATGAAATCAACAGCGACGAGTTGGAACAAGACCTGACCTTCGTGGGCCTGATCGGCATGATTGATCCTGCCCGACCCGAGGTCACACCCGCCCTCAACACCGCCCGGGATGCCGGGATCCGCACGATCATGATCACCGGGGATTATCCCAACACCGCCCGCGCCATTGCCGAGGAAATCGGCCTCCTGCGGCCGGGACGCCAGGTGATGACCGGCGCGGATATCAATGACCTGACGGAAGAAGAAATGATTGACAATGTCAAGGTCACCGACGTCTATGCCCGGGTCAGCCCGGAACATAAAATGCGCATCGTGGACGCCCTGCGCAGCAATCAGGAAGTGGTGGCGATGACGGGCGACGGCGTCAACGACGCCCCGGCCATCAAGCGGGCCGACATCGGCATTGCCATGGGCATCACCGGCACGGACGTGGCCAAGGGCACCGCCGATATGGTCCTTACAGACGACAACTATGCCAGCATCGTTTCAGCCGTTGAACAGGGGCGCGTGATTTACAGCAATATCCGCAAGTTTGTCTATTACCTGCTCTCCTGCAATGCGGCTGAGATCATGATCATCTTCCTGGCGATTCTGCTGGGTTGGCCCGTGCCGCTCACGGCCATTCAGCTCCTGTGGCTCAACCTGGTCACGGACGGCGCCCCCGCCCTGGCCCTCGGCACAGAACCCGGCGATCCGGACATCATGGACCGTCCGCCCCGCCCGCCGCAGGAACCGATCATCAATAAATATATGCAAATCGGCATCCTCGTGCAGACCATCGCCATCACTGCCGTCACCCTGGGCGCTTTTGCCATCGGCCGCTTCATTGACCCTGAACACATCGAATTCGCCGAAACCATGGCCTTTGTGACCCTGAGCGTCTCGGAACTCTTCCGGGCCTACACCGCCCGTTCTGAGTTCTATCCCCTCGTCAAGATCGGCTTCTTCAAAAACAAGGTCATGAACATTGCCGTAATCGGCTCCATGGTCATGATCCTGCTGGTGGTCTATGTGCCCTTCCTGCAGCCAATCTTCGACACAACCTCGCTCGGTTGGGCGCAGTGGCTTGAGATCCTGCCGCTGGTGCTGATCCCCTCCATTGCTGCTGAAGTGACCAAGGTCTTCCTGCTCAAGAAAATTCACAAGAATCAGGGCGCAGAGGCCTGATCGGCCCCTTGCCACCCCTTTCGGAAAAACAGAAGCTGCCCCGGACATCGGGGCAGCTTTTTTGTTTCAGACAGATTTCGGGTGAAACCGGCTCAGCGTGACAAATCGGGATATGTGGTTCCGCCATTGGGGAAGATCAGGACTTCCGCCTGACCCGGAACCTTTGTCCGGGCCTTTTCCAGGGCATCCGCCAGGCTGTCCTCAAAGGTGACAAAGGGCAGATTAGCCTTCACATCCTCCGGGATAGTCGGGGCCACCATGATCAGGGTGGCATGGCGCATGGCTTGCAGTGCAAAATAGAGGAAAAAGCGGTCCTCCTCGCCCATGCTCTTCAGTTTCAATTTCGGCACGAGGGGGATCAGCAGGGGCGCCAGCAGCCGCAAGGCCCCCCGACCCAGGGGCAGCTTCTTCTCCGCCAGGCCAAACACCCCCACCCCTTCTTCAGCCCGGACCATGGTGATCATCACGCCGCCCTTCCGGACAGCCCGGATAGAATTGGCCAGGGCCTTCACCCCCTGCCGCAGGTCGGAATCCATCGGGAAAGAATTGGTGATGACCACATCCGCCGGCTTTTCTACCGGGACCCCAAACAAGCGCGCACTCGTCTCACAGCCCGCACGGTGGGCGGCTACCGGATCCCCCGCAACCACCCGCACCAGATTCAGGTCCGCATCCAGAACCGTGTTGATGATGAAAACCGGCGGGTTGAGCATGGCCGCAGCCTCTTCCAGATCCTGCCGCATGGGATTCTGCGGAATCGGCGCACCGACCATATTGAAGGTTTGCGGGGTGGCATTCAGGCTGTGATTGTGGGCAATGGTGGAGCGCCCGGCCGTGCCGGGGACAATGTTCTTATATCCCCCGCCAAAGCTGGCGATGATGTGCGGTTCAATGCAGCCCACAGAGATCACCAGATCCGCTTCAGCCACGGTCCGGTCAATAAATACAGGGGTTCCTCGGCTGGTCTCTCCCAGGCGGGCCATCCTTTCCAGGTCGTCACAGGCGGGGTTGACCACCTGCTCCGCGGTCAGATCAGGGAGGCCGGTGCGCCCCCGGACCTCCTCCAGAGTCATCGGTCGGTGCAGGCCCAGGGCCGGAACGAACCGGATTCTTTCTCCGGGGACGCCAGCCTCGGCCAGGCAGGCCAGCACCTGGGGCGCCACCAGGTGAACCGGGGTGGGGCGGCTGATATCATCCAGCACGATGGTGATCTGAAAATCGGACTGTATCAGATCCGGCAGGGGAGCCAGACCAATCGGATTTGCCAAACTCTCCGCAATGGCCGCCGCCGGGTCATCCACCGGGGAAACCGCATTGGGCTCCAGAAAACCAACGACCTGCCAGGTTTCCGGCAAATCAAGGGGCAACCGCTCGTCGCCCCATGGGAGTGTATACGCTGTCATACCAAGCCTCCTCAAATCCTGATTTCCACAACATGACCGGGATTATCCACAGGTTATCCACCAGAATCGGTGGCTCCGGGGAGAAAAGGGGGAGAAAGCTGTGGAGAACCACCGGAGGACCACTGGCGTCTATTATAGCCCGGATTTGATATAATCATAAAAAACTGCAGGGAGTCTCACGCAATCCTCCAGCCCCCTGCCGCGACAGCACCTGTGCATCGGAAAACCGGTCAAACCGGCGTCATTCCGCCGGGAATCAGGGCTGGGCATCCAGATTTTCAGGTTATCCACAGTTTATCCACATGTGGATAACTGGAATCTCACAGGGAACTGGACCGCCAAACGCCGCAAGGACAGGATTTATGAAGCCTTTGTGCCATTTTCTGGTCATCTTCTTGGCCCTGAGCCTGATCTTCTCCAGCTTCGGGGAGCACAGCGCCCGGGCCGCATTGCCCCAGGAGAACCTCGTCATCCGCCTCTTCCTCCCGGATCAGGCGGACCTGCCAACCCTGGCGGCGGAACTGGATATCTGGGAAGTGCACCCGAAAGCAGGCTATCTGATCGCCGCGGTCACGGAAAGCCAGTTGGCCGCCCTGCAGAGCCAGGGCTACACCTGGGCCCCGGAGCCGGAGATGACCCTGGCCCTTCAGCAGCCCCGCCAACCCCTTCCCGGACAACAAGCCGGCATCCCCGGCTATCCCTGCTATCACACCGTGGAGGAGACCCTGGCCAGGGCGGCTGCCCTGGCCGCGGCCTATCCGGATCTGGCCGCCTGGACGGATATCGGGGACTCCTGGGAAAAAACCGCCTCCGGCGAAAATGCCGGTTATGATCTGATGGTGCTGACATTGACCAGCAGCCGCATCCATGGCGACAAACCGGTCCTGCTGATCTCCTCGGCCCTGCATGCTCGGGAATACGCCACCGCCGAGTTGGCCCTGCGGTTTGCCGAACATCTGGCCGCCAACTATGGCCAGGATCCGGACATCACCTGGATCCTGGACCACCAGGAGGTGCACTTCCTCCTCCAGGCCAACCCCGACGGGCGAAAACAAGCCGAAGCCGGACTGCTCTGGCGGAAGAACACCAATGAGAATTACTGCGGTCCCACCTCCACCTCCCGGGGAGCGGACCTGAACCGCAATTTTGCCTTCCAGTGGGGCACCGCCGGGGACAGCGGCAATCCCTGCAGCAGCGCCTACCGGGGGCCCAGCGCCGCCTCGGAACCGGAGACTCAGGCTCTACAGGCCTACCTCACCGCCCATTTTCCTGACAGGCGCGGGCCCGGCCTGGACGATCCCGCGCCGGAGGATAGCACCGGACTGTATCTGGACATCCACAGCTATGGGGAAATGGTGCTCTGGCCTTGGGGGTTCACCGCGGCGGCAACGGCCCCCAACCACGACGCCCTGCAAACCCTGGGCCGCAAGCTGGCCTGGTTCAACGGCTATGAACCCCAACAAGCCGCCTTCCTCTACCCGGCCTCCGGAGCGACGGATGATTACGCCTACGGCACCCTGGGCCTGGCCGCCTACACCATTGAAATCGGCACCAGCTTTTTCCAGGACTGCAGCAGTTTTACAACGACCATTCTCCCGGACAACCTGAATGCCCTCCTCTACGCGGCCCGGGCGGCCCGGGCGCCCTATCTGCTCCCGGCCGGGCCAGACATCCTCAACCCGACCCTTTCCCTGACGTCCGCACCCCTGGGCGCCAGCGTCACCCTGCAGGCTGCGGCGGACGACACCCGCTATTCCCCGTGGAACGGCTTGGAGCCCTCCCAGCCCCTCGCTGCTGCCCAGTTCAGCCTGGACCTGCCTTTTTGGGATCCGGCAGCGGCGCCCCAGCCGATGCAGGCCGGGGACGGCAGCTTTGATGAAACCGCGGAAGACCTCCTGGCCGTGATTGACACCCGCGGGCTTTCCCCCGGTCGGCATCTTATCTTCCTGCACGCCCAGGACGCCGCCGGCAACTGGGGACCGGTCCGGAGCCTCTTTCTCGATCTTTTCGTGCCGCGTAACCTTTTCTTACCCTGCATCATCCAATACAATTAGAGCCAATCATTTATTCGTTGAGTACCATAGAGAGACGCGTTATGACCAAGAAAGAACCGACCTTCACCTTCTTACGCTGGCATTTCTTTGCCGCGCTGGTCCCGATTGCCTTGCTGGCTGGCATTCTGATCGGATATTTCCTCTGGGGCGAAAAACTGGGCGACGCCCGGGAACAAGCCGACCTCTGGCAACAGATGGCCGGGGGCGCTACCGGAGAGCCGGCTGCCGCGCCCCAAGCCACCGAAACCCCCACCCGCTATGACGTCTCGGAGGATGACGACCCCGTCCTGGGCCCGGAGGATGCGCCCATCACCATCATCGAATTTAGCGATTATGAGTGCCCCTACTGCGCCAAATGGCATCGGGAGACCCTGCCGCAATTGCTGGAACAGTACGGCGACCAGATCCGCTTCATCTACCGGGATTTCCCCGGCAGCAACCACCCGGAGGCCATCCCGGCTGCCGTGGCCGCCAACTGCGCCGGAGAACAGGGACAGTACTATCCCTATCAAGCCCTGCTCTTCAGCGGCGAGCTGCCCCTGGGAGAAGAGGCTTACCAAACCTTCGCCAGTGAACTGGACCTGGATCTTGAGGCCTTCGAGAGCTGCCGCGCCGATGAGAGCACCGCCAGGGAGGTGACCGCCGACCGGGATTACGCCCTTCAATTCGGCGTGCGGTCCACCCCGACCTTCTTTATCAATGGTCTGGCCGTGGTCGGCGCCCAGCCCTATGAATTATTCACAACCATCATTGATCAGGAATTGGCTGGAGAAATCCCCTAGATGGAAAAATTTATCGCCATTGCAGGCAACATCGGCGTTGGAAAATCAACCCTTGTGCGGCTGCTATGCAGTAAGCTGCACTGGACGCCTTTCTTCGAACCCGTGACCGAAAACCCCTATCTGGCGGACTTTTATGATGATATGCAGGCCTGGGCCTTTCACTCCCAGGTATATTTCCTGATGCGGCGGCTGCGCATCCACCGGCAATTGATGCGCCAATCCGGTTCCGTGATCCAGGACCGCAGTGTCTATGAAGATGCCGAAATCTTCGCCCACAACCTCTATCTTCAGGATTCCATCAGCGAACGGGATTATGAAACCTATCGGGAGCTCTATCAGGTTCTGGTGGAGTTCCTCCCCCCGCCGGATCTGGTGATCTATCTACGGGCTTCCGTGCCCACCCTGCTGGACCGCATCGCAAAGCGCAACCGGGATTATGAACGCACCATCAGCGCTGAATACCTGGCCGACCTGAACGAATTGTATGAAAACTGGGTAGATCACTTTGATCTGTGCCCTGTGCTGACCATCCCCAGTGACGATCTGGATTACGTCGCCAAACCACAGCACCTGACCCTGGTGATCCAAAAAATGCAGGAGATGCTGACCGGAAAAGCCGAGGTGTCCTTCAATCTGTAAGGATCGCCAGCCAAACATGCAACACAAAGCAAGAACAGACGCGCGAACAGCGTCTGTTTTTTAATATCATCTTGCGATGGATTAACAGTTCGTGAAGACCGCTTGCTTACATTTCCGCTGTTGGCGTCCCCTGCGGCGCTGTTTCCGGTTCTTCCGCACCCTCCGACTCTGCTTCATCCGCAGTTTGATCGGGCGGTGTGGGCTCTTCGCCCCGGGGAGTGACGGTCAGCTTGATGGCCGTGCGCACCTTGCCGTCAATGTCCACATCCACAAATTCTGGGACGCAGATCAGATCAATGCCGTCATTGACCAGATAGCCTCGGGCGAGGATCACTGCTTTGATGGCCTGATTGACGGCGCCGGCACCAATCGCCTGTACTTCGGCAAACCGGTGTTCGCGCATGACACCTGCGATAGCCCCTGCTACAGCAGCAGTGCGGGAGTTTGCTGATACTTTAATGATGTTCATATACCGCTCCCTTGATGGAAAGTCCGTAATGGTTCAAGGCAAACTATGAATAAATGGGGCTTTATTAACGGTTGTTAACATTTTACAGGATTTTCTATGACATATCAAGCGGGAACAGGCCGCCACTGAAATGACATGGCATTAATCATAAATTTTTGGCGAGGAGGATAACACCTCTGCAACACCCCTGGCCAAGGGAGCAAGGCAAGTGATCCAACGCGCCTGCCCGCACCGGATGTCTATCTTCAGGAGAGGGGCAGTGTCACCTCGACGGTGGTGCCCTTGCCAGGGCTGGAATCCAGAGCCCACTTTCCCCCAATCAGATTGACCCGCTCCCGCATCCCCACCAGGCCAAAATGTCCCTCCTGGGTGAGACCCCGGAAGGTGTCCGGCAGGGCAAACCCCGCCCCGTCATCGCGGATTGTCAGGGTCAGCAGGGCATCATCGCACTGCAGCCGCACCGACACATGACGGGCCCGGGCATGTTTTCCGATGTTGTGCAGGGCCTCCTGCAGAATGCGGTAGAGATTGACCATCGCTTCGTCCGACAGTCCGGTCAGGCTCTCCGAAGGGGCCTCCAGACGCATCTCGGCCGCCATCCCCGTCTCCTCCGCCCAGTCTGCCACCAGGGACTGCAAAGCCGCCCCCAACCCCAGGGTATCCAGCAGCGGCGGCCGGAGTGCTGCGCAGACCTGCCGCAGTTCGCCGATCAGGGCCCTGACCGCTGCGCGCAGTTCCGCCAGTTCTGAGTCCATTTCCCCGGAATCCGTCTCAAGGAGCCCCAGAGACAAATTCAAAGCCACCAGATCTTGAATTGGCCCATCATGCAGGTCCCGGGCCAGGCGGGAGCGTTCATTGTCCCGAGACCGCAGAAGCTGGTGCTGCGCTTCCGCCAGAAGTTCCTGTCCGGCGCGGATCTCATCCAGACGCCGCCGCAGAGCTTCCACCAGGAGGACATTGCGCAGGGCCGCTTCGGCCTGGCGTGCGACGGCTGAAAGGATCCGGCGGTCCTGTGCAGAAAATGGCCGCCCGTCCTGATAGGGAAACAGAGTCCAGATCGCCCGGACCTTGGCCTGGAATTCCAGTTCGAAGGACAGAAGGGGGACCTCCGCTTTGCGGGTGGGGGCAAAGGCTGCCTCGCCAAACCACAATTCAGCCCCTGAAAGACGCAGGATGTCCGGGATGTCCCGGGTCAGCACCTGATTCAACTCCCGCCGGCTGAGGCAGCCGGCCAAAGCCTGGCCCGCCGCTTCAAGGAGGCGGGGGCTTCCCCCAACCTGTCCATAAAAGAGCCAGGTCATCCCCCTGCGGATGACCCGGCGGGTGGGTGAAAACAAGAACCCTGTCCCCAGTGCCAACAGCGTCAGGGCCGCCCCCCGGATCCAAAACCCGTCCGGCAGGTACGCATCCCCCAGCCAAAAGCCCCCCAGAAAAAGCCCCCCCAACCCCAGCAGGAGGACCAAACCAACCATCAGATGATAGAGCAGGCGATCAACCCAAAACAGGCCCCGCCTTCTCCGGCTGAAGACATCGCTGAGGGGCGCCAGGGCGATCATCAGGGTGCTGAACCAAGCCGGGAACAGAGGCCACAGGGGGGTGCGGGCTGCCATGACGGCCAGTCTGACCAGGACGGCGCCGCCAGCCATAACCAGCCCGAGGGTGCGCAGCCGCATCCGCTGCCGCTGCCGGGGGGTTGCGCGACGAAAATAGGCTGCAACCCCCACACCCACACCCGCAAGAGCCAGGAATCCGGCCGAGCCCAAACTGACCCAGGGACTGATCCAATCCAGCAGAAAGGCGGCAGCCCCACCCAAAACCAAACTGTAGGCTCCCGCCAGCCACCAGACAGGCCGCCCCCCGGGACGCGCCAGGTCCGCCAGGCGGTAATGGAAGAAACAGGCCGGGGCCAGATGCAGGGCCAGAACAAAGACGATGAAAACCCATCGGGGATGGGGCCATCCCCCATCCAACCACAACCCGGTCAGCAGAGCCGCCCCCAACACCTGGCACAGGACAAAGAAAATCCGCGTCTCCGGGGACTCCTGCGTCCTGAGGAGAACCAACCCGCCGCACAACCACGGTATCAGGAAAATCAGGACCATCCCGGCCAGACGCCAGGGCATCGCCTGCAGAAGCGAGGTGACTTCCAGATCCACCTGGCCGCCATCCGGCCCCTGGGGGACGAGGGTGCTGACGGCAACCACCTCCCCCTGCACCAGGATCAGGTCATCCGGGTCTTCCCCATCCAGGGACACCAGCACAGCCCCCGGACGGATTCCCGCCCGATGCGCCGGCCCACCCAGGGCCACGTCCCACACCAGATCCACGCCGTGGTCCGACCACGTGAACCCCAGGGAGGGCGTCCGAGACATGGCTCCGATCTGCAGAGCCAGCAGCGCGGGCAAAAGGGCTGCCAGGGGCAGCGCCAGCCAGAAACCCCAGCGTGAACCAAAGCTCTTCTCAGGCGCCATCCGAATCCTTCCCGCCCGAAGGAATGTCCACCAGGCCGTGCTGGATGGCAAAGAGCATCGCCTCCGTTCGGGAGGAGGTGCCCAGTTTGCCGTAGATGTTGGAAACATGATTTTGAATCGTGCGTTTGGTGAGGACCAGAGTTTCCGCGATGGTCTCATTGTCCAAACCCTGGGCCAGGAGCTTGAGAACATCCAACTCCCGGGGGGTCAGGTCCACAGGCAGCTCGGGCTGGGCCGGTTCCATCACCTTGCCATCCACAGCCCGGCGCACCACCTTGCCCGCCACAGATGGGCTGAGCCAACTGTCCCCCCGGGCCACTGCCCGGACAGCCTTGGCCAGGGATTCGAGGGCCTCATCCTTGAGGACATAGCCCCGGGCGCCCGCCTCCAGGGTCTCAAACACCGTTTTGGCATCTGAATGCAGCGTCAGAATGAGAATGTTAAGGTGCAGGCCTTCCTCCCCCAGTTGGCGCGCCACGGCCAGCCCGGTCATATCGGGCAGGTTGATGTCCAGAACCAGCACATCCGGACGATATTCCCGTGCCAGCCGCAGGGCCTCGGCCCCATCCCCGCCCTCCGCAGCCACCAAAACGTCCTCGGCTTTTTGCAACACAGCCCGTATTCCGGCCCGCACCACCGGATGATCATCCACAAGCACTACGCGTATCATTATCGCCTCACTTAATCTCCAGTATGTTTATTTTAATACAGGAATCGCGCCCTTAGAGGGTTCCTTTTTTTCAGATGGCCCACATCGGGGCGCAACCGCCTGAACACATTCCCGCATGGGCTGGCCTTGTCTGGTAAAATTCAGACAGAAACCGAATAACAAAAAAATTTGAAGGGACCTATGACACTCGATTTTGAGAAAATACGCTCAGATTTCCCAATCCTGAACGCCACCGTCCACGGGAAGCCCCTCGTGTACCTGGATAACGCCGCCACAACCCAAAAACCTAACCTCGTAATTGACACGATCCGGGATTATTACACCGCCTACAACAGCAATATCCACCGCGGCACCCACCACCTTTCCAACCTGGCCACCGAAGCCCACGAGGAAGCCCGGGGAACCGTGCAGAAATTCCTCAACGCCGCCCATGACTACGAGATCATCTTCACCCGGGGCACCACCGAATCCATCAACCTGGTGGCGTCCTCCTTTGGGGAGGCTTTTGTCAACCCGGGAGATGAGGTGATCGTGACCGAAATGGAACACCACTCCAATTTTGTGCCCTGGCAGATGCTGTGCGAAAAACGCCGGGCCCATTTCCGGGTGGTGCCTTTTGACAAAAACGGCGAGCTGCGCCTTGATATCTACGAGAAACTCCTCAATGATAAAACCCGAATCGTGGCCTTCAACCACGTTTCCAATTCCCTTGGCACGGTCAATCCCGCCCGGAAGATCATCGCCATGGCCCACGATGCCGGCGCAGCGGTTCTGGTGGACGCTGCCCAATCCGTTCAGCACACAGGGCACGATGTGCAGGAACTGGACGCAGATTTTTATGCCTTTTCCGGCCACAAAATCTACGGCCCCACCGGCATCGGCGTCCTCTATGGCAAGGAAAACTGGCTGGATCGGATGCCCCCCTATCAGAGCGGTGGAGAGATGATTGATCTCGTGACCGTGGAGAAAACCACCTACAACACCCTGCCCTTCAAGTTTGAAGCCGGAACCCCCAATATCGTGGGGCCTATCGGCCTGGCAGCCGCGCTGGATTATCTCAACGTCCTGGGGTTTGAGCATATCGTGGCCCACGAAGCGGATCTGCTGGAGTATGGCCGCCAGCAGCTCGAAACCATTGCTGGTCTGACGATTTATGGCAACGCCCGGGAACGGGCCAGCATCCTGCCCTTCAACATCGAAGGCATCCACCACTACGACCTTGGCACCCTGCTGGACACCCGGGGGATCGCCGTCCGGACCGGGCACCACTGTACCCAGCCCATCATGACGGTCCTGGGCATTGAGGGCACGGTGCGGGCCTCCCTGGCGCTCTACAACACCCGCCAGGACATGGATGCCCTGGTGCAGGGCATTCAAGAGGTCAGAAAAATGTTAGGAACGTGAGCGATGACAGCCATTAAAACCATTCAAGGGGAGATTGTCGAAGATTTCTCTTTTTTGCCCCAGTGGGATGAACGCTATGCCCACCTGATTGAACTGGGTCAAAAAATGACGCCGATGCCGGAGGCCCATAAAACGGAGGAGAATATTGTCCGCGGATGCCAGTCCACTGTCTGGCTGCACGGGGAATGCCGGGATGGTCGGGTGTTCTTCGAAGCCGACAGCGATTCGCTGATCGTCAAAGGCCTGGCAGCCCTGCTGATGCGGGTTTTTTCCGACCAGCCAGCGACGGATGTCGTGGAGGCAGAACTGACCTTCTTTGAAGCGACCGGTCTCAATAAGCACCTCTCCTCCCAGCGGGCCAACGGCCTGATGGCCATGATTGACCAGATCAAGGCCTTTGCGGATCGGTGCGCAACCGGGAAGGTCTGATCCGCCAGTTTTCAGAGCGTTAATCTATCCTTTACGCCTTTTCCATTGTGATTCAGCGCCATCGGGGTTAAAATAGGGCTGTTATGAATGATAAAAACACACAAATTCTGTTGACCAATGACGACAGCATCCACTCCCCCGGCCTGTGGGCCGCGGCTGAGGCCCTGGACCCCCTGGGCTTTGTGCATGTGGTTGCCCCGCGAGACCAGCAAACCAGCACCGGCCGCAGCCTGCCCATTCACTCCTCCGGGATCATCGAGGAAATGCCCCTGAACGTCAACCAGAGGGACTGGAAGGTCTTTGCGGTGGATGGCTCTCCGGGGCAGTCTGTCCTCCATGGCATCTATGATGTCATCCAGGGCAAGCCGGATCTGGTCGTTTCGGGCATCAACTATGGGGAAAACATCGGCTCAGGGATCACCGTCTCCGGCACCGTGGGCGCCGCCCTGGAGGCCGCGTCCCTGGGCATCCCGGCCCTGGCTGTTTCAATGCAGACCGGTCGGGAACACCACTTTTCCCTCTCACAGGACGTAGATTTCAGTGTGGCGGGATATTTCACCCGCCTGATCGCCCGGAAGATGCTCTCACGCAGCCTTCCCGCGGATGTGGACCTCCTCAAACTGGATATCCCCAAGGGCGCCACCGAGGATACCCCCTGGATCCTGACCCGCCAATCCCGTCAGCGGTATTACTTTCCTAAACCGGCTGAACGGGAATCCATGTCCGATCGCGGGCCGGTAGGATATGAGATCAAATACCGCCCGGAAGACCTCAAAGAAGGAACTGATTTGCAGACCCTCCTGGCCCAGGGTTGGGTCTCTGTTACTCCCATCAGCATTGACATGACCTCCCGGACCGACTTTGACGAGTTGGAAAACCTGCTGCGGGGTTGACCCCCAACAACCCAATGCACCCACCCGGACCCCCCAGGTCCGGGTTTTTTCATGTGGGCAGGGGGAAATCTTACAAAATCATGTATACTTCTCCTGAGACCACACCATCGAACAGGAGATTCCATGCCCCGAAACAAATTCATCCGGTACCTCACCTTCGGATCGCTGTATTTCACCCAGGGCACCATCCTGGGCTTTTTCGCCGCCCTGAATGCGCTCTATCTCCTCGACAACGGCCTCCAGATGACCGATGTGGGGATCTTTGGTTTCATCGCTCTGATCCCCTTCATTCTCAAAATCGGTCTGGGAATCCTCAGCGACCGGGTGAATCTCTTTGGTATGGGGCATCGCAAACCCTACATCTTCATCGGCCTGGGGGTGCAGTTGGCGTGTCTGATGGCAGCTCCCTTCATTGATCCCGGGGACTACTTTTGGGGCTATGTGGCTGTGGCCTTCACCATGCAACTTGGCATTGCCCTTTATGACACCTGCACCGACGGGCTGGCCCTGGACACAACGCCTGAAAAAGAACAGGGCACCATCCAGGGGTTTATGGTCGGAGGGCGGGCTGTGGGCTCCATCGCAGCGGCCTCCGTGGTGGGGTTCCTGGCCGAAAACGTATCCTGGCTGTCGGTCTTCTGGGTGCTGGCGGCCCTCACGGTCCTGCCGGTGCCTTTCATGCTCTTCGTGCGGGAAGCTCCCCGCAGCGTTGAAAAGCGCTTCGACTGGTCGGCCTTCAAGGCCTTTAACAAACGCACCTTTCTGGCCGGCGGCCTGGGGCTGCTGATGTTCCTGATCATCCTCGGCGCCAACCAGTTGATCAACCCCTACCTGGAAAATCAATTCGGGATCAGCCTTTCGGCAGCGGGGATGATCACCTCCCTGTGGAGCCTGGGGGTTGTCGGTGGCAGCTTTGTGGGGGGATGGTTGATGCGGCGCTATCGGCCCAAACGCGCCCTGATCATCGGCGTTTTCTTATTGAGCCTCACCTTGGCGGCTCTGGCATTCCTCATTTCCCCTCC
The DNA here is from genome assembly GCA_034437335.1 of Anaerolineaceae bacterium. Taxonomy (GTDB): domain Bacteria; phylum Chloroflexota; class Anaerolineae; order Anaerolineales; family Anaerolineaceae; genus Brevifilum. The sequence goes on from DAOTUG010000074.1 coordinate 25,356, forward strand.
CCTGGGCCTCACCCTGGCCGTTGGTCTGGTGATTGCCTTTGGCGTGGCCTACGGCGCCTATCAGACGGAATACTTCGCCGTGGCCATGCGGTTTGTGGACCCCCGCATTGCCGCCTCAATGTATGCCATCCTGATGGCCTTCACCAATGTTGGACAGGGGATCGGGATGTTCCTCAGCGGCGCGCTGGCGGATGGGATTGGTTTCCGCTGGACTTTTCTGGTTCTTTTGGCCCTGAATTTGCTGATACTGCCGGTGGTGATGATGGTCTTTCATCGGCAAGAAAACCAACCCGAATTGCAAGAAAATCATTGAGTGGATGAGTGGACGAGGAACGAAGAAAGCGCTCCCCCTTAAAATAATGTTACAATCAATTGGTTTCTGTCCTCACAACGAGGTTCGCATCCCTGCATGTTCATGCACCGCCTTGTCCTGGGAGAAGACGGTGGCAGTGTTCTGACGGAATTCCCCCCAATCAGGGAATGATTCACAACCTGAGCGCCCTGGCTGTGTTATATTAATGGACATTGGTTGACAGAGAGAGGATTAATCGTATGGAAACAACAGAAAAACAGGAAAAACTGTCCTTTTGGACCAAGTTGATCTATGGCACGGGGGATCTTGGTTTCAGCATGAACAATTCGATCATCACCGCCATCTTCCCCTTCTTCATGATGGATGTGATCGGCATGACCCCCGGGTTGGTGGCGATCATCTTGTTTGTGGGCCGAAGCTGGGACTATATCAATGACCCCATCATCGGCCACCTTTCAGACCGCACCCGCACCCGTTGGGGGCGCCGCCGCCCGTTCCTGCTGTTCGGGGCCATTCCCTTCGGCCTTTCCTTCATTCTCCTCTGGCTCAGCCCTAATTTCAGCCAGACCGGACTGATCATCTATTATTCCCTGGGCTATGTGGTGTATGAGGCCCTGGCCACCACCGTCTATATGCCCTACTTCGCCCTGACCCCCGAGCTGACCGAGGACTATGATGAACGCACCCAATTGATCAGCTTCCGCATGTTCTTCAACATTCTCGGCAGCCTGACAGCCTATATCTTCCCCATGATGGTCATCGGCTCCATGATCCCGGAAAATACCCAGCGGGTGTTGCTGATGGGCGTGATCGCCGGGGCCATCGCAGCCACCCCCCTGATCGCCGTCTTTTTTGGCACCCGGGAGAAGAAAGAGCACATGCTCGAAAAACGGCCAAAATTCTGGCAGTCCCTGAAGGCGGCCTTCAAAAACCGCCCCTTTGTGTTTGCCGCCGGAATCTATCTGCTGACCTGGATGACCATCGTGGTGGTCGAAACCAACCTTCTGCTCTACATCAAGTACATCGTGGATCGGGAAGGACAGAGCAGCCTCATCATGGCCAGCATCTTCATCACGGCCATCGTCGCCCTGCCCTTTTGGAATTGGGCGGCCAAAAAATGGAACAAACGCCTGGCCTATATCATCGGCATCGCCTTCTGGGCTGTGGTGATGATGATGCTGATCCTGCTGTCTCCGGGGACGCCCTTCTGGCTGATCCTCACCCTCTGTGTGATGGCCGGCATTGGCGTCAGCGCTGCCCAGGTCCTGCCCTGGGCCATCATCCCGGATGCCATCGAATGGGACGAGTGGAAAACCTTTGAGCGCCATGAAGGAATGTTCTACAGCCTGATCACCCTCATGGGCAAGATCGCCAACTCCCTGGCGGCCCCCCTATCCCTGATGATCCTGGAATTGACCGGCTATCAATCCGGTTCGGTGGTCCAGCCGGACAGCGCCATCATGGGCATCCGCCTGGTGATCGGCCCGATCCCCGCTGCCCTTCTCACGGGGGGAATCATCTTCGCCATCTTCTATCCCCTCAGCCGGGAACAGCACCACAAAATTGTCGAAGAACTGCGCCAGCGTCGGGCTGCCCGCAAACAAAAACGGGAAGACCAGAAAAACATGCCCGGCGTCAAGGAAACGGTCTGACCCGTTTCCATGCTCTGTGGGATCCTCAGAAAGATGCACCGAACCCAGTGGTTATGTGGATTTGGGATGAGATGACTGCACCAAACACACACCCCTTTGACACCGCACTCCGGTGTCAAAGGGGTTTTCATACCCCCAACCACAACTCACACACCAAAAAAGGGATGAGATCATGAAAAAACTGTCCAAGCTGACAAAAATCATCTACGGCGCCGGAGATATCGGCTTCAGCATGACGGGCACCATCATCGCTGCCTATTTCCCCATCTTCCTGACGGATGTGGTCGGCATCTCTCCGGCAGTGGCTGCCCTGGCCCTTTTCATCGGCAAAAGCTGGGACTACATCAATGATCCCCTGATCGGCCACATCTCCGACCGGACCCGCACCCGCTGGGGCCGCCGCCGCCCTTTCCTGCTCTTCGGCGCGCTGCCCTTCGCCCTGGCCTTTGCCATGCTGTGGTGGAAACCCCCCTTTGCCACCCAGACGGCCTTTGCCGTTTTCTATGCCGTCATGTTCGTGATCTATGACGCCGCCGGCACCTTTGTGGGCATGCCCTACTTTGCCCTCACCCCGGAACTGACCGAGGATTATGATGAGCGAACTGAGCTGACCGGCTATCGCATGTTCTTCTCAATTCTGGGCGGCCTGATCTCCTTCGTGCTGCCCATGATGATCATCGGGAAGATGGCGCCGGAAAACGCTGACCGGGTCTGGCGGATGGGCCTGATCTTTGGCCTGGTGTCAGCCCTGCCCCTCCTCCTCGTGTTCTTCGGCACCCGGGAGCGCCAGGTCTTCAAGAAGATGAGCCGACCCCGGTTGTTCGCCTCCCTGAAGGCGGCGCTCAAAAACCGCCCCTTTGTGTTCAGCGCGGTGATCTACCTCTTCACCTGGACGGCCATGCATGTGGTGGAAGCCAATCTCCTCTTTTACATCAAGTATGTCGTCCAGCGCGAGAATATGAGCGAAATCATCATGGCCGTCATCTTCGTCACGGCCATCCTCTCACTGCCCCTCTGGGATTGGATTTCCAAGAAGTTCAACAAACGCCTGGCCTATATCTACGGGATCGCTTTCTGGGCGGTGGTGCAGCTTTTGCTGATCACCATCTCGGCCTCCAGTTCCCTGATCTTCCTCCTCGGCCTGTGTGTTCTGGCCGGGCTTGGGGTTGGCGCGGCCCATGTGCTGCCCTGGGCCATGATCCCGGACGCCATCGAAGTGGACGAGCTGCGCACCGGAGAACGCCACGAGGGCATGTTCTACAGCCTGGTGACCCTGATGGGAAAGGTGACCAACTCTGTCGCCGTCCCCCTGGCCCTGACCGTGCTGGAAGTGACCGGCTACGTTCCCAATGCCGACACCCAGCCACTTTCCACCATCACCGGCATCCGCCTGGTGGTGGGGCCCATCCCGGCCGCGCTGCTGCTGGGAGGGATCATCTTTGCCATTTTCTATCCCCTCTCCCGCAAGGAACACCAGGAACTGGTGGAAAAGCTTCAAATGCGGCGGCAGGGCCTCTCAAATTCAGACCAAGCAAAGGAGACCCCATGAGCGACATCCTCATTCAAACCGTTGAAACCCGGTCCCAGCGCCGCGCCTTCGCCACCTTCCCCTGGAAGATCTACCGGGACGATCCCCTGTGGGTGCCGCCCCTTCTGCCGGAGCGGATGAAACAACTGGACCCGGAACAGGGGACCTTCTTTGACCATGGGGAGGCCGAATTTTACCTGGCCTATCGGGATGGGAATCTGGCCGGGACGATCATGGCTGCGGAAGACATCTCCTCAAACGAGCACCGCGGGCTGAACGACGCCATTTTCGGATTTTTTGAGTGCATTGATGATCAGGCGGTGGCCGACCGCCTTCTTGAATCCGCCGCCAACTGGGCCCGCGACCGCGGTCTGAGCCGCTTGGTGGGCCCCTTCCATCAGGATTATGACACAGCCTACGGCATCCTTATCGAAGGGCGGGAGCGGCCTCCGGCCATCAGTTGCGGTCACACCCCGGTCTACTATCAGGGCCTGGTGGAAACCTACGGCTTCCAACCCCACCGCCCTGATAACATCGCCTTTGCGGTTGACATCACCGAGGATACCAAAGCGTTCCAGCTCTTGCACCGTCTGGCTGACAAAGCCCGGGAACGGGGGGGCGCAACAGTGCGCCAGGCCCGGCTGGAAGCATGGGAAGAAGAGGCCGATCGGGTGCATTTCCTCCTGAACAAGGCCCTGGCCCATCTGGTGGATTTTGTCGGTTGGGACCGGCAGGCCCTGAATGACACCCTGGAGCCCTTCCGGAAGTATGCCGATCCCTATCTGGTGCTCTTTGCGGACGTTGGCGATCAGACAGTGGGTTTCTTTCCCGGCATCCCCAACTTGAATGAAATCCTCCACCACGTCAATGGGCTGCGCTACCCCTGGGATTATCTCAAACTGGCCTGGCACCAGCGCAAACAGCCCAAATGCCTGGCGATCAAAAGCGTGCTGGTCCTGCCGGAATACTGGGGGACGGGGGTCAGTCTGATCCTCTTTTCGGAAATGCTCAAACGGGCCCGGGAAAAGGGGTATGAATGGCTCGATTTATCCCTGACCTCAGAGGACAATCCCAAAACGCCCGCCCTGGCGGAGCGCCTGGGCGGGGAAATCTATAAGCGGTACCGCGTCTATCGAATGGACCTTTGAGAAAACAGACCACCCCCCGGAAAAATCTGAGGGAGGGGATCACTTCGGGGATTGTGTGATCCGATCCAGCGCGCACCGCGCCCGATCCTGCACTCTGTCCTCCGGATCCTTCAGGGCGCTCTGGAGGGCCGGGATGGCCCGGGGATCCCCCAACCAACCCAGAGCTGATGCGGCAGCGGCGCGCACTGCACCGGCCGCATCCTCCAAACAGCCCATCAGGGCCTCCACAACCCGCGTCTGGCCCTGAAAACTCCCCAGTGAGCCAGCCGCAGCGGTGCGCACACCGGGGACCGCATCCCCCAGGGCCGCCAGCAGAGGTTCGGCCCCCACGGTTTCCTCCAGAAAACCCCAGCCCCAGGCGGCATTCTGCCGATCCCGGGGATCAGCGGAAGAAAACAAGTCTGACAGGATATCCCGACTCCGGAGGGGCTGATCCACAAAAATCCCAATCAGAATGCTGGACAGGCCGTCGTTATCATGCCCCTCAGCGCGGCCGCGGGTGAAGGCCTTCAACAAATCCAGCAGGGCCTGCGCGCCAACCAGCCGTGCAATGGGAGCCGCCGCGCATTCCCGCAGGAAAAAATCCTCCGAATCCAGGAGAGAGAACAACCGGTCCAGGTCCTCTTGTCCGGCCTCTTCCGCCAGGGCCAAACAGGCGTCCACAGCGCGATCCACGTCATCAACCTGTTGTAAAGCGTGCAGGAGCTCCTGCCAGCGATCCGGTTTCATTCGGCTATCCCCTTTCAGTCAACAATCACATCCACCCGGGTGCCCAGGTCGGCCTCCAACATCTTCGCGGCGCTGCCGTTGACCACGGAAATGGCCAGACTACCGCTGCTGTCCACGGTGGCGATCAGCCTGCCATCCGGGGCATCCCCGAAGGCCCGGGTAAGGGTCGCAATTTTCTTCCCCTTGATCTTGATGGTGAGATCGTGGTATCCCTCGGGCAGCTTGTCTGCTGAGAGGTTGGTGCTCAGGTTCCCGAAGACATCCACCATCACCACCTCCGCCCGCCAGCCCTTAGCGGTTTGTTTGGGTTGGGGCCATTTGAGCAGCACCGGATCCATGATCACCTCTCCCAATTTTTCCAGGGGAAGGCCGTTGACCAAATGGGCCCCAACCGGGGCAAAGATATCCCGCCCATGGAAGGACTGGCTGACCTGGTCCAGCCAGTACTGGGGCTGGGTCAGGGACACCAGGCGGATGGGCTGTCCGGTCTTCCGGGCTTTCAGGATCAGCGGGGTCAGCAGGCCGTTGTCCGGGGCCACATAGAAATGCCTGCCGATCTGCGCAGCCAGGGCCCGGCGGCCGGTGCCCACCCCCGGATCCACCACCGCCACATGCACGCTGCCGGGGAGAAAATAGGGCACGGATTCCGCCAGCATGCGAGCTCCCTCCCGAATATTCTGGGGACGAACCTGGTGGCTGATATCAATCACCCGGCTGTGGGGGGCGATTTCATCAATGACGCCCTTCATCACGCCGACAAAATAGTCTTTCAATCCAAAATCCGTCAGCAGGGTCAGCGCGCCATTGGGTTCCAGATGGGGAATCTGGGGGATGCCGTTGTTGAACATGCGGGTGACATCTTTGTGATCGTAGCCCTGATAGATGATCTGGGCAAAGATCTCGGGCAGCCCCTGACGGCGAATCTCACCGGCCGCCCGCACCAGATCATAGGCCACCCGGTGGTGGCGCACCGCCACCTGACCATCCTGAACTTCCAGGATGGCATAGCTGGCCCGGGGGTCGCCGTCATCCGGGCGCCCCACACTGCCAGGGTTGATAAACAGGACGCCCCTGGCTTTCCGACTGAAGGCCTCGTGGGAGTGGCCGCAAAGGACCACGTCGGCTGAAACCATCTCGGCCAGCTCATCCAGCCGCCACTGCGGCGTATCCGGCAGGAGGTGCTCTGTGTGGGAATCCGGGCTGCCGTGCACCATCAGAATCCGGACGCCCTCATATTTCACCGTCCGTTTTTTCGGCAGGGGTTTGAGGAATTTCCTCGACTGTTTTGAAAGATTTTCATAGGCCCAGGCAAAGGAAACCCGCTTATCGGGGTTGTTGATGCTTTTCCAGCCCTTCTTGCGTTTCTTCTTGCTGAGCACCTTTTTATCATAATTGCCGCGAATATTGACAAACCGCAAGGCCTGGATACGCTGGACGACCTCGTCCGGAAAGGCCCCATATCCCACCGAATCCCCCAGGTTCAGGATGACATCATCCGCCTGATGGGCGCGGGCATGGCGCAGCACAGACTCAAGGGCTGGCAGGTTGGCGTGAATATCGGCAATCAGGGTAATCTTCATAAGCGCGTTTCAGGTATTGTGGTGGTTAATTTGTGTCGTGCTGGCGTCGCACCGGCGGGGCATTAATCCGTGATGACTGCCACCACCTCCCGCAGGGAGGCCCAGGTGTTCTCCGATTCCAGTTGCTCCCAGAACCGAACAAAGGTCTGATAGGCGTGATCCCGTGCCTCCTGGCGATCTTCTGCCAGATGCTCAAAACCCGGCAAGAGCCGTTGCAAGGGGCCGATGTTCCCGAAATAGGCTGCAATGCGCTCCCGTTCTTTGTGAACGAATTTTGGCAGCCAGCGTATCCAGACATCATTGTCGTGGATTTCACCCAGTTGGTCCTGCACGGTGCGCATGTGCGCAATGTAGGACGCCAGGGAGGGTCCGTACAGCGGGGCGTACACCTCCAGGGTATACCGGAGGCGCTTTCCGGCAATCCGCATGGCATGCAGCTTGTCCCCATTATCCTCTGCCGGGATAACCTGTCTGTATGTGAGAAAATCATCCAGGCGCGTCTGGATATCCTCAGAAGCCTTACGACGCAGGGCCTGACGGGCGCCCTGGGCATCCACACTCTCTTCGGAAAGATCCTTGAGCATGGATTGCATCCCTGAGAAAAAGCCCTCGTCCTGGAGTGCGCCCAAGCCCGTGATGATTTTGTTTTGATATTTTTCACGGCGCTGGTTGAGGCGCAGTAAGAGACGGAGGTAGCCGGGTTTGACGTCGTCCGGCAGGGGTTCCTCCAGCAGCACCCGCAGCAGGGCGATCTGCACATCGGTATCCCGGGCATCCCCCAAAACATGGGTGATCCGCCGAACCGCATCCCCCCAGGCTTTGCGGACATTCGGCGGGAAACACCCTTTGAACAAATCCAGGGCATTCCGCAACCGGCGGGAGGCCACCCGCATGCGATGGACAGTTGCACTGTCCCGGGCTGCCAGGGTGCCCTCAATTTCACCGGTCAGGGACAGAATTTGTTTGTGCATGAAACTTGCGCCAAAAGGGCAGACAGCTTGCGGTTGGGGGGACTCCATCAGCTTTCTTTCCATTTCAGGACCGTTCACCTCACATATTGAATTTCAGGGTCAGAAATCCTCTTCGATGATCGGCTGCTGGTCTTCCAGCAATTGCCGGATATGGCCCTGACAATCCGCGAAAACATCCATAACCGGACGGCCGGCATCAATGCTGACAAAACCATATTCCTCCGCCATCCTGTCAAACAGGCGGACCAATCGGGATTGATAAGCGATGAAGCTGTCATAGAGATTGTCAGCCAGGTGGATGTCCATCCCGGCTTCCCAATAGTTCAACCCCCGGCCGTGAATCAGCCGGGAAACCAGATCGGTCACATCGGCTTTGAGATACAGGATCAGATCCGGCTTGAGGGCAAAGCCATAAATGGTATGGGCCCAATCGGGATCGGCGCCCCGGACAATGTCTCTGGCCATGATCGAATAAAAATACCGGTCCGAAAGAACAATGAACCCCGCCTGCAAGGCAGGGATGATCTGATTCTCCAGGCGGTCGGCAAAGTCGGTGGCGTAAAAAAGGCTCATGGTGATTCGGCTGAGGGTGTGCCCGTGCTTGGCCTCATCCAGACCCTGCTGGGTCATCTCAGACCGGCGCAGACCGGTGTCGGAGACAGCAAAGCCCTCATCCTCCAGCCAGCGGCGCAGGAGCTGTGTCTGGGTGGAGCGACCCACGCCATCGGAGCCTTCCAGCACAATCAATTTTCCAGGAAGGTCATCAATCCGGCGGTAGGGAAAACCAGCCCCATAGAAACGGTTTTCAGGCATCAGGCACCGCCCTTTCCAACGCTGATCTCGACCTGAGCCCAAAACTGGGGCAGTCCCTCGGGGATGGGAAGCCCCTCCCAGCCCTCCAGTTCCTGTTTGACGATCTCCCGCATCAAGCGCTGCTGGGCCTGGACGGTGAGGGTGCCGTCAATGGTCGTCAGGCCAAATTCATCCACCATGTTGTCATATTCCTCCAGGATGCGGCCCTGGAAAAGCTTAAAGCTCTCGATTCGGCTTTCAGAAAGACGGAGATCCATCCCGGCCTCATAATACTTCAACTTGGCCCTGGCGCCCGTGATGCGTCCGACGGCCACATCCAGGGGCACCCGGAAATAAAAGCCAATGTCCGGCTGAATAGCAAAGGAATACAGGTTGCGGACCCACTCGGGGTCCACGCCCCGGGCAACATCGCGACCAAAGGCCGTAAAAGCATAGCGGTCTGCCAGGACAATCACACCTGCCTTGAGGAGGGGCAGGATGCGGTTTTCCCACCTTTCTGCAAAATCCGTGCATTGCAGGATGCTGAAGGTGGTGGGGGTGAAGAGCTTGCGCTTCTTGGCGCGTTTGGTAGTACTTTTCACCAGTTGAGAGGAGTTCCACTCACTGAAATAAACCGAACGACCCTGCGCCTGCAGCCATTTATAGAGCAGGTCAATCTGCGTTGATTTACCGGAACCATCAATCCCCTCCACGATGATCAATTTGCCAGGGGTGGTGTTTTTCCGCAGCACGTCCTTGCCTTTCCTGTTGAAACCGGAGCCTGTGACGCTAGAAATTATACTTGATTTCATCTCGACACTTCATCCTTAAAAACAAAACCGGCTTTGGATAAAGCCGGTGGGGAAGCATTAAAAACAAAAAAGGCAGGGCGGGCCGGGGACTACTCCTCATCGTCCTCTTCCCATTCATCATAGGAAGGGCTGATCTCCAACAGCTCTCCGGTGGCGATGAAGATAGTGCGCTCGCAGATGTTGGTGACCCGGTCGGCCATGCGTTCCACATTGTGAACCACCCACATCATGTAATTGGCGTGGTCAATGATTTCCGGGTTGGCGATCATGGCAGCCACCATCTTGCGATAGATCTGGTTGTACAGATCATCCACCAGATCATCCTCCTGAGGAATGCGGTAGGCCATGCTCACATCCTCGTTAATGAAAGCGCTCAGGGCCCGGTGCAGCATGCCCACGGCCAAATCCGCCATCCGGCTGATCTCCCGACCGGGGAGGGGGGTGTCATCTGAGCCGATCAGCAGGTTGATTTTGGCGATGCCCTTGGCATAATCCCCCATGCGTTCCAGTTCGGTGATCACTTCCAGAATGGCCGCCAGGAGCCGCAGGTCATGGGCGATGGGCTGCTGGGTGGCGAAAAGGATCAGAACGCGATTCTCAATGGCATACCGTTTCTCATTGATCAACTCATCGTCGCTGTAGATCCGACGCGCCGCGTCCAGATCCCGTCGTTTGAGAGCGTCAACGGCGTTCAGCATGGCTTGTTCTACCATGCTGCCAAGGAGTAAGACCTCATCCTGCAAATGATGTATTTCGCGATCAAGTGTTTGGCGGGGCATGGATATCTCCTGAGAGAAGAAAAAGATTGAACCGTAATTGTACCAGCAGACTAGCCAAAGCGGCCCGTCACATAATCCTCCGTCTGCTGATTCTGCGGATTGGTAAAGATCTGCTTGGTGGGACCAAATTCCACCAGCTTCCCTGACCGGTTTTCATCAATCATCAGGAAGGCGGTGAAATCGGAAACCCGGGCTGCCTGCTGCATGTTGTGGGTCACGATGACAATGGTGTAATCCTCTTTGAGGTTTTCCATCAATTCTTCGATCTTGAGGGTTGAGATAGGATCCAGAGCCGAAGCCGGTTCGTCCATCAGGATCACCGCGGGTTCAACGGCAATAGCCCGGGCAATGCACAAACGCTGCTGCTGGCCGCCGGAAAGGGCCAGACCGGATTGGTCCAGCTTGTCCTTGACATCCTCCCACACCGCGGCGTGATGCAGGCTGCGCTCCACGATCTCTTCCAAAACGCGCTTATTGCGGATGCCGTACAGCCGGGGGCCGTAGGCGACGTTGTCAAACACACTCATCGGAAAGGGATTGGGGCGCTGAAAGACCATCCCGATGCGCTGACGAATATCCACAACATCCACATCCGGCCCATAGATGTTCTCTCCATTCAAGAGGACTTCCCCTTCAATTCGGGAACCATGAACCAGGTCGTTCATGCGGTTAAACGACCGGAGCAGGGTGGACTTTCCGCATCCCGAAGGGCCAATCAGGGCTGTGATCTGGTTTTCGGGGATGTCCATGGAGATCTTCGTGAGGGCCCGAAACTTTCCGTAATAGACCGACAGGTCCACTGCTGCCATTTTTACTGGCAGATGCGCAATATCGAGGGGGGCGTCGGTTTTCTCGCCAATGGTGATGCCGGTTTGGGTTTGTCTTTGCATCGCTTCTTCTGTTGTTGGCGGCAAGGTTGCCGTGGGTGATTCCGATACCGTCATGTTTTCCCTGTCCGTTCGAGTAAGTCAAAATAGAGGGTTAAAAGCAGGTGAGAATTTGGGAAAAATTCACACCTTGACTAATCATAACATGAAGCCACTGTGACAGTCACAGGTTCCGGTTAAATCCAGATAAAATTAAGTAAATATCCGGTTAACATCAGGCAACGGGCAGGGTGAAGTAAAAGGTGCTCCCCACCCCTTCCTCACTTTCCGCCCAGATATAGCCGCCGTGGGCCTCAATCATATGGCGTGCGATGGAAAGGCCCAGGCCGGTCCCGCCGCCGGTGCGGGCCCGGTCGGCCTTGTAAAACCGCTCGAAGATCCGGGACAGGTCCTTCCTGGCGATGCCCACACCAGTATCCCGGACAAAGAAAACGATGTGATCCCCATCCTGGTAGGCGGAAACGCTGATCTTGCCCCCGGGGGGCGTGAACTTGACTGCGTTATGAATCAGGTTGATCATCACCTGGGTGATCCTGTCCGGGTCCGCAAAGACCTGGGGCAGCCCGGGCTGGCAATCCATGCTCAGCTCCAGGCCGGCCCGTTCGGCCTGCAGCGCCATGCGCTCAATGGCCGGCATCAAGAGATCACAGGGGAAAATCCGCTGGAAGGAGAGGGGCACCTTCCCGGATTCAATCCGGGAGAGCTCCAGCAACTCGTTGACGAGCTGGGTGAGGTTGTCAATCTCAGTTTCCATCCGGATGATGAAGCGCCGCGCTGCCGGGGGATCCTCCAGGGCTCCCTCTTGCAGGGTTTCCGCCAGGGCTTTCAGACTGGCCAGGGGAGTGCGCAGCTCATGGGACACATTGCTGATAAAATCCCGCCGGACGGTTTCCAGGCGCCGCAGCTGGGTCAGATCCTGGAACAGGAGCATCGTGCTCCCCGGCAGGGCTGTCTTCAGGGGGATGCCCACCACCTGCAGAAACAGGTGCTGGGGGCCGATCTCCAGGGTGGTGCTCTGGCGCTGGCCGGCCTTGGCCTTTTGCCACAGTTCCACCAGTTGATGATAGCGCATCACCTCCACCACAGAACGACCTAGACCCACCGTTTCTTTGATCTGGAACAGCCGTTCCGCAGCAGGGTTCAGGAGCTGCACACGGCCGTCCGCATCCGCGATCAGAACCCCATCCGTCATCTGATTCAACACAGCGGAAAGCTTGGCCCGTTCGCTGGTGAGGGCATCAATCTGGGCGCCAAGCTGCACAGCCATGATCCGGAGGGCCTGGCTCAGATCAGCCAATTCCAGGGGGGCTTCGGGAATTTCGATATGTTTGAAATTTCCCATGCTCATCTGCTGCGCGGCGGTTGTCAGGGCTTCCACCGGCTTCAAGGAAAGATCGCTGACCAGAAGGGCGATCATAATCACCACGGCCGCGCTGATGACCACCACTGCCAGTCCCAGCCAGATCAACCGTCCCAGATCAATCCGCAAGGCTGAGAGCGGCGCTTGCAGTTGGAGAAGGCCCAGAATCTCCCCGGTCACAGATTGGACGGGCACCGCCACCACCATCGCTCCATCCTCTATGGACACCCTTTCTTCCCTTTCCAAAACGCTGGCATCCTCGATCAGTCCAAGGGGCGGCTCAGGCTGGTCTTCCCGGGGAAGGGATGAAGCCAGCAGGTCGCCCTGCCGGGTATAAAAAAACACCTCCATCCCGAGGGTTTCCGAGGAATTTCTTGCCAGGTTGGAAAGGCGTAATGCTTCCCCCTGGGTTGCATAGGCATCCCGGGCTTGTCTGGCCACCAGGTGGGCCACGGCCAGGAGCTTCTCGCGCCAGAGGGCTTCTTCTTCCTGACGGATGTGACTGGTAATTAACAGGCTGAAAACCGTCATCGTCACAACCAGCAGAACCAAATACGGCAGTGCAATCCGCCAGCGGATACGACGCTGCATGCAGACTCAGCCCTCGAAACGGTATCCGGCGCCGCGCACAGTGATGATCCTGTGGGGATTGGCCGGGTCGGCCTCAATTTTCTCCCGCAGCCAGCGGACATGCACGTCTACCGTCCGGCTGTCCCCGATGAAGTCCCAGCCCCAAACCCGCTCAAGGATAAACTCCCGGGAAAGAACCTGGCCCCGATGTTGCGCCAGGAAGGTCAGCAGTTCATATTCCTTGGGTTTGAAGGCCACCACCTCATCATTGACGGTGATCTCCCGCCGGTTCATGTCAATTTTCAGGTTGTCAAACTCAAGAATCTGGAGTTTGATTTTTGCATCCTCGCCCCCATTGGTGTGGACCTCTTCTCGGATCAGGCGGACCCGCCGCAGCATCGCCTTCACCCGGGCCAGGAGTTCGCGCATGCTGAAGGGCTTGGCCATGTAATCATCTGCGCCGACTTCCAGTCCCACCACGCGGTCAATCTCATCATCCCGGGCTGTCAGCATCAGGACCGGCGTCGTCATCTCCCTGCGCAGGATGCGGCAGATTTCAAAGCCATCCAGTCCGGGAAGCATCACGTCCAGTATGATCAGATCCGGTTCCATCTGCCGGGCCAGCTCCAGCGCCTCAGTGCCATCTCCGGTGGTCTGGACCTCATACCCCTGCTTCTTCAGGTTATAAGCCAGGGTTTCCTGCAAAGAAACCTCATCATCAACAACTAAAATTTTTTCAGCCATCTTCTCTCCTCATCTTTTCCAGGAGTTGTGTGAATTTTTCCGCCAATTCGGCGCGGGAAAAATGCGCCATGATATGAGTTCTTCCATTGGTTCCCATCCTGCGGCAGGCCTCTGGGTCCTCCGCCAGACTGCGCACAGCCGCTGCAAGGGCTTCCGGATTTCCGGGAGGGACGGGGATGCCAGCCCGGGCCGCCTCTACCACATCCCGCACCACGCCGTCAATTGCCAGGACCACCGGCCTGCCCGCGGCCATATAATCAAACACCTTGTTGGGGTAGGTGGTCTTGTACAGGGCAATGGGTTTTAGAATGGCGATGCAGGCGTCTGCAGCAGCCAAAGCATTTTTCATCTCCAGCTTGGGAACCGGCGGCAAAAAGACCACATTGTGAAGCCCCCGCGCGGCGGCTTCTGACATCAAGCGATCCTTTTCTTTGCCCGCGCCCAGAAGCACGACCTGCACAGACTCCATCTTTTTAAGGTCCTCAGCGGCATCCAGCAGCACATCCAGATCATTGGACATCCCATGGGCGCCGGCATACAGGGCGATGAAACCCGGGCCCAACCCATATTTTTCCCGAAATGCCGTCCCCTCGGCCCGGGGATCAAACATGGCCGGGTCAGCGCCATTGGGGATCAGATGCACCCGGCGCGCCCCGCGAGCCCTGACATGATCCAGAAAACCCGGCGAGTTGACCATCACCCGGTCAGCATGGCGGTAAAGAAATCGCTCCAACCATTCCGAGAGTCGGATCAGGAACTTATTCTTCAGCACGCCCACCGCCACAGCAAAGGCGGGCCAGAGATCGCGCACCTCCAGTAGGAAGGGCACACCCTTCAGCCGGGCCAGACACCAGGCCGTCGGCCCCTGAAAAATAGGCGGGGTGGTGCCCCACACCAGATCCACCTGGCGGATAAACAGCCCATTGATGAAAGATGAGACCATAAAACTCACAAAACCGAACACCCGCCAGACAAAAGAACGGTGCAGGGCCGGGAGGGTGAAGCTGCGGATGATGGTCACGCCCAGGTCATCGGTTTGCTTGTGGGGGGCTTTCCCCTGCTCTGCGCCGGTCAGGTAACTGACCGGGCTGGCGATAATGGTCACCTGGTGGCCTTGTTGGGCCAGATGACGGGCCAACTCATGGTGACGGGTGCCTCCAGGCTCGTTCAGGGCTGCAAACGCCTGGTGGATCAGCAAAATGTGCATATTGTTAACATTTTACTCGATTCTCACAAACCTGTGTTGGCTTCCTGCGGCTGGGGTGCACTAAAAACATGTAGAATTAGGCAGCTAATGGCAAGGATGTTATTTTGTCAAAGCTATCATCATCTGAAAGCCAGGCTGCTCTGGCTTTAGCAGTTGTGATGGCGCCTTGAAGCGTCCACCGGGCGCCAGCGATTTTGAGCCGGGCAGATGCAATTTGCTTACAAGCGCTTTCAATGGTACCGCTGCCAATCCAGTAACCTTTCTTTCGATACGTAGGGTAATCCATCCGA
The DNA here is from genome assembly GCA_034437335.1 of Anaerolineaceae bacterium. Lineage (GTDB taxonomy): Bacteria > Chloroflexota > Anaerolineae > Anaerolineales > Anaerolineaceae > Brevifilum. The sequence goes on from DAOTUG010000074.1 coordinate 40,718, forward strand.
TGCTGATTATTTGTGTAATATGTCGCAGCCCGATGAGCTGCTTGAGCAGCATCAGGATGATCAAAATATTCAGAACAAGCTTGGATCACTTGCCTGATCCTGCCTTCCCAAAGCCAGGTCTTTTGT
>DAOTUG010000075.1:0-7377 GCA_034437335.1 Anaerolineaceae bacterium
GGTCGGGGATGGCTCTCCGATGAAATCATCCAGCCAGTCCGAAGAACAGGCCGTCAGGGCCAGGATCAGCAGACACAATAGAAGCAAACGCCTAAAACGCATGGTTTCAACTCCTGTGGGGTGGGATCATCCGTCAAATCTTTCGGCAAGCTCCTGGTGGAGGGCATCCAGCGTCTCCCGGACGGCATCCAGCCCCTCCGCAAGGGGAACAACCCAACGCGCATCGCGGTCCCGCCGCTTGAATTCCAGGCCGCCCTGTTTCAAGGAGCGTTCGGAAACCGTCACCCGCAGGGGCATCCCCAACAGGTCCGCATCGTTGAACTTGACCCCGGCGCGTTCATCCCGGTCATCAAAGATCGGTTCCAGGCCAGCCTCCATCAGATCGCGATAAAATCCATCCGCTGCCGCTTCCGGGTCTCCGGATTTGCTGGGCAGCACCACCACATGCAGGGGATAGGGTGCGATGCTCACCGGCCAGATCAATCCATCCGCATCATGATGCTCCTCGGCCACACAGGACAACAGCCGTCCCACCCCAATGCCATAGGACCCCATCACAATGGGGGCGGCGATGCCGTCTTCATTCAGGAAGGTGGCCCCCAGGGATTCGCTGTAGCGGACCCCCAGCTTGAAGATATTCCCCACCTCCACCCCGCGGCTGGCCTGCAGCCGTCCGCCGCATTCCGGGCAAAGCATACCGTCCTCCGCTGCGGCGATGTCCGCCACCAGATCCGGTTCATAATCCCGGCCGGGGTTGGTGTGCCGCAGGTGAACATCCGGTTCATTCGCCCCGGCCACCAGATTGGGCGCCTGGGGGATCAGATCGTCCACGACCAACAAGACACCCTCCCGGTCAATGCCGATGGGGGAGGCAAAACCCGGTTCCGCTCCCACCGCCCTGATCTCCGCATCCTCAGCCGGGCGCAGACCCCGCACCAGGCCTTTCCCCGATGCAGCAATGGCGTTGGCCAATTTGGTCTCATTCAGGTCAAAATCCCCGCGCAGCACGGCAAACACCAGTAAAGGCGCCTCCTCCCCGGCCACATCCGCCGCCAGGAAGACAGCCTTGGCCGTCCGGGAGGCGGAGATGTCCAAAAAAGCGGTCAGGTCGTCAATGGTGGACACCCCCGGGGTGGCAACTTTTTCCAGAGACAGCATTTCCTCCGCGGGCGGTTCAGGCTTGCGGAAACCGGCCACCTGGCGATTGGCAGCAAAATCGCAGGCTTCGCAGAACAGCAGGGTGTCCTCCCCCACAGGGGTCAGGTACATATACTCATGAGCCTCCTTTCCGCCCATCATTCCCGTGTCGGAGCCAACCGCCCTGACGGACAGCCCGCAGCGGTTGAAGATGCGAAAATAAGCCCCAAAATGGGCCTGATACTGCCGGTCAAGACCCTCCCAATCCCGGTCCAGGCTGTAGCTGTCCAGCATGGTGAATTCCCGCACCCGGATCAGACCAGCCCGGGGCCGGGGATCGTCGCGGAACTTGGTCTGGAGATGGTAAATCAACTGTGGAAGCTGCCGGTAGGATTGAATTTCATGCCGGGCCAGGTCGGTCACCACCTCTTCGTGGGTCATGGCCAGAACCATCGCATGGCCGGTGCGGTCCTCAAAACGGGCCATTTCCGCGCCAATCTGAGACCAGCGCCCGGTTTCCTGCCAGACATCGGCCGGATGCACCACGGGCATGGTCATCTCCTGCCCGCCGATGGCCGCCATTTCTTCCCGCATGATGTTCTCGATCTTCGTCATAGCCCGTCGGGCCAGGGGCAGATACGAGAAAATCCCCGCGCCAAGCTGGCGGATGAAGCCCGCCCGCAGCAATAGCTGGTGGCTGGGAATATCCGCATCCGCTGGCACCTCGCGCAGCGTCCGTCCAAACATCTGTGTCATCCGCATGGTTCAATCCGCTCCTTCTTCTTGTTCTTCCGTCCCTGGGTCCTCTTCCCCATTCCCCTCCTCAGGGCCCGGCTGGTCCAGCTCTTCTTCCATAGTCACCTTCCCGCGCAGAAAGGCGCCTTCCTCCGTGGCAAAGGAAACCGCCGACACATCCCCATACACCCGGCCCGTGGCGCGGATCTCCAGTTTATTGGCCGAAATCCGTCCCTGGACCGAACCGGCCACGATGATCGTGTCAGCCCGGAAGGTTTCACAGGTGACCCGGCCGGTCTCCCCCACGATCACCAGGCCCTGCACGGCGATCTCGCCCTCCAGGGTGCCCTCAATGCGCACCCCGCCCTTGCCGCGCAGATCCCCCTTCCAGTTGATTCCGGGCCCCAAAACCGTGGTGACACGCTCAACCGGGCCGTGATTGGAATATGTGGGTGTGGATTTCTTTTTGCCAAATAACATATCTGCGCCTTTCTGATTGCTGCTGTGTTATTCAATCGAGACAGCCCCCGGAAGTTGGCCTCAGGACCGCCGCAAGGGCCAGACCGCGCCGGCAGGGACCAAACCGCCCTCCGGCACATCCGCCTTGACGGTCGCGCCGTTGCCAACCTGGGCCCGGGCGCCGATCCGCACCCCCAGGTTCACTGTAGCGCGCATGCCGATCAGAGCTCCCTCTCCAATCACCACTCCCCCTGCCAGCGTGGCCCCCGGGGAAAGGTTGACCGCGGCCCCCAGGACACAATCATGGGAAACAATGGCCCCGGTGTTCACGATGCAGCCAAAGCCAACCTGCGCCTGGGTGCCGATATACGCCAGGGGGAAGATCCCCGCGCCCGGGGCGATCGCCGCGCTGTCTTCCACAAACGCCGTGGGGTGCTGCACCTCCGGGCAGATGAAACCAGCCTCCGCCAGGGCCTCAAACACCCCCAGACGGCTTTCCAGGTCCCCAATCCCCCCCACGCCATTAACGGCCAGGCAGATCCCCCGGGCAACCAGGGCTGGCAAATCTTTCCGCCCCCCCAGAACGGGCAACCCGAGGACTCGCTCCCCGGGCCTTCGGCCGTCATCAACAAACCCGGCCAGTTCAAACTCGCCTGCCTCCCGGATGAGGGCTGCCAGGGAACGGCCGTGGCCGCCGGCGCCATAGATCAACAAACGGACGTGTTCCCCCACCGGACGGGAAAGGGTTTCGTAAATGGGTTCCGCCCCGGCAGTACGCTCCGCTACCATGTGTCGGGTCACCAGGGGTCCCTTTGGCAGCGAATCCAGGTCCAGCCCTTTCTCCAGGGCCAGGGCCCGGGCGGGTTCCGTGATCCGCAAGCCGCCGGGAGCGGCCGCTTCTCCCGGAGAGACATCCCCCTCGGACCAGGGCGGCAGATCAGGGTCCTTGGCATCGGGGCTCTCGCCGATATACCCCAGGACATCCCCGGCCGAGACCATCTCCCCGGGGGCAAACCGCAGCCCGACAACAAACCCGGATTGCTCCGCCAGCACCTCAGCGGTGGACTTGGTCGTTTCGATCACAGCCAAAGGCTCCCCCGATTGGATGGGCTGGCCCTCCTCGGCCAACAGGGAAGCCAGTAAGGCCTCCGGTTCGTTGGGGTTCAGCAGGGGGATCCTGACCGGGAATAAGGCTGATCGTTTCTCCATCATCATCATCGCTTCACACCATTTCCAAGACCCGGGTCACAATATCCTCCACATCCGGAAGGCAGTCCGCTTCCAACGCCGGCGCAGAGGGGATGGGCGCTTCCCGGGCCGCCAGCCGCTGCGCCGTGCGCAACCGCGGCCCCAGGGCTTCGGCCGTGCGGGCCAGCACCTCAGCGCCCCAGCCCAGGGTCAGGGTGCCTTCCTCGACCGCCAGCAGGCGGCCGGTCCGGCGAACGGAATCAAATACGGGGTCCAGCGCAAAGGGCGCCAGGAGAGTCGGCACGACCACCTCACAAAAGATCTCATGTCCATACGCCAGAGTCTCCATCGCCTCCAGGGCCAGATGGGCCATATAGCCGTAGGCCGCCAGGGTGACCCGGGGTGGAGGCGCGCCCTTGATCTCCAGGGTAAAGATGGGGAAATCCAGCCCCCGCGCAGCGCCGACTTCCCGCAAGGTAACTTCTGCCAGGCCCTCATCACCCAGGAGCCTGAGCAGATACTGCAATTTGTTCTCCACAAAAAGGACCGGGCCATCAACCGCCCGGATTGCCCGGTGGAGCATTTCCCCCGGGAGGCCGAGGGAATCCGCTCCCCGCAGGTGAAAGGGCGCCAGAACCATCAATCCAGGCACGCCCAAGAAGAGCTTCTCCAGGGTCTGACTGTGGGTTGGGCCGTAACCCCTGCGGCCGCCCATGGGGGTGCGGATCACAAGGGGAACCCGCACCTGCCCGTGATACATCCCCTGAAACTTGGTGATGTGGTTGACAACCTGATCCATCATCAGGGTGGTGAAATCCCCGAACATGATCTCCACCACCGGGCGCAATCCCCGCAAGGCCATCCCGCCGGCCATGCCGGTGATCCCGGCTTCGGAGATGGGCGTTGTCAACACCTGATCCGGAAACGCGCTGGAGAGTCCCCGAGCCACCTTAAAGGATCCGCCGTAGGGATCCAGCAGGTCTTCCCCCATCAGAATCACGGCGGGGTCCTCCTCCAGTGCCCGGTGCAGCCCGCGGTTCAGGGAAGCGAGGACGGTCTCAGGGAATTTCTCAGGCATCCGGCGCCCCCCCTGCAGCCAAGGCCCCCTCAAAGGCCCGTTGGATGCGCTCTTCCACGCGCAGTTCCACGGATTGACGGACATCCTCCGCCAGCCGGGCGCCGTGGATTGCGAGGGGGTCCCGCGTCCGCCAGAGCGCGGTCACCTGAGCCCTGGGACGGGTATCATCCCCCTTGGAGTGCGTCCCCAGGCGGGCAGTCCGGATCACCAGGGCCCGGGGGCCGCCCTTCACCCGGATATTCGCCAGAAGGTCCCGGGCCAGGGGGGAAATCTCCAGGACATCGCTGCTGTCCACCCGGGCAGTGGGGATTCCAAAGGCCGCAAACCGAGCCGGGATTTCCCCGGCCAAAGCCAGGCGGGTGGGGGTTGTCTGGGCAATCTGATTGTTTTCCAGAACCAGCAGCAGGGGAAGCTGCCACAAGGAGACCATATTCAGACATTCATAAACAACGCCCTGCCCCAGGGTGCCGTCCCCCATGAAAACCACCACCAAAGAATCCCGCCCCTGACGCTTCTCCCCCAAGGCCATCCCGGAAGCCATGGCAACCGTCCCCCCTTGAATCCCATTGGAGTAAAAATTGCGCCAGTGCAGATGTTGGGATCCCCCCACACCGCCGCAAACGCCGGAGGGCTTCCCCATCAGCTCAGCGTACAGCGCCTGGGGATCGCCGCCGTAGGCCAGAAAATGCCCATGACAGCGGTGATTGCTGACCACCACGTCCTCCTCCTGGAGGTGCGAAAGCACCCCCACAGCATTGGCCTCCTGACCCAAACTGGTGTGGGTGGTGCCATGAAAAACCCCGCTGGGGAACTTTTCCAACAACAGGCTTTCAAACCGCCGGATCGTATACAGGGCCTGATAATAGCGGGCGTTCCTATCCATCCAGATCCCCCGCATCCACCACAAAGCGCCAGGGGATGGATTTCCAGGGTTCGGGCACCGAATTCAGCCCCACCCGGGACGTGCGCTCCACCGCCGAATCGGGCGGGGATATCCCCCCTTCAATGAAAAGATTTCCGGTGGGATCCGTAAGATCCATTTTATTGAAGTCCCCATCAACCGCCAGAGCCTGGGTCAGCTTGGCCGGACCGTCCGTCCATCCCCGCTTCCGGGCCAGCCGGGGACGATTCTCAGACATCACCCCCAACCCCTCCACAGGATGGATGCTCCGGATCAGCACGGCGGCCGGGGTTCCCTCCGGGCTGGTGACAGCGTTCAACAGCCAGTGCATACCATAGGTGAAATACACATAGGCCCGGCCAGGAGGCCCATACATCACCGAAGTTCGGGGGGTCTTCCCCGCGCTGGCATGGCAGCCCAGGTCCTCTTCGCCCTGGTAGGCTTCCGTTTCCAATATCAGACCGGCCAGGCGTCGCCCCGCCTGGATGCGCACCAAACGGCATCCCAGCAGGTCCCGGGCCACAGCCAGGGCTGGCCGGTCATAAAAATCATGGGTCAGAACAGACATGGGGTAATTTTACTTGATTAAGCCGACTTCCGCCGGCAGGGAAAAGGCGGAAGACAAAAGACGCCAGGCTGTCCACCCGGCATCCCCCTGACAAGCGATCCCTACCGGATCCGGGATCCCTCTTTCAACCCTGTTTGAATTGTGGATCGCGCTCCATCGTCAAACGCAGCCCCATCTCCAGGGGAATCAGCGGGACGTAATTCAGTTTCTCCTTGGCCAGATTGATATCCGCGCACATCCGGGATACCCCCCCGCTGACCCGGGGGTTGAAAACCTCTTCCGGATTTCCCCCGGTCACCGCAACCACCATTCGGGCCAGTTCCCGGATGCTGGTTTCCGTGCCGCTCCCAACGTTGATGATCTGCCCATTGACACCCTCGGCGGTGGCCGCCGCCACCAGGGCGTTCACGACATCGTCCACATAAACATAGTCCCGGGTTTGGTTTCCATCCCCGTGGAAAACCAGGGTGCCGTCCTGCAGGGCCTGCCGGATGAAATTGGGAATGACGGGAGGATGAGCAGGGGGAATGCGCTGTCCCGGCCCATAGGCATTGAACACCCGCAGACAGACTGTCTCAATACCGGAAAGAGCTCCAATGGTGCGCACATACCATTCCGCCGCCAGCTTGGACACGGCATATGGGGAATGGGGATGCGGCTGCATTTCCTCGGACATCAAAGCAGTTGCCTGATCGCCATAAACGGCGCCGGAGGAAGCCAGGACCACCCGGGGAGTTCCGGAATCTCGCACAGCCTCCATCAAGGTGGCTGTGCCCCCCGTATTGACGGTGTTGTAATCCCGGGGAAACAGGATGGATTCGGGCACAGACACCCGCGCCGCCAGATGGTAGACACAATCCACCTCTTGCAACAGGGTCCACAGTTTCGGCCGGTCGTTGATATCCCCCCGGGTGAAGTGCACCTCAGAGACCAACCCATCGGGGTCCCCCGTAGAGAGGTCATCCAAGGCGCGCACATGATGCCCCTGCCGGGCCAAACGATTGCTCAAAGCCGTACCGAGGAAACCGGCACCGCCCGTGATCAGAAAATTCATCAGATTTGACACCTTTTCGCTATAGGAGATCACCTCGTGTGATCCCAAAACCAGCGCTGCGTTTAGTAGTCCACTTCGGCTGCCAACCGGGCCGCAAGTTGGGCGGGATTGTCCGTGGTCAGATCATCCACGCCCCGCTCGACCAGTTTCTGGGCCAGGGCCACCTGCTCCGGCTCGCCCCCATCAATCGTCCAGGCATCCCCCCGGGATCCGTGCTGGTGCAAAAAGGCAATCCAGTCAAATCCGGCCTGCAGGGC
>DAOTUG010000076.1:0-2828 GCA_034437335.1 Anaerolineaceae bacterium
CCTCGCCGGCGATCACTATAACCTGGTAGGGTTTCAGACGAATTTGACCTATTCTGAACAATCCCGAGTATTTCGTTTGATACCTGGGTTGGAGAAAGCCGATTTCGTGCGATTTGGGCACATGCATCGAAACACGTTCATTGCATCACCAACGTTGTTGGATGCGCGGTTGGCTTTTCGTAAAAGGGGAACTCTTTTCCTCGCGGGCCAATTGGCCGGCATCGAGGGATATGCGGGGAACATCGCATCAGGATTGATCGCGGGAATCAACGCAGCTCATGCCCTGTTGGGAAGGCAGCCTTTCATTCTCCCGGTGACAACCATGACCGGCGCGTTGATCCACTATATTACCCATGCGGAGTTGAAGGATTTTCAACCCACCAAAGCGATGTTTGGTCTTCTTCCAAAACCTGATGATGGAAAACGGCGCAGCAAAGGCCACCGGTATACATACTATATGAACCGCGGCCTGGCGGATCTGGACGCTTATTTATCAGATCAAGTATGATATTGGAACAGAATACACCTTGGGGAGAACAAACTCATCCAAAAGGCAGGTGGTTAATCCATTAAAATCCCGTTGGTAATGATTTATAATTATGTCCTACTCACCAAAAGTTGAATAAGGCTATAGGACCCTATGCGCGTAAAACCCGCCAATCGAATTGCAGAAATCAGACCCTATTTCTTTGCAGACCTTGAAAAATGGATTGCTGAGCTTCAAAAATCCGGATTGGATATTATTCGTCTGGATATGGGCTCTCCGGACCTTCCGCCAGTTGATCCCATCATTGACACTTTGGTTCGGGAGGCAAAACGGCCGGATATGCATGGTTATGGTCCCAGCGGAGGTTCCTACTCACTGCGATCTGCCTTTGCATCTTATTATGCAAACCGGTTTGGATTAACCCTTGATCCCGAGCGGGAAGTTTTGGGGTTACTTGGCAGCAAGGAAGGCATTTTTAATCTCAGTCATATTTTGTTAAATCCAGGGGATTTGGTTTTGATTCCGGACCCCTGTTACCCTGTGTATCCGATGGGGGCAATGATTGCGCAGGCGGAAATCTATAGGATGCCCTTGCTGGCGGAGAATGCTTTCCTGCCTGATTTTGAAGCCATTCCGGAGGAGGTGGCCCATCGCGCGCGATTGATGTGGTTGAATTATCCGAATAACCCTACTGGCGCGGTGGCGCCCTTCGCTTTTTTCGAACGCGCAGTGAAATTCGCAAGAAAACACGACATTCTCATCGCCCATGATGCACCCTATGTGGATGTGTGTTTTGATGGGTATCAAGCGCCCAGTTTGCTCCAGGTGCCCGGCGCTAAGGAGCTGGCCCTGGAATACAATTCCCTTTCCAAGACCTACAATATGGCCGGCTGGCGAGTGGGGATGGCTGTGGGTCACCCGGATTTAATCCGGTACCTTCGGATTTACAAGAGTCAGATTGATTCCTCTCATTTTAAGCCGATGATGGTTGCTGCTGAGATGGCCATGCTGGGAGATCAGGATTGGATTATCAGACGAAACAAAATCTACCAGGACCGCAGGGATGTCATTGTACAGACGCTGATCCAACTTGGTTTCTCATTGGAAATTCCAAAAGCCTCTCTGTATGTCTGGGCAAAGCTACCGGAATACTTTAACGACAGCTATGCCTTTTGTCGAGCTCTCCTTGAAAAAACCGGGGTAAGCGTCACCCCGGGCCCGGTTTATGGTGAATCGGGGGCTTCATACATTCGGGTGTCTTTGGTGACTCCCAAAGAGCGGTTGGTGGAGGCTATGGAGCGCATGCAAGTCTGGATGAAAGAGAGGGTTTAAAGATTTATGGCAAAACTATATCCTACAGAAAGTCCGCAGGAGAAGGCGATATTGATTGGGGTCAGTCTTTACCAGGAAGATCAACTTCTTCCACTTGATGATTCATTGGAAGAGCTGACCTTGTTGGCTGATACAGCGGGTGTGGAGGTTTTAGGAATATTGACTCAAAATCTCACCCATCCGAATCCTCGAACCTTTATCGGTTCTGGTAAGGTTGAGGAAGCGAAAATTCTGGCCAATGAGTTGGACGCGGACATGGTGATTTTTGATAATGAACTTTCGCCCAGGCACCAGCGGGAACTGGAAAAAGAGTTTGGTGAAGATTTGCGGGTGATTGATCGCACAGCGTTAATTCTGGATATTTTTGCACAACACGCCCAGACCAGTGAAGGCAGTCTCCAGGTAGAACTGGCGCAATATGAGTATCGTTTGCCCCGTCTGACAAGAGCATGGACACACCTTGCCCGGCAGGCTGGCGGTGGTGGAGGACGGGCAGGCAGCACTGGGGGGGTTGGGCTGCGGGGTCCCGGTGAGACCCAGTTGGAGGTTGACCGGCGGATGATCTCAAGGCGCATTGAGTTTTTGAAAGAAGAGCTGGAAAAAGTACGGGCGCATCGCATGCGATATCGGGACAGGCGTAAAAAATCCCGGATTCCTGTTGTCGCGCTGGTCGGTTACACCAATGCTGGAAAATCCACCCTGCTGAACCGTCTGGCTGAATCAGATGTTTATGTGGCCGATCAGCTCTTTGCCACTCTTGATCCCACCACACGGCGGGTGACATTGCCGAATGGTCAAATTGTTCTTTTCACCGACACCGTCGGTTTCATTCAAAAACTTCCCACTGAGCTTGTTGCGGCCTTCAGAGCCACCCTGGAAGAAATTTCAGAGGCGGATGTTCTTTTACATATCGTGGATATCACGCATATTAATGCCAGCGCACAGGCGCGTTCTGTTCAGGAAACACTGGTTGATATTGGGGCAGGCGAAGTGCCGGTTATCACTGCCT
>DAOTUG010000077.1:0-85186 GCA_034437335.1 Anaerolineaceae bacterium
CCTTTGAACTGGCCCACATCGAATATGCCCTCTGGATTGATGAAATCAACAAGCAGCTCTTTCCAATTTATCGCGAGAATATCAAATGTGTGATGGACCTTCTGATCCAACAAAAAAACGGGTACTTCAATATCTGGAATAACTATAAATAACATTTTTCTGAACATCCCATCTCGAAAAAGTAAAAACCATGCTGTGGCATGGTTTTTGCTATTTGTTAAGGGCAACCAGACTGTTTTCATGAGAACTCCGGGAGAGCCCTTTGCTGAAAAACCGCCTGATCCAGCTTATCATGATCATCCTGGCCGCCATCGGCCTCATCTGGGGGGTCAATGCTGTCCTGATCATCAACGTGACCGGAGAAGCCCTCCAGACCAGGCTCTCCCAGACCGGGAGCCAGACAGCCGAACCCCCTCCACCCCGGGATCTGGCGGGTCACTGCCAGGCCCAGGGCGAAGAAGGCATCCTCGTCATCTATGAGCAAACCGGAAAGACGCCGGTCGTGCAATTTGTCTATATTGACTATCAACTTCCCTCCCTGTCCATCCTGACCCTGCCGGACGACCTCTCAGTCATCAGCCAACTCCTTCCAGAAGATCAACCGCAGCCCACCACCCTGGCCCGGGCCCATGGATATCTCATCGAGACCTACCGCGACGATCCCAATCAGCAAGCCATCATCGCCTCCCTCCTGGCCCAAATCCTCTTCGAAAACCTGCACATCACCGCTGACCATTACCTGGTCCTGCACCAGAATGCCTTCCAGATTGTCACGGACATGCTGGGCGGAGTCCAGATGAACCTACCCTACCCCCTCCCCGTCCCCGGGACGGACCTGCTGCTGGATCCCGGTCTGACAATCCTCACCGGCGCCTACGCCCATCAATTGGCCAGCTTCTCCCCGACCGGCATGCCCGAAAGGGATCAGCTTGACATGGAACGCCTGATGCTCCTGAGCAGGGGCATCCTCCAGCAAATGGAAGCCAATGGGGGCCAGCAGATCAGCCCGCACATCCTGTCCGCGCTGAACGGCAGCCTGGTCACGGATATGAAGGCAGCAACCCTCGATCAGGCCCGCTGCGCCCTGGCCTTCATGCCGGATCAGGCCATCCAGCTTTCCGCTCCCCCGGCCGATTGGTTCGCCCGGAACATGATGCAATCAGAAACCCCCTGAACCGCAGGCACAGGGGGCATAGAGTCAGAGCCGTGAGATCCGGCCGTCAGGCCAATGGAATCCCTTTTTCTTCCAACATCTTGCAGAACGCTTCCTTCATTTCCCCGGATCCAAAGGCCCTCGCGGGGATGAAGGGATAAATCTTGTCCGTTCCCTCATAGATCAGCAGGTAAGAATCCCCGGCATCCATCACCTTTTTGAAATTTTCCCACACCAGCCGGCTCGATTTGTCGCCCACCTGCATCATCACCCCCTCCTCCGAGAAAACAAGCTGGCGCTCCTTCTGCAGATAGGCATTATCCTTAAAGGCTTTTCCCAGTTGCAGGGGGATAAACACAAAATAATATATCACATAAAACGCGCCCACCAGAAGGGCGATCAGGGCAATATTATTCCAACTGGGCTGGCCCAGGCTGGGAATCAGCAACACCGCCCCGGATGCAACCATCACCAGCAGGATCACCCCGCCGATGACCCAGAAACCTGGTGTTCTGGCTGCCAGGGCACGGGATGCACGAATATAATCCTTCTTCTGGGGCGTGAATCGGAGAGTCAACGTTTCATCCATAAACAGGTCACCTCACAAAATCATTTTTTTCATTTTACCATCCCCAGGGAAAACAGTCCTCGGACCCGAGTATAGAGCTTACCCAAGATCGAAGGCAATTTCTCCGCCGGGCAGCGAAGGGTGCCCTGTGTGCCATCCTGCTTCAGCCGTCGCAGAACAATCAATTTAGGGCTTCAACAGTCATCGAAGAATATAAAAATAATCTTAAGTGTAACAATCTTGTTATTAGGATAAATATTATCCGTATTATAATATTTACGCATGAAAAATTAAAGGAAGGAACGCATCATGACCGCAAGACGCACAACCCTTCTGATAGTTTTGCTTCTATCGCTGACACTTTCCGCCTGCCAGCCCCTGGCTCTTTTCGGATCCATCCGGTGGACTGCGCGATCTGTCCAAGAAACACACAATAAGCGGTTCACCCTTGAAGAAGTGCGCGGCATCCGCCCCCAGAACCTCCGGCCGGATCTGCTCTCCAGCGGCAGTCTTTACGAACTGGGCTTCCACCCTGAGACCGACGGTTTTCACTTCACAAATTACGATAACAACCCGGAAATCACCAACCTGACGCCCATCGAAATCCGCCGGATGTTCGGCGATCAGGCTTGCGCCCGGTTCACACCGGATGAAGAGCCCGGCTGCATCCTCATTCCCGCTGCGCGCCAGTTCATGGAGGAAATGAACGCGCTCATGGACCACGGACATTGTGAAGGGCTGGCAGTCCTGAGCCTGTTCTTCTACAGCGGTCTGCTGGAGCCCCACAACTTCGGCGCAGCCGCAACAGCCGATCTCGTCCTGGAGGATAATGCGCCCCTGCAGCGGGAGATCGCCTACTGGTTCACAACCCAGGTCACGACCCCAACATCGGACAATGTCATCCGCACCGACCCTAACCACATTCTGGAGATCCTTGCCGCAGCCTTTGACCAGAACGTTCAGGAGACCTACACCCTGGGAGTCTATCAGGAGGACATGACCGCCGGTCATTCCCTGACGCCTTATGCCCTGGAATGGAAAGGCGAGGCCCGGTTTTGGCTCTGGGTATACGACAACAACTTCCCCGGGGAAGAACACTATATCGCCTTCGACCTGGGCAGTAATTCCTGGCGCTACGAAGTGCAGCCCTCGGGAACAAAATCCCCGATCATCTACAGCGGAGATTCGACCACAAACAACCTGGACCTCACCCCCGGCAGCGCAAGATTGGGCCTTCAGGAATGCACTTTTTGTGAACCAACGGAAGAAAACAACCCCGTCGCAAAGAACACCGCCTTACCCTGGAAAAACCAGCTCTGGATTGAAGGACACATCCGAGTCCTCATCGAAAATGATTCCGGAAAACGCCTTGGCTATCTCCGCGACGGTTTCATCAATGAAATTCCCGGAAGCGACATCACCCCCCTGAAATTTGCCCAAAACCCCAATTTCATTAACCCCCTCTACGGTCTTCCCATTCGGATGGGCTACCAGGCTTCCCTCCAGGGGGCTGCCGCCCCGGGTGAACAACATCCCACCCGTGTGGTGATGATCGGGCAGGGCTTCTACATCGGCATTGAGAATCTGATGCTGGCCCCAGGCCAGGAGGACCTCCTGCGTGTTTCGGAGGATGGATTATCCCTCACCTATCAAACAAGCGCAGGGGCCCAACCGGAGATCATCTTCGGAATGGACGACGACCCCATGGATTACGAGCTGCGCGTGGCTGCCGCTGCAATGCCTCCCGGCAGTGAGATCACCCTCACCTTTCAGCGCGACAAAGGTTGGCTCACCCTGAGCACCCGGTCTGCCACAGAGAACCGATTGAGTGTTGAAATCACCTGTATTTATAAGTACGGCGTGGAGACCTTCCTTGGAGAGGACATCCCCCTGGGAGCCCAGGATCTGGTGCATTTTGATATCACCAATTGGTGGCGTTTTGGGTATGGGGACATGCAGGTGCACATTGATGAAAGCGGAGACGGAACAATTGATCGGACTCTGGAGATTGAGAACATGCAGTGAGCAGGCGTAAGGTGCCCCACCCCCTGGATGCTCTGCGAATGGTTTATTGACGAAAACGGGCCCTGATCTGGTTGATCAAATTCTCCAGCATATTCCGGGCGCGTGTGATGGGAATGGCGGCATTGAAATCCAACCACTTCAAATCCAGCACCTGGTTTCTGGCCGCATCCACCAGGAAGATGGCATTTGCCTCCCCGCCCACAACCGAATCAAAAAAGTTGCTGACCGATTCGGTGCGAATCCAATCTAATTCCTGCTCATCATATCCGCAGGTGGACACAACAACCGTGACAATGGTGGGAATGGCCAGCCGAAAGGCCTTCGGAAAGGTATACAGCTCATTGATATAACGCTGCGCAGCCCGATGAACACTCACAATATCGTTCAGATACCCTTGCAGGTCGCATTCAATATCATACACAAAAAAATAGAAGCGGTTCCTCTTTGCATAAATACTGGTATTAAGCTTCGAATTCGGGATTCTCCAATCCCGTTTCACGTCATATCCGGCCGCAATCATTGAAAGCGCCAGTGAATCAACAAATTCTTTTTCTCTCACAGGGTAAACACCTCCTCAACAGTAAAACCTTCATTACATTAATGCTATGTTATTATTATAATTGACAGAAATCAATTTGCCAAATTGAAGGAGACACCATGACCGACCGCTCCGAAGGCGTCCACCTGCCCGGGATCATCCTGCTCTCATCCCTTGAGGAGTTCCCCGTCCGGGAAAACCTGGCCCTGGCTGAGATGATTGCCGCTTGCGACCCGGCCCTCTCCCCTGAGGATGTCCATCATAAATGGACTGTGCAGGAGTCGGGCCAATGTTACGGAGATGTCGCTTTTGGCCGCCATCGCTGCAAACTCATCGGCTTGCCCAGCCCCATCCCCGCATCCACAGTAGACCGGACCATCAACGTCTCCTACTGGCAGCCTGCGGCCAAGGTCGCCATGCGCCAGCACAAATCCCACCTGATCTGCGCCTACCAGGGGGACCACCCCGATCCCCTCGAACAGATGACCGCCCTCTACCAGGTTGCCCACAGCCTCCAACACCCCCAGCTCCGTGCCGTTGTCAACGAAATGGCCTGGACCGCCCACCCCCCGGGAGATTTCCTCTCCCCGGAGAAAATCCACACCTACCGGGATGAGATCCCCTTCATCCTCTGGTTTGGATATGTCAAATTCTTCGTGGACAAACAGAATTTCTGGATCGCCACCAAGGGACATGCCATTTTTGATGTGCCGGACCTGGCCTATTTTGTCTCTTCGGAAGAGCAAACCTCGGACATCATGAATCTCTTCATCAATATTTTTTATTATCTCCGGGACAACAACGCCATCATCACCCCCGGCGACACCATGGAGATCAGCGGCGCAGAAGACTATCTGCGATTTTCAAAGGTTACAGAATTTGAAGACTATCTGATGGGGCCTTCCGGCACCCTCGTCATCGAAAGAATCAGTCCAAAAGACATTAACCCCTGATCACCCCGTATCAGTACCTTCCAGTGTAAACCCCCGCACAAAACGCTGCTGGCGCCGATTCTCCACCGCCTCGGGGACAAACCGACGAACCCAACGCACCGCGTCCCCGCCCTGCATGTCAAACACCACCTTGGCCAGACAGGCCGCAAACATGCCCGTCCGCCCGATCCCGGCGTGGCAATGAATTACCAGGTTCCGACCGCGCTTGAGAGCTTCCAGAGCCCGGGGAATTGCCTCCCGGAACAAACCATCTTCCGGAACCGAAAAATCCACCACCGGGACAACCATCACCTCCAACCCATGCGCAGTGTATACTTCCCGCAGCGGTTTCCCTGTCAGGTCCAGGGCTTCTTCCTCCGGCGTCAGCATGACAACCGTATCCACCCCGGCTGCCAGAAAGGCATCCAACAGCTTTCCACGCGGGTCAAACAACCAGCTAAAGGGCAGGGGGCTGCGATAGGCCTTCCCCGCCAGGCCGTAGGGCAGTTCCGTCAATACATCAGGCAAATTGGGCCTCCTTCTGTCATGATGGGGTCCAGTCCCAGCGATAGACCGCGCCGTTTTCCGGCAGCGCTGGCTGGAGGGTCAGATCTAGTTTCAACGGATAATCCGCATCAATCGGCAACAGGGAAATGCTGACCCGCACGGGCGCATCCCCCACATCCTCCAGCATGGGCCGGCGCGCTTCGGCTTCCAGCAGCAATTTTCCCGGGCCGGTCAGAAAAACCTCTTCCGGGGTGCCCTGAATGGTCAGGGACAGCATGGCCTGCAAGCTGGAGCTGAACCCACCCACCCGGTAGGGCGGACGCAGAAGCAAGGAATCAAAGGACGTCCAGGACTGGTGCTCCCCGATAGTGAAGGACCCCCGACACTTGTGAAAAGGGATCACGATGCGGTCTTCGCTCAGGGTGACATTGTAGAGGCTCAGGCTCAACTGCCAAAACAAGGCCCCCTCCTCAGCGCCGGTCAGGCTGGCCTGGAGCATGCCCGAAAGCACTTCAAAATCCGGCCGGGGTTGCATGGGGGTCAGCACCCGCAGCAGTTCCCTCCGGCCGGCAGAGCGGATGGCCGTCCCTTCCCGCCAGGGCACCTCCCATTGCACCGGCCCCCCTCCCTGATTCCCAAAAACGGGGTTCTGCACCACAAAGGGAGCCCTTTCCGTCTCAAACAGCAGCGCCACAAGGGAAGAATTGTTCACAGGGATGATCAAATCGGTCACCGGCGGGGCAAGGCCGTCAAAACAGGCGCACATCTGGCGGTGCCAGCGCAAAAACTGTCCCGAATCAACCCCAACCACCCCATACTTTTCGTCCACCCCAATCAACCAAAGGATGGGAGCGCCCCGGGCGGCGTTGGCATGCCCGGCAACGCGCCGGGCTGCCCGTCCAGGGTCAATCCAGGTGGCCTTGAGCTCAACTCGGGAATCTTCAACCGGAGTCCCGCTTCGGACAAGATCCACGATTTCCAGTGCCCAGGATTCAATGTGAGAAGGACGCATAGCATTTCCCATCAGCCGTGGTCATCGCCTTGATTATACTCGAGCCGCACCCTTTCTCTCCGGCATTGTCCAGGTTTGCGAAAAAACGAAATGCTTCCACCCGGCCCGACCTCACCAACAGCGGCTTCTCATTTGATTTTTAGCTGGTAAATTCGCTATAATTTCCTCACAGCCATCAAGCCTGGAGGTTTCCATGAAGGTCATCAAACTGAACTGTGCATCCTGCGGCGCCCCCATCTCCGTCCCCGAAGACGCCGAACAATTGAATTGCGCCAACTGCGGCAGCCATCTGTATCTCGAGCGGGGGGAAGGATACTATGCCCTCAAGGCAGCCGACCAGATCAGCGATGCCATCCACCAGAGCAGCCGCTTCACCCAGGATGCCATCCGGGAAGGGGCCCAGATTACCACCATCGAGCTGAAACGGCTCCAATTGACTCAGGCCCTGGGGAATGCCCAGCAATCCCTGAATTCCACCCTGGCGGAACAGCGCGCCCTCACCAGGGGACAGATGACCCCCGCAGCAGCCAAACAACTGCGGGACCTCCATTTTCAAGAGTGGACCCAATGGGAGGAAGTCCGCCACCTGCAGATGCAAATGGATGTGCTGGAAGGCGGCCCCATCGAAACCAACCAGCGGGCCCTAAAAACCCAAACCAACATGCTCTCCCACTCCATCAAGGTGATGAAGCTCTGTCCCCCCACCCCGCACAATCAGCAGATTCTCCAAACCCTCATCGCTGAAAAGAAGCAATATCAACAGTATCTTCTGGATTTGCAGGCTGACCAGACTCGAAAAAAGCTCCCCGCCTTTTCCATCAAAAAGCCCTTCAGCCAAGATCTGAACACACTCCTCAAACAACTTCATCAGATCCAGAAAGACCAGGCCCGCCTTGCCCAGGGAGCGCAAAACCCCATCACGGCCAAACTGCAGTCGGAGCTGGAAGCCCTCTTCGGACGGCTTCACGAACACTGGTACCGGGAAGTGCACCGGCAGAGCTGGGGCGGTTTGAACCCAACGGCGAATCCTGGCGAGGACTATCAGAAAGTCTCCCAGCACCTTTCTGCCACACAATCTACCATCAAATGGCTTTCCGCCTCCCCCACCCCCTCAAAGAAACTCAAACGGGAAATAAGAAAACTCACGCGCAGTGAAAGGAAACTGAGCAGAACCCACCAGACCCTGGGGGAACAGATTCGCTTCAGAGATGCCCTCAAACTCCTGCGCACCAGCCTGATGGCTTTCAGCATCGCCAGACCCTTCAGCACAAATCTGAACGCCGTGCGCGGACAGATGAAAACCTTCCAGAAAGACATGCAGAATTTGCAGAGACGCCCCCAATCCCCCGAAGTTCAGGCTGCCTACCGGGAGCTGAACGACCGCTACCGGACCCTGTATGACCACTGGGCCCATCTGGAACGCCAGAGCCTGGAAAACCGTCTGAAAGCCCGTCATATTCACCCCCCCTTCAACCCGGACGCCGAGGCTGCCAGGGCGGACTACCAGCTTGTGTGTGCGGATGTGCGCCTGCTAAAGGAAGCGAAAAAAATACCCGGCGCTGAAACGCTCTATCAATCTGCCCTCGGCGTTCAGCGTCAGCTCTATGACCATCTTCAGGCCCTGGCAGCGGCTGATCGCTCCGGCAGCCAGGAGGGACCTCCGCCAGGCTCTTGATTTCCAGGAGCTCAGTCAGATCCATCCAGGGCGGACAGGCCCGCCGGCAGAACAAATTTCCCCCGCCAATCCTTGTCCAGCCGGGACACATTCACCACCGCTTCCAGAGTCAGGGGGCCATAAATATGCGGGTAGAGCACGCCCGAACCAGTCAGATCCTCATAGCGGATTTCCGCGCGCACCTTCTCTGAAGCAATGCAGAGCAGAAACAGGTCCTCCTGATCCCGGAAATAACGGTTCGCGGTGGAGAGAACCTGATCAACCTTTGAGCAGTGGATAAATCCCTCGGTTTCGAGGCTCTCCGGCGCATATACCCCGGCTTCTTCCGCCTCTCGCCAATCCCCTCTGGGCAGAATATGGTAGATCACCCGGCGGTGGCGGATATACGTCAGCACATACGTGGCCATGCCGGCCAGGTCCTTATTGGGCCAGAAATATTCCTGCCAGACGCCCAGCAAATGGTCAAATCCACCCAGGGTGATATGGACCGGATACAGACGCAGTTCATCCACATGCTCCTGGGATGTGTGCACCGGCATGCCAAAGGATTGCCCGATCTCCAGTTCCAGAAACCGGGCCATGATCTCATCCACCGCTGTATGCTCCTCCTCATCCAACGTATGGATCCAGGGCACACAATGGCTGATGGCCGCATGGCAGGCCTCATGAAAATAAATGTGCTCAATTTCCTCCCGGCCATCGGCAAAATCCTCATCCGTCAGCTCAATGACAAGGGTGGCTTCGATCATTGTGTTGATGTTGTTCAACGTCTTCAATAATTCCATAACAGCACCAAATTCTAAAAAAACCGGAAATTTCTCTCACAGACCAATTATAAATGAGTTTTCATCCGCGAAAAACGCCCTTTCCAAACGAATTCCAAACCATCATGCGGACGCGCGAACGGTGATCTCCATGTATTCCATCCAGAAGGTAAGTATTTTTACACAATATTAATAGTGATCCCTAAGCTTAAAATAAAGGAGGCAAGATATGAAGAAACTGAAGAAACTATTCCCTATTTTCAGCCTGATTTTGATAGTTGTTCTGGCAATCTCAGCCTGCCAGCCCCAAACCACCCCCACCGAACAAACGGAAGCCCCGGAAATGACCGAGGAAGCCGAGGAGACAGAAGAGACGGAGGAGATGGAAGAGACCGAAGACGTACAGGTCCCCGCCATCACTGTCGCCCGTCAGGAACTCGAAGGCGGCGCGGTCACCGTGGAGCAGGTCTACAGCGAAGGCCCCGGATGGATCGTCATTCACGCCGATGATAACGGTCAGCCTGGCGAGGTCATCGGGTATAAAGAAGTGCCCGATGGCGTCAGCAACCAGGTTCAGATCACTGTCATCCCGGAAAAAGTCACTGAAACCCTCTACGCCATGCTGCACACCGACGCTGGCGAAGAAGGCACCTTTGAATTCCCGGACGGCGACGACGCCCCCGTGGAAATTAATGGTGAGGTTGTGATGATCAGCTTTACCGGAAAGCCCCTGGAAGGAGAAGCAGCAGATGTTCCCGCCATCACCACGCCGCGCCAACCCCTCGAAGACGGCACCATCGTCATCCAACAGGTCTACAGCGACGGCCCCGGATGGATCGTCATTCATGCCGACGCGGATGGTCAACCCGGCCCCGTGATCGGCTATACCGAAGTCCCGGATGGGATCAGCAATGAAGTGATCGTCCAGGTGGCGCCAGAGGACCTGACAGAGACCCTCTATGCCATGCTCCATGTGGATGCCGGCGAAGAAGGCATCTTTGAATTCCCGGACGGCCCCGACACCCCCATGGAAATTAACGGTGAGGTCGTCACGGAAACCTTCCAGGGCAAAGCCCCGGATGAACCCGCTGAAACGGTCCCCATGCTGACAACCCCCCGCCAACCCCTAGAAGATGGCACCATCACCATTGACAAAGTCGTCATGGATCAACCCGGCTGGGTCGTCATCCATGCAGACGCGGACGGCCAGCCCGGCCCCGTGATCGGCTACATTGAAGTGCCGGAAGGCGTCAGCACAGAAGTCGTCATTCAGGTGGATCCGGAAGGAATCACCACTCTCCTGCACGCCATGCTCCATGTGGATGCCGGTGAGGAAGGCGTCTTTGAATTCCCGGACGGCGACGATGTCCCCGTGAAAGTGGATGGGGAAATCGTCACGGAAACCTTTGATGGAAAAGTGGAACCCTAATCACCAAAACAACACAGCCAAAAACCGCCCCCGGTCCGGGGGCGGTTTTCACATGGCCTCAGACCCCGGCGGATCGGAGCGACCCATCGTCCCGCAAGCTGAGGGGCTTCCGACCCCATCAGCGCAGTGCAAAGGGCAGGAGGCCCGGGCGGCGCTGCATTTTCAGGCCTTCTTCCTCCGAGTGTTCAAAGAAAGGAACGCAGGAGGGGTCAGAAATCAAGCCTCTGACGGATGAAGACCAGGGATGAAGATCAGGAATGACTGAGGTGCAAGCACCGTGGCGCTTTCAAATTAATTCCTCCCCCAGTCCAATCCGCTTATGGTATAATTCCGCTGGATAACGTCCAAGTGAGCAACACTGCGACCGAATGATAGCACCAATCCGGTGTTCAATCACTCGGTAAACAAACAATTGATTTTCAAATCTATTTTAGGAGGATGTCTGATGAAGGTTATTGTTGATGAAGATCTGTGCCTGGGTTGCGGCATTTGCGAAGGTCTGGCCCCTGAGGTTTTCAGCCTGGCCAACGAACCCTTCGCGGAAGTTCTTGTAGACCCCGTCCCGGAAGAATACGAAGAAGCTGTCCGGCAATCCGCTGAAGAGTGCCCCGAAGTAGCGATCATCATCGAGGAGTAATTCAGCCGGTTTTTACTGAGAGCATAAAAAAGAATGAAGCTGTCCTTATTCTGCAGGACAGCTTCTTTTTTGGTTAATGGCCAAGCCCACAGGTTGTCAGGGAAAATCACAGCTCCGGGCGGAACAGGCCCAACGCCACGGCCCGGGCCACAAGCTGCTGGATATTATGGGCCTCAAGCCGGGCTTTCATATTGGCCACATAGCCGCGGATGGTGCGCGGACGCAAGCCCAAACGCAGGGCAATCTGTGCTGTGGTCAGACCTTCTCCCAAAAGCACCAGAACCTGATGCTCCCGTCGGCTGAGCTGGGGCAGGTTTTCGGCCGGCGGCGGGGCAGACCGGGTCACCACCACCACATCGCCTTGCTGACGGGCAAACATCGGCCCCTCTGCATCCGGGATATAGGATTCCCAGCGCCCGCGGTTGATGGCGGAGACAATCCTTTTCGCTGGCGCTTCCACCTCCAGCACACCAAAGGCACCTGGTTCCTTAAAAATCAATACCCTTGTCATCGTCAAAAGACCTCCTCAGTTGGCAGTTTTATGGCATTCTGTTCATAGCCCTGCACCCAAACCACCGCAACACCCCGATAAATAGAACGAATGTTCTATTTTAATCTTACAAAGAGGTCCTTTTTTTGTCAAGGGCCTGAAGCTTAAAAATCCCCCGACGCATCCTTCCCGGCCTGCCTGCTCAGGGCCCAGAAAGCGCTCACAGCCAGAAATCCGGTGACCATGCCCCCCAGCCAGGGGGCTTTGGGTCCAAGCGCGTCGCTCAGGAATCCTCCCACCACGGGGCTGATTCCGGAGGCCAGATTCCAGGTCAGCCCGTATAGGCTCAGATACCGTCCCCGTTTGTCCACTGGGGCCAGGTTGGCGGCCAGAGCGCTGGCCCGGGGCACCACTGCCAGTTCTCCCAGAGTCAGGACCACCATCGCCACCCAAAACCCCCAGAAACCCTCCGCCAGAGCCACCAGAAGAGGCGCAGCAACATAGAAAATTGTCCCCCAGCGCAGTACAGACCGGGCCGGGAAAGTCCGGGTGCTGCGGGTGACCAGCACCTGCAGAAAGACCACCATCAGGGCATTGGTGGTGGGCAGCCATCCGTACAACCCTTCGCCAATGCCGTATTGTGTCTTGACATAGACCGAGAGCAGGATCCAGATCAGGGCCGCCGTCATCTGCACCAGCGTGAAGCCCCCCACCAACCCCATAAACGTCCGATCCTGCAGGGCCTGCCAATAGCCCTGAAGCTGTCCCCCCAGGGTGCCTGCCTGGGCAGCCGCCTCCGGAGGCAAGGTTTCCCGGGCAAAAAACAGCAGCATCAGGCCGTAAAGGATCAAACCGGCTGCCGCGCCATAGAGGCCAATCGCATAGGATATGGCCAGAACAAATCCCCCGATGGCCGGACCGGTCGCCACACCGATATTGCGGGCCATGCGGATCAGGGCAAAGGCATCCGCCCGTTTTCCCATGGGGAAAAGATCCGCCAGCATGGCGTCGCTCCCCACCCGGTAGAGGGGTGAGAAGATCCCGCTGGCCCCCAAAATCAGCGCAAAACCGGCATAACTCCCCGCTCTGCTGAGCAGAAAATAACACAACCCATTTCCGATCAACCCCACCACCATCACCCCCTTCCGTCCCAACCGGTCCGCCACCGGACCGGCGGCCACGGAGGAAAGCAACCCTGTGCCAGCGTTGATCGTCATCAGACTGGCCACCGCCACCAGGGGCAGGGAAAGCGTCTCACTCGCATAAATCATCAGGAAAGGCCAGATCATCGTGGCCCCCAGGGTGGACAGCACCATCCCGGAGAACATCAACCAGAACTGGCCTGGATAGGCGCGCATCTCATCAGGCAGTCGTTTAAGCATGACGGCCATTATAACAGAAGGCTTCAACGAAAGAAAACCTTAACCATGGGGGACGATTATATGCCTGCAGAGGCATTGTGATCAATGATGATAAGATACAATGATGCCCAAAACGAAATGTGCAGGGCCTTCGCGCATCAGGTTCCGAGTTCCTGATCAAAGCTCAGTCGGCGGTCTTCGGGACAATGATCCGAACGGATCCTTTTTTTACAGAAAAATGCGCAGGAAGATCCCCTTTGATGTCCCCATCACCCTGATAGGAGAGACCACGATCGGCAGCGATTTGGACCTTGTCCGTGACCTTCCAATAGCGGACATGCGGGTCGTTCTTCGGCCGCCTGAACAGTGTGCGCCACAGGATGCTGACCAGATCAATCAGGGTCCGGGACCGAACGGCATAGAGGTTCAAAACCCCATCATCAATTTCAACATTTGCACCAATATCCTCATCAATAACCCCCAGATCGTCTGAATTGAACAAGATCACCTCAGCCGCCAGGAATCGTTCTTCCTGATCTGCAAAGGTAAAGGTGAAATAATTCGGTTCCAAACCCAGGATTTTCTTAATGCCTGTCCGGAAATAGGCCCACCAACCGAGGCGGTTTTTTTCCTCCCGGTCAGTCTTCTTCATTGACTGCGCGGTGACCCCCATGCTGACGTTGATAAGATAGTGTCGCTGTCCATCATGGATGCTGTCCACGGCCCGGACGCTGTGGTCCGACAGAATCAAATCAACAGCCTTCTCATAATCCTCCGGGATATCCAACGCCGCCGCCAGAGAGTTGACCGTGCCGGCCGGAAGTATGCCCAAAGCCAGATCAGACCCGGCCATCCCATCCGCCACCCCTGAGACGGTGCCGTCGCCTCCGGCGGCAACAATCAGGTCATAATCTTTTTCCAAAGCGTCCTGGACGATTGTTTTCAGGTCTTCTTCGCCGGTTGTTTCATAAAGCGCATAGGTCCAACGTCCTTCTTTTTTCGGTTGTTCCAATACACGCCGAACCTGCTCTGGGCCGTCCTGACCGGCCACGGGGTTTAATATGACGTACGCATGCATACACTGCAACCTTCCGATATCTGTTTAGCTTAAGTATACCTACCCGCCTTGCACCATGCGAAGAAATTAAATCCGTATGCACTAGCCCAGGCAATATTTGAGATCCCAACTTCAAGGCGTAGTCCGGAAAGCGCCACACCCGCATTTCCCACCCATTTCACCAAGAAGCAACCCCCAACTTCCCACCATCTGTTGAAAAATCCAAACCAAAGACAGCCCCGGCCGCAAGATCAATCCAATGCTGCTTTGCCATGCTCGTGTCAGCGTCTGATCGTGACTTCATCCCCCGGCATCAGAAAGTCAAAGAGTTTTTCCCAACCATAATCGTATGGGGGTTACAGGATCAGGTGATTGCAAGATCGCGATAGATCCGGGTCAGTCCTCATCATTCTCCATCACATCGGAGTGAGAGGCCTTCGTTTTTACAGAGCGAACCGCCCGGCGCGTCAACCAGAAAATCACCCCCAGGGTGATCGGGACGCTGCCCAAAACGAAAATCAACGTCCATCGGGGAACCGTCCCAAAACGGGCATCCAACCACAAGCCGCCCACCAGGGCCAGCCCGGCCGCCACCACCGTCAAGCAGCCCGCCTGAAAGGAAATCGAGGCCAGAAGCTTCATTTCTCGTCCGGAGCTCTTCTTGGGATTTGGTTTTTCTTCAATCATGTTAGGTAAATTCTACTTGGGAGGGAAAATCCAGTCAACAAACCCAGGGCAAACCATATGAGGTCCGGCCCTTTCTCGAACCCTGCCCGCATCCCTCACAACGTCTGTGCACCCCTCTGGCCTCTCCCCACCGTCTGTCCCAACACAAACAGCGCGCCCCACAGCACCAGGCCCACCATCCCAAACCACACAGCCAGCCTGGCTTCCAACCCAAAGAGAGTCGCCGCCCGCACCGAAATATCCACCACAGCCACCGGAACCTCCACCAGTGCCCCGGCTGTCTGATCATAAAATCCGAAGGCGACTATCACCTTTCCGGGATATGTTCCGGCTTCCAGGGGAGAAGCCTGCCAGGTCAGGTCCAGGGTCTGCCCTTCAGCCAGATTGGCCTGGACCAAACCCGGGGGATCCAGGGCCAGACCGAACACCATCGGTTCCACCACCACGGTCTGAAACCAAGCCGGGCCTTCCGCAACGGCATCAGGAAGCTGCGCCTCTGTCAGAGTGACGCGAATCTCCCCCGTCTGCCCCAGGCGAACCCAGCGAGGCCAGGCGACGGTCAATCGCATATCCGCCAGGCTGGCGTAGGTGGTTCCCGAGGGCGCGCCTGGCAGAACCCCGGCCGGAATGGCAATCTGGACTGCGTCCCGCCCCGGGGGCCACATGGCCCAGCCCAAAAAAAACAGCCCAAAGGCCAGAAAAATCAGGCTGACGGCAAACAGAAGCCGTCGCAGCCCGGACGGCTTGGGGCTGTGGGCGCCCTTCTTGTCGCGCATCATCCCATCCACACCAACACGGCCATGCACAGGACAACCATGCCCCCAAGTGCCAGGGCAAGAGTTTGGTCGCTCTCCTGCAGGGCGACATAGATCCCAAAGGGAAGCAAGACCAGCAAAGCCAGCAATACGATTCGCAGGGCCGCTTTCGAAAAGGGTCGGGGTTGGTTGGTCATATACCACGCCTCCTATAGCAACAAACTGATGATAAAGGCTGCCAGAGCCACCGTGCCGACCGTCACGGCCCCATATCCCAGGAGCCGTCGCATCACCGCGCCTTCCTCGCCGGCCAGGCCCACGGTGCTGCATCCCACAATCACCTTGGCCGGGGCCAGAACACTCCCCAGAGCTCCCCCCGCCGTCTGGGCAGCCAGAATCAGGGGCACCGAGAGATCAAGAAGTTGGGCTGCATTTTGCTGCAGGGCGGCAAAGAGCACATTGGCGTTGTTGTTGCTGCCCGTGATGAAAGCGCCCAGCGCGCCGATGAAGGGCGCCACCGCCGGATAGAGCGCACGGTTGAAGCTTTCGCTGAGGCCCTGCGCCAGCAGGAATGTCATCCCGCTGTGGAGCATCACGGAAGCCAGGGCCACCATGGCCAGGATCCCCAGGCTGGAGTTGACCCCGCCCTTCACAACCCGTATCAGGATCCCCCGCAGCGCGCCCGGCTGAATATAACCGATGACCCGGTAAATAATAAAGGAGATCACACAGGTATACAGCAAAATCGCGCCGGGATGACCGAAAAGGTTGATCACCCGGCCTGGCCCGGCTGGGGTCACCCAGCCGAAGCGGGTTTCCAGGGCAGGAAACTGGAGAGTCAGGGCCACCCGGCCCAGGAAGGTGTCCACCGGGGTGATCAAATTGATCGAAAAAGCCAGCACCACCAGCAGCCCATAGGCAATCAGGGACAACCACAGGGATTTCCCCTCCTCAGTTTCCCGGCCAACCTCCGGTGTGGCATCCGGTTCGGCCCGGGTTTTCGTCAGCCGCACCAGCACAAAACCCACCACCAACCCGGCAATCCCCGCGCCGGTTGCGCCCAGGGTCCACAGCCCCCCCGTGGCCAGGAGATACTGCACCGTGCCCATCACAGCCGAGATCACCAGGACCGGCCCCAGCGCGCGTTTGAGCCCCTTCCAGCCATTCCCGATCAGCGCCACCAGCAGGCCGCTTGGAAATGCGGCGATCCCCAGCAGCAGGGCGGAGAAAGGCGCCAATGTCCCCCCGGGCAGTCCTGTCACGGCCATCAGGGTTTGAAAGGATGATGCCAGGGACCCGAAGGTGACTGCCCAACCGTGACCAATGGCCGCCATGGCCACAGCCTGAATGGGCGTATATCCCAATCCAACCAACAGCGGCGCGCACACCGCCACCGGCACACCAAAGCCGCCCATTCCCTGCAGGAAAGACACCATCAGCCAGCCAATCAGGAGGGACTGCATCACCGGATCACCGGTCAGACCCGGCAGGGCCTGGCCGATCATGGTGATGGCCCCAGCCTCCCGGGCGATATTGAACAGCAGCAAAGCCGTCCAGATGATGAAGAGTACATCCAGGCTGAGCAGGACGGCCTTCACCTGAGCATACGCCAGCAGCTCAAAACCCGCCCCGAAGGCCAGCACGGACACCGCCACAGCAGTGAACCAGCCCAGCCCCCCGGCTCGGCTGCCGCCCCAGCGGAAAACAAGCATTAAGACCACGACCACCAGCACCGGAAGCAAAGCCAGCAGCCAGTTCCAAACGGTTAAAGATAATGTCATAAACTCTCTGTCCAATCAACTCGGCCCCGATAATGAAACCGGAGCCTGTAAGACTCCCATCCAACCAAACCGGGTTCAGTCTTCCAGAACCTCGACGTCGCCAACCATGTCAATCCCCTTTTCAAGGGTGCCCGGTGTTCCTGGTTGCCCTCCGCCGACGGTCAGGAGGAACCGACCCGGTTCAATCACCCAGCGTCCCTCCGCGTCCGCCAGGGCAAACTGCCGGGGCTGAAGGGTGAAGTGCAGTGTTGCAGATGCCCCGGCTGCCAGCCGAATGCGCTTGAAACCCACCAGGCTGTGACGCGGGACGGGCAGGGATGCTTCCTCATCTCGCAGATACACCTGCACCACCTCATCCCCCATGCGGTCGCCAATGTTCTCCACCCGACAGGATACTGTCAGGGCCTCCGGGCCGCGCAGACGATCATGGTCCAGGACCAGGTCCGAATAAGCAAAACGGGTATAGCTGAGACCATGGCCAAAGGGATAAAGCACCTCCCCATCAAAATACCGGTACGTCCGGCCCGCCATGCGGTAATCCGCAAAGGGGGGGAGCTGATCTACCGAGCGATAAAAGGTGACCGGCAGTCTACCGCCCGGATTGTAATCCCCGAACAAGACCTCGGCCACAGCCCGTCCCCCGGCCTCACCGGGATACCAGGCCTCCAGGATGGCCGGAACATGCGCATCAGCCCAGGTCACCGCCAGCGCGCTGCCGTTGAGCAGCACCAGCGCCACGGGGGTCCCGGTCTCCACCACCGCCTTCAGGAGGGCTTCCTGCTCCCCGGGCAGTCCGATCTCAGTGCGATCGCCCCGGCTCAGAACCCCGGGTGGATTGCCTTCTTCCTGGCCCTCCTCACCCTCCATCTGTTGGGAAAGGCCCATCACCAGCACCGCCGCCTCAGACTCCCTGGCAATGGCCACAGCCTCGGCAAAACCATCCCGGCCAGGATCAACGATCCCACAGCCCCGGGCGTGGCGGACAGTGGTCTCCGGAGAGACCAACCCCTTTATTCCTTCCAGCACGGAGAGGGATTCAGCCGGGGTGCCATAATAATTGCCTCGCAGGACCAGGGAATCGTCCGCGTTTGGACCGATCACAGCGAGGGATCCCAGGGTTTTCTCCAGGGGCAGGCACCCTCCTTCATTTTTCAACAGCACCAACGACTGCCGCGCCACCTCCAGGGCCAGGGCTTGGTTGGCTGGAGAATGGTTGGCTTCCGGGGGGATCTGGGCATAGGGCACCTGCTCGGGAGGATCAAACATCCCCAACCGAAAGCGGATGCGCAGCAGGCTCCGCAGGGCCCGGTCAATGTCCTTCTCCGAGAGCAGACCATTGCCCACCGCGGCCATCAGGCTTTCATAGGTGCAGCCGCAGTTCAGGTCACAACCGGCCAGCACCGCCATGGCAGAGGCTTCCTCCGGCGTGTCCACAAGCTGGTGATGCTGATAAATATCCCGAATGGCCCCACAGTCTGAGACAACATACCCCTCAAAGCCCCACGCATCCCTGAGGATCTCCCCCAGCAGGGTGGTGCTGGCGCAGCAGGCCTCCCCATTGGTGCGATTGTAGGCCCCCATCACCCCGGCCACCCCGGCCTCCCGTACCAGGGCTTCAAAGGCAGGCAGATAAGTCATGGCCATATCCCGTGGGCTGGCCTCGGCATTAAAATGGTGCCGGTCGGCCTCAGGACCGCTGTGCACGGCAAAATGCTTGGCGCAGGCGGCAGTCTTCAGATAGTCGGGATCATCGCCCTGCAGCCCCCGCACAAACTGGATGCCAATCCGGGCCGTCAGGTAGGGGTCTTCGCCGTAGGTCTCCTGACCCCGGCCCCAGCGGGGATCCCGGAAGATGTTGATATTCGGCGACCAGAAGGTGAGGCCGGTATAGATGCCGTGCACCCCCTGCCGCAGGGCCTCGTGGTGCTTAGCCCGACCCTCATCTGAAATGGCGGAGGCCATGCGCTGCACCAGATCCTCGTTCCAGGTGGCCGCAATGCCGATAGCCTGGGGAAAGACCGTGGCGATCCCCGCCCGGGCCACACCGTGCAGGGCCTCATTCCACCAATGATAGGGGGGAATTCCCAGGCGCTCGACCCCGACCGAATCATCCATCAACTGGGAAACCTTCTCCGCCAGGGTCATCCGAGCGATCAGATCCTCAGACCGCGCCACAAGGGAGGCCTGTGAGTTCAGGTACAGGGGACGTTTCTCCGACTTTTCCATCAAAACTTTCTCCTTGTCATGGTGTTATATAAATTATAAGCGAAGATTGTTCTGGGAGTTTAATGAATAGAATTCATTGATGCTTCATAAGCAAAGAATTACACTGGTTTTTCCTCCCTTGCGCATGCTTCACAACCTCAGATAAAATGGTAAAATAATGACGTTAAAAATCGGGGCAGTGGCGGAATGGCAGACGCAACGGACTTAAAATCCGTCGATAGCAATATCGTGTGGGTTCGACTCCCACCTGCCCTATCTGAATTTTTAACCTCACTAAACCTACTCGTTAAAAATCAAGGATCAGCTCAACCTTCTAAATACCCCTGATTTTCTCAGGTTGCAGTTTTATTACTGGTGTATAATATAATAACAGGGTTAACCACGATAAAACCAACCTGTCAAGAAAGGAGATAATTTGGTTTCAATCCAATTATCAGCAACGCCTGTTCGTTTGACAAAACTAAATTCTTTAGAAGGAGAATGCAATGCTTAAGAAACGTTTGTTGATTGTGCTGTTCGTGATCTTCCCCCTGCTGGTCGGCCTGGCCTGCTTGGGCAGCCAGCCGGATCCGACAGCCACCCCCACCGAAGAACCCACGGAAGAGGCCACCGAGGAACCCACGGAAGAAGCCACAGAAGAACAACCTGCCGGGGATGCCGGCGGCGATGATCTGGTCATGCTGGAAAAAAGCCTCTGGCTCCAGGAAGAAGACACCGTCTTCGTGGCCTTTTTCTTCGAAAACCCCACCGATCAGGTCTTTGAGGACATGGAATACACCGTCTATCTCTGGGATGCCAACGATGAGGAAATTGAAAGCGACAGCTCCTCCATCCGCTGGATCTTCCCCAACCAGACCTTCGGTATCGCCTTCAACTTCTATCTGGACGAGGGCGTCACGGTCAGCTCCGCCTCCGTGGATTGGGAACATGAAAGCACCTTCGCTCCGGACGGCTTCACCAACCCCTTTGGGTCCGAAGGCGTCACCTACTGGGAGAACGGCGGCTTCCCCATGGTCACCGGCAAGATCACCAATGTCAACACCGACACCTACACCGACATCCGCGTCAACGTGATCTGCTACGATGCTGCCGACGAAATCATCGGTGGCGGCTACACCTACATTGACTTCGTGCCCGGTGAAGACTACATGGGCTTCGCCACCTACATCGACTCCTTTGGCGAGGTTGCCTCTGTGGAAGTCTTCCCCACCTTCTCCTACCTGACCGTCTACTACGAAGGGTCAGAATTCTGGAGCGAGATTTCGATCCTCGACGACTACTTCTACGAGGGCGAATGGGGCGACATCCAGGGCGGCGCGGTGGTCCAAAACAACACGGACACCGTCCTGAGCGACTCAATCCTCTATGCCACCTTCTATGATGCGGACGGCAATGTAACCACTGTTGGAAGCGACTACATTGACATCCTCCTGCCTGGCGATTCCCTGGGCCTCTCCCCCTGGGTCTTCTCCCCGCCTGACGGCGCGGTGACCACCCAGTATGACATCCTGGTTCTGCCCGGCGACTATGAAGATGGGTACGAACTGATGGAAAACCCCTTCGTTGTTGATGATGCAGTGCTGACCGGCGATTATAACGACGAAGTCCTGGTCACCTTCACCAACAACTACAGCAAGTCCGTTTCGGAAGTTGACGTCTACGTCCTGCTCTACGACGCTGAAGGCAAAATCATCGGCGGCGGAAGCGACTGGACCGAAGAACCCGTCGCCGCCGGAGCCTCAGCAGAGATCAATGTCTGGGTTGATTACTCCGACGACCGCACGGTGGACTCCATCAAAGTCTGGGTTGCCCCCAACTACTGGACCGAATTCGAGTAACCTTTTTCAAACCCTGTTGCCCAAAGGTGCGGGTCAAATGACCCGCACCTTTTCTTTTTTTTCCACCCCCTCAGATCGTCCATTCATCATGAACAATGCCCACCAGATACCACATCTCCCCTTCCTGGAGGAACACCAACCGCAAACTTTCCCAATCCATCCCTGCGTATTGCGGATCAAACCCGCTGAAGTGATATTCCACAAATTCCGCTTCGGGATAAAAATCGTGGATGTTATTGATCATGCTGCTCATGCCGATTTCCCGATCATAACCTATCTGTTCCGGGTTGGCAAAATCGGCTGAATAAACAAACTCATCATAATATTGCGAAAACGTCAACTCAATTGGTTCTCCAGTGCCATCATAATCACCCCATGAATACACCTCGTCCGAATCAAATAATCCGGGCAGTTCTCCGGGCATAAAGACAAGGTGTTCCTCCCGGACATAGGTGTAGGGTGAAAACCGAACGCCTTGATCGGGATGAACGGTTTGAGCAAGGGTTGTCATATCCCGGTCCGCCAGGGCCTGGATGACCCTCTGGGCGGATTCCTCCAGGGTTAGGGCTTGTTGGGGTGTGCGGGTCGGCACAGGCGTTTCAGAGGGGCCGGGGGTCTCCATCGGTTGGGTCGGCGGGATAGCCCCGCAGGCCGTCAATAATAGCAGGGCCAGTCCCCACAAAGCAAAAAACCCGGGCCGAATTGTCTTTGTCACCATAGCTGTCCTCTCATTCTATAAATCAATTGGCTCACGAACATTTTAAGTCTACCGGATGAACATCACCCCAGGGGTTTCCCCTCCTGGCCAGCCGGAATTGCCAGGGAAGAACCCGCAAAGGCGCCTCAATAACCAATTACGGAATGACCGATGGCCCCCGGCATGGTAAACTATAGTGGACAGAATTAATGGTTTTTGGCCAAGCATGAGAGGTAAACAATGTCAGACGAAATCCCCCAATCTTCAAACCGCAAAGAGCACTGGATGAATTATATCCTGCCGGTGGCATTGATCGGTGGGCTGGTGGCTCTTCTTTCCATCGTGGCCACACAACCCACACTGGAATTAGTGCCGATTATCCCCCAGGAAGAATGGTTGACAACCATCGCAGGATTCATCATCATCGGCGCGGAAGCCGCTGCCGGCATCGTCATCGGAACGGCGATTCTCCGGGCCATCATCAGCTATATCCGGCACCTCTTTGACCCTCTCAACCGCCAGATTGACTACACCGAACGAATCCGGCTGCGCCTCGGTCACATGCTCAACCTGGGCCTCGAGTTCGCCATGGGCAGCGACATCCTCCGCCTCGCCGTCTCGCCCAGCACAGAGGAAATCATCATCCTCCTGGCCATCGTACTCCTGCGCATCCTCTTGAACTACTTCCTGGAACGGGAAATCCGCTCCAGCGAGGGTTTCTGCGGTCCTGGCAATTATGTCCCCCCCCTCGAAGACAAGAACCTCTAGCCCCGCAATCCGCCATGACACAATCCACCCCGTTTGAAGAAATCATTGATTTCATCACCTACATTGATAACCTGAAAAAAATCATTCGGCAGAACGGGCTGAATGATGGCTCCCGGCCGGAAAACACAGCCGAACACTCCTGGCACGCCGCCCTGGCTGCCCTGCTCCTCGCACCCTACGCCAATTTTCCCGTGGATACGAACAAGGCAGTGCAAATGCTGTTAATCCACGATCTCATCGAAATTGAAGCTGGGGACACCTACATCTACGACGAAGCAGCGGCTGCCCTGCAGGAAGCCAGGGAGCAGGCTGCCGCTGAAACAGTCTTTGGGCGATTGCCCCCAGCCCAGGGGAAAGCCCTGCGGGCTCTCTGGGAAGAATTCGAAGCCCGGGAAACCCCCGAGGCCAAATTCGCCAAATCCATTGACCGCTTTATCCCCCTCCTCAGCAACCACCACAACAGCGGCTACTCCTGGAAGCCCCGCAATATCTCGCGCCAGCAGGTCCGGGCGGTCCTGGGCATCATCGAGGACGGATCGGAAAAGTTGTGGGATCTGGCCGAAAAACTGATTGACGCGGGGGTTGAAAATGGCGCGCTGCGGCCCTGACCTTTTCCTCCAGACGCACAGGCTGGGCCTCGCCCAAGGAAAGGGATCCAACAACCCACCATGAAATCCTATGATTACATTTTGGCAGGCGGCGGAATGGCCGGGCTCAGCCTGGCCTATCACCTGACCCGCTCCTCCTTGCAGAATAAACGCATCCTGATCGTTGACCGGGAGCCCAAGAACGAAAACGATCGTACCTGGTGCTTCTGGACGCAGGAGCCCACCCTCTATGACCCCATCTTGCACCGGTCCTGGGAGCATCTCCACTTTCATGGGTCGGGTTTTTCACAAACCTTTGACCTCCATCCCTATCGCTATCAGATGCTCCGGGGGATTGATTTTTACCGCCACACCCAGGCGCAACTGCGGTTGAACCCCAATGTGCACTTTCTCTATGGCAGCGTCTCCCATGTGCATGGCGGTGCGGACGGCGCCGAGGTGATCCTCGATGGAGAACGGTATCGGGCCGGGTGGGTCTTTGACAGCCTCTACCTTCCTGGAGAGTTCGAACCCCGGGAGGAAACCTATCACATGCTCTGGCAGCACTTCAAAGGTTGGATCATCAACACCCAGCGGCCTGTCTTCACCCCCGAGGCGGCCACCTTCTTTGATTTCCGTACCCCCCAGGCCGGCGCCATGCGCTTCATGTACGTCCTGCCCTTCAGCGAAACCCAGGCCCTGATGGAATACACCCTCTTTTCTCCCGCCCTGCTTTCGGATGAAGCCTATGACCGGGCCCTGAAATCCTACATCGCCGAAATCCTGCAGATCAGCAGCTATCAGGTGCTGGAAGTCGAAAGCGGAAAGATCCCCATGACGGATCAACCTTTTCCACGCTTCCCGGAGCCTCGCCACATGACCATCGGCACCAAGGGCGGTCGCGTCAAGGCCTCCACCGGCTTTGCCTTTCTCCGGGTCCAGCAGGATTCCCGGGCCATTGTCCAATCTCTCCTGGCCCACGGCACACCGGAGCACATACCCGGCACGCCCCGCCGTTTTCCCGTCTTTGATTCTCTGATGCTGGAAGTGATGGAAAGCAACGGCGGCCGGATGGCCAACATATTCACGGCCATGTTTAAAAGAAACCCCATCCAGCGCATCTTCCGCTTTCTGGATGAGGAGATCGCCCCCTGGGAAAACCTGCTTTTCCTGGCGACCATGCCCCCCGGGCCCTTCCTCCAGGCCGTGCTGAAGCAGGGCCTCACCCCCGGAAAGGGCTGGAAGCCGACTCCCTAAATATTCAACCAGCGCTCTGTCAGCCGGGGCAGATCAGCCAGAAGACCCTGCTTAAAGGTGCAGTTCGGCAGGGATTCCATAAAGAAGCGGCCATAGCGCTTGGTCAGCACCCGCTTATCCAAAATCGCCACCACGCCCCGGTCTGTCTGGGTGCGGATCAATCGGCCAAACCCCTGACGAAAGCGCAGGATCGCTTCGGGCAGGGCATACTGATAGAAGGGGTCCTCAAAGGTCTCCGACCGGGCGGAAACAATCGGATCGGATGGGACATCAAAGGGCAGCTTGACAATCATCAACACCGAAAGAGCCTCCCCCGGCACATCCACCCCCTCCCAAAAGGCGCGGGTACCCAGAAGCACAGCCCGTTCCGTCTCCCGGAAGGTCTCCAGGAGCATATTGGGGGATGCGCCCTCTCCCTGCTCATAGACCTGAATATCCTCCCGGGAGAGTATGGGAGAGATCCGGTTGGAAGTGCGCTGCAGTTGGGCATAGGAGGTGAACAGCGCCAGCATCCGCCCTCCAGAAGCCCGAGCCACTGTGGAAATGGCCGTTTCAACCGCCCTCTGGTGCCCGTTATACTGGGAAGGCTCCGGTACATCCGTGGCCACATAGACCATGGCGGCGGTTTCATAATCAAAGGGGGAACCTACCACCAGCTCGTCCGCATCCTCTGCGTTCAGCCGCTGCCGCAAATACTCAAATTCACCGTTGGTCGTCAGGGTGGCCGAGGTCAGGATCACACTCTGCTTTTGATACCAGAGATGCTTTTCCATCATCCGGCCAATGTGCAGCGGCGCGGCATTGAGGCTGATCTCCCGATACTGCGGGTGGATCTCCACCCAATAGATCGTGTTCTCATCCGGGTCCAGCGCCAATCCCGTCAAGTTGTGCTCAATTTCCACCAGCCGGTTGACCATATTCCCCAGGCTCCCCCACATATCCTCGGCTTCCTCATTTTCCTGATCAGCCAGCTCCCGCATGGGGGTGCGCAAGTCCTGCAGAATGCTCAGGAGCAGCTTCAAGATTCCCTGGGCCTGCTCCCAGGCAATTTCCACATCCACCCAAATCGGCAAAGTGCGGGTGGAAGGGAGCACCCGCTCTTGCTGCGGGTAGGATCCCAATGGCCGCCCCTGGCGCTGCTCCTCCAGGAAGGCTTCCAGGGCCTGATAATAGCCATTCATCTGATTGTCAAACCGGAAGGAAAGGCTGGAGGCCTTGTTCACCAGTTGATTGAGGGTTGCCATCTGGGCCGGTTTAAGCAGGTCCTCACACAGGTTGACAAACCGCCCCAAAACCCCGGACTTCTCCCCGCCCAGCTCCCGGATGAGCCGGGTGACATCCACCGCCCGGACACGGAAGGACATGGCGCTGGTCGTGGCCGACTCGATATGGTGAGCCTCATCCACAATCAGGTAGTCGAAGGGCGGCAGCACCCGATTGCCGGTGGCCGTATCCGCCAGCAGCAGGGCATGGTTAACCACCAGCAGGTGCGCATTTTGGGCGGCCATCTTGGCGCGATAAAAGGGGCAGCGCCCCCCGGTGCGTTTGAGACACACCTCCAGCCGGCAGCCCTCATCCTCTGCGGAAAGCCGGGACCAGACAGCGCGCTCAATCGGGCCGTTCAGGTTAATCTCCGTGCGGTCCCCCGTGCGGCTTTCCAGCAGCCAGACGAGCACCTTCCCCAATACCCGCATCTCGTGGACGGTTTCCGGTTTGCGCCGCCGCAGCAGCGCCAGCCGGCGCGGGCAGAGATAATTCGATCGTCCCTTCAACACCGCCGCCCGCACAGGCAGATCGAGGGCTTCCCGCAAATCCGGAATATCCTTGCTGATCAACTGGTCCTGCAGGTTGATGGTATTGGTGGAAATCACCACCCGGGTGTTGTTCTTCATGGCATAAAATGCCGCCGGGATCAAATAGGCGAAGGACTTCCCGGTGCCGGTGCCCGCTTCCACCATCAGGTGCAGCGAGTCGCTCAGCGCTTCCGCCACAGAGCGCAGCATGTCCACCTGCTGGGGCCGGTATTCGTAGGCGTCAAAATACCGGTCAAAGGGCCCGCCCAGGTCCAGAGCCGCCGCCACATCGTCTATGTCCAGAGGGCGCTCACCAGGATCCGCCCCCACAGAAGCTTCCATCTCCACAGGCAGAGAAAACAGCGGTCCCAGGTCCCCGCCGCCCCGATCCTGTTTTGCCTTCACCGGTTCCTCCCGCACCCGCTGGCGCAGGATCTGCTGCAGAGCCCAATATCCCTGCCAGTCCAGGGGTTTTGCCAAGCGGACAATCTCCGCCAGGGTCTCCAAAGGCAAGGCGCGAGCCTTTTCGCAGAGCTTCAAGAAGACGGCATGGGTGGCCCGGGCGTCGTCCAACGCCCGGTGTGTGGCCGGCAGAAGCACATTGAGCTGCTGCGCAAGGGCAGAAAGGTTGTACCGGCTGGCGGTCGGCATCAGCACCGCAGCCAGCTCGTAGGAATCAATGGGCACATTGGCCTTCAACGCGCCAGCCTGCCGCAGGAAGCTCAGGTCAAAACTGACGTTATGCCCCAGCACAGGCATCTCGCCACAGAAAGCGATGAACTCCCCCATCACCTCCTGCAGGTGGGGCGCATTGCGCACCATATTATTATTGATTCCCGTCAACTGAGTGATGAAGGAAGGGATGGGACGGCGGGGATTGATCAGGGATGACCATTCATCTTCCACCCGGCGGCCGTTGAATTTTACGGCCCCAATCTCAATAATGGCATCCTCGTCCGAGTTCAACCCGGTGGTTTCGATATCAACTGCAACAATGAAAGACATAGTAACGATTATACCCGCTAAAAACCACCGCCCCGGCCCTCCCTCCGGGGAACAAAGAACAGTTGAGGCCACGGGTATCCCCCCGCGCAGCCCAAAACATCATCCGGGATAGCTTTTTCTTCCCAACCCTTGACTCTCCCCCAGGAGGAGGTTGTATACTGTTGTCACTGAAGGCCTTCAGTGAACAAAAGACGGAGTGACCATGCTGAAAATCGGCGAATTCTCAAAGATTGCCCGGGTGACCATCAAGACCCTGCGCTATTACGACCGGATGGGGCTTCTCAAACCAGCCCACATTGACCGCTTCACCGGCTATCGTTACTACACCCTTTCTCAACTACCCAGGCTGAACCGCATCCTGGCCCTCAAGGACCTGGACTTCTCCCTGGACCAGATCAGCGAGCTGCTGAAGCTGGATCTTTCCTCCGAGGCAATGCAGAACATGCTGGGCAACAAAGCCAGCGAGCTGCGCCAGCGGATTGTGGACGATCAGTCCCGTCTGCTGCGAGTGGAAACCCGGCTCAGGCAGTTCAGGGAAGGGTCACAAAAGCCCCAAGCCCCGGTGGTGCTCAAATCTGCGCCCCATCTGCTGGTGGCGACGGTACGGGAGACGATCCCGAATCAATACCTTCTGGTGGAATGGCAGCAGGATCAATGGCAAACCATCCGGGCCTACCTGGAAGACAAG
This sequence comes from Anaerolineaceae bacterium, assembly GCA_034437335.1. GTDB lineage: Bacteria > Chloroflexota > Anaerolineae > Anaerolineales > Anaerolineaceae > Brevifilum. The sequence goes on from DAOTUG010000077.1 coordinate 28,231, forward strand.
CGGATCCCGCCCCAGGGACCAACCTTTCTGATCTATCATCAGGACGAGTTTCGAGATATCAGCCTTGACGTTGAAACCGGCTGGGTGATCCGGGAGCCCCGGGAAAATACCAGGCCTGTACCTGACAAAGATCCCATCCGCATCCACACCCTGCATGGCGCCAACCACATGGCTACAGCCGTCCATCCACAGGAAACCGGACTGCTCTCTGAAACGTATACCCTCCTGGCGGACTGGGTCCAGTCCAACGGCTTCCGGCCCATTGGCTGCTGGCGCGAGCTCTATCACCAGCCAACCGATGACCCGGGCAGAGCCTATGTTGAAGTGCAGCGTCCGGTCATGAAAGCAACCGATTTCTATTCCCAACTGGAGGATCTAAAAATGGAACCTAAGATCATCAAAAAAGAAGGCTTCACCCTCGTGGGCCTGCGTTACTTTGGCAAGAATGAAAACAACGAGATCGCTGAACTCTGGAACGAGTTCAACCGGCGAATGGAAGACCTGGGCGGGCTGCCCCATGATACCGGCGAGGCCGCCATCGGCCTGTGCATCACCCCGGAAGACGCCCCCGAAGATGGCGCTTTTGAATACGTGGCCGGCCTGCCGGTGGCCCGGGTGGAAGATGTGCCCGAAGGTTTTGTCGTGCGGGAGATGCCGGCCTACACCTATGCCGTATTCGCCCACAAAGGCGACATGCCCAGCCTGGAGAAGACCTACGAATACATCTATGAAACCTGGCTGCCCCAGTCCAGCTACACCCTGGCGGCCAAGATAGATTTCGAGTATTACAACGAAGAGTTCAACAATTTTGCGCCGGATTCCGTCTTCTACATCTATCTTCCCATCGAAAAACCCTGAATCGCCAACTCCCCTGTACATCAAAAAAAAGAGACGCCCTTCAAGGCGTCTCTTTCTACTTAACAAGGGGCTCATCATTGCTCAAGATAATCCATAACTAAAATAAACTGGCGGACATCAGAGCTTTCCGGTTTCTGCCAGCCCACCACGCCGATCGTAAAACCGTAAACATCCGCCACCATCCCGGGATAAACGATTTCAGAATAAACAATCCCGCTCTGGTCCACAAGGTGCAGTTCAAATATTGGGCCAATGATCATCCCTTCGGCTTGGATATAACGGGCATATCCCGCCTCCCGCAGGGAGATGGACGTCCACGGTCCCCACGCAGCCTCGCCACCTTCCAAAATCCCCACCGGTTCGCCTGAATACGGATCGGAGATCAGTTTCTTCTCCAAAACCACGGCCTGGTCTTTGCTCTCCACGTCAATCTGCGCCTGTCCATCCTCAACCCCCGCCAGCCGAACCGCATATCGGCCCAGGTCCAATTCTCCCCCCACAGGCAGCCGTTCATAAAGATATTGGGCTGGTTCATCCAGGATCTGGAGCTGGACCAGAACCGTTTTGCCCATCATGACCTCATCATCGGAAACAGCCAGGGGTAGGTCCATCACATCCCCGATTTTCACTGCCAGAGTTTCAATCACCCAGGGTGTATATGTCTCTGTTGAGAGGCTGGCGGTCATATCTACAGCCTGCTCGACCGGACGCTGATCGGTTTGATCAAGCGGGATAAATTCCACGCGCACAACCTCCGTATCCGGACAGATGTGTGTGACATGAAACCAATGCTCAAAGGCCACAAATGTCATCCCGGCATAGACCTGCAGCGAGGGTGTGGAAACCTGCGCCGGCCGATAACGCACACTGATCCCAATCACCGGGCCCGACACCAATTCGCCCTCCGGATTCACGTAGGTAGATAAGCGGGCATTATTATAGTTGGCAATCAGGATATCCCCTTCCCCGCCTTCAAGCCCGCCCCGCACCTCCACCGTCACGCTTCCTCTGATCAGGGATGGAACCTCCTGGCAGGTATGCCCGGTTGGGGAAAAAGGAAAACGGCAGGCCGCCCCGGACAGAACCAGCAAAACAAGGGTGACCAGCAAAGCCATTTTCTTCATGGAAATCTCCTTTTCTACCATTTACTTCCATTCTAGCGATTACCTTTGTGGGTTTCAAGGGATTCCTGTCAATAGCTGTCTTTTGTCAGGGTTCTGTAAGCGCTTTGTCAGCCCCCCATCAGGGACCTATCAAGGATTCCAGGCCCTTTCCCCGTACACTGAAACCACGAGAAGAAAAAACCATCTTAGCTCCTGAGGAGGAAGCGATGAACAAGAAGAAACTGTTTTTCCCCATTCTGTTAGCCCTGACACTCTTCATCGGCGCCTGTGCACCGGCTCTGGAGCCAACCCAGCAACCGTCCTATGACGCGGTTGAGGTCGAGGAAGAAGCCGCCTATGAAGCCCCATCCATCATGCCCACCGCCCAGGCTGAAGCGTTTCAGCCGCCGTATGCGGTGGAAGAGGAAGAATCCTACGCCCCCCATGCGGAGGAAGACGACGAAACCGAGCCCTACTGGCCCTTTGAAGGCGACGAATCCCGCCCAATTCCAGGGGACAATTTTCACCAGGATTACGGCGTCAATCCCTGGGTGGATGCCAACCGGGATCCGCTTTCCACCTTTGCCGTGGACGTTGACACCGCATCCTACAGCGTCATCCGCAATTACCTGCTGGATGGCTATTTCCCGCCCTACGCCGCCGTCCGGGTGGAAGAGATGATCAATTACTTTGATCAGGATTACACACACCCCCGCAGAAATGAAGCCTTCGCCCTCCACGCCGATGGGGCGCCTTCACCTTTCCCCAACGAAGAAGAAATCTATGTCCGCTTTGGCGTCCAGGGCTATGAAATCCCCGCGGAGGAACGCCCGCCCCTCGCTCTGACCTTTGTAATTGACGTCTCCGGCTCCATGGATTATGAGAACCGCCTGGAATTGGTCAAATGGTCCCTGGATTACCTCATTGACCAGCTTCGGGAGGACGACACGGTGGCCATCGTGGCCTACACGGACTATGCCTTTGTGGTCCTGGAGCCGACCAGCGGCGCCGATTGGCGCACCATTAAGGGCTCCCTGGCCAGCCTGTACCCAATGCAGTCCACCAACCTGGAAGAAGGCCTGGAACTGGGCTATACTCTGGCCAACAAAGCCTTCCGCCGGGACGCCGTCAACCGGGTGATCCTCTGCTCGGACGGGGTGGCCAACGTCGGCAATACAACGGCCGAAGCCATCCTCGACACCGTCGGAGAATGGGCCCGGATGGACATTCATCTGACCAGCATCGGCTTCGGCATGGGCAACTTCAACGATGTGCTCATGGAACAACTGGCCGACAAAGGCGATGGGTTCTATGCCTATGTGGATGACCAGGACGAAGCCAAACGGCTCTTCGTGGATGAGTTGACGAGCAGCCTGATCACAATCGGCATGAACGCCAAGATCCAGGTCGCCTTCAACCCCGATGTGGTCGAGGGGTACCGCCTGATCGGTTTCGAAAACCGGGAGGTGGCCGATGACGATTTCCGCAATGACGACGTGGACGCCGGTGAGATCGGCGCCGGCCACAGCGTGACCGCCCTGTACGCTGTCGTCCTCAACCGGGGCGCCGAGGGTGAGATCGCCACCCTTCAGTTCCGCTGGGAGGATCCCGAAACAGGCCAGGTTCAGGAAATCGCCCGCCTAATCAGCACCCGGGACCTGTACCGCAGCTTCAGCAGCGCCGACCCCTACTTCCAGTTGACCACCCTTGTGGGGCGCTGGGGCGAGATCCTCAACGAAAGCCCCTATGTCATCAACACCAGCCTGTACGAGTTCAGCGAATATGCCTGGGGACTGAGCCGCATCTTTGGCGACGACACCGATGTGAACGAGTTCCTGGATCTGGTGGAAACCTCCGCAAGGTTGAAACGCTGAAAGGCCACCTGCCCTTTCAGAACCAAACAGAATTGCCTCACACAGGTGGGGCAATTTTTGTGTTCATTCGTTTCCAGCCGCAAACTATGCCACTTTGGAAGGCGATGTCCGGAACCCGGAAGCGATCCATCGGGCCGTGCACGGCGCCGATGCCGTGATCAGCGCCATCGGCCCCACCCCGTGGCAGCACCTGCAAAACGCCTTCTTCCAATTCCCACAGGGACATGCAATTTTCTCATTCCTTTTCAGGTGCTTCTTGATTAACCAGCGTGTAAGTCCTTGGCATTTCCCCCGCAAAGGGACAGGAGGTTGCTCCCGGGCATCCGTTGCAGCGGATTGAAGCGCAGGGATCGTTTTCGGAGAAACCGTCTTTTCCCCCCGTCCGTTTTATCCTGCCCATGCCCTGCAGAGTTTCCAGCATGCCAACCAGAGCGCTCTCATCCACAGCGAGATGCTGACTCAGATCTTCCAGGCTGAGCGCGCCGTCCTGTTCCTTTAGTAACAATAAAATTTTTTGAAGCATAACCCGTTGCCTGTCATTTGACGAGGGCGGTCACAATCCTTGCACCGCCCTCGCATCATAGAGAATTAACTGGCCGGAAGTTGGATGTCTCAGCCAAGTCCCAACAATAAACCGCCTTGAAAGACGATCAGAGCAACCACCCACGCCAGCACAAACTGACCCACGATACTGAACCACATCCACTTGGCTCCTAATTCTTTCCGGGCCGCGGCGACCGCCACCATGCAGGGGGTATAGAGCAGCACAAAAACCATGAAGGCAACCGATGCCAGGGCCCCATGCCCATTGCTGGATTTTTCAAAACTCGTTTCCACCGCAGCCATCAATGCCGTGGGCTCCGGTTCCTCCTCACCCTCAAACACATCCACCCCGATGATCAATGGAATGGAGCGAATTGTGTCCCAGACAGCGCCGAGAAAACCGATCAGGATTTCGCCCAGGTCTTCAAAGAATGTCGTGGTTTGAGGCGCTTCCTCCACCTCAACCACATCATAGACCTGGCTCATGGTGCTGACCACCACCTCCTTGGCGACAAAACCGCTGACCAGGGCGCCGCTCATCTGCCACTGGCCAAATCCAAGCGGCCGGAAGATGGGTGAGATAGCCCGGGAAACCCCGGCATAAGCGCTTTGGTCCACCGGCGCGTCGGCAAAAGCCCCCGCACCACCCAGCGGAACCGCCATCAGAACCCAGATGATAATGCTGGTCACCAGGATCAAACCCCAAGCCTTACGCACAAAGGCCCCGGTGCGCTCCGACATATGAAACCAGATACTCTTGAAAGTGGGGATGCGATAGGGTGGAAGCTCCATAACAAAGGGCGATTGTCCTTTGCCTTTAAAGAGCGTGTTCTTCAGTAATAGCCCAACAAGAATGGCCACAACCACTCCCAGGACATAAAGCCAGAAAATCACCAGACCGCTGTTTTCCGGAAAAAAGATAGAAGCCAGCAGGACATATACCGGCAGCCTCGCGCCGCAGCTCATGAAGGGTACCAGCAAGCCCGTCAGGATGCGGTCCTTTTCGTTATCCAGGGTCCGGGTGGCCATCAGGGCAGGCACAGTGCAGCCAAACCCGACAATCATTGGGAGAAAGCTTTTTCCATGCAGTCCCAGAGCGTGCATCAGCCGGTCCATCACAAAAGCTGCCCGGGCCATGTAGCCGGAGTCTTCCAGCACAGCCAGAGCCAGATAGAGGAAAGCCATCACGGGCACAAATACCAGCACACCCCCTACCCCCGCAATGATTCCATCAATAAAAAGGCTTTCCACCCAGGTGCCGCTCAATCCAGCCCATCCCAGAATGCCTACCACCCAATTGGTGATCGGGCCGCTGATGACGCCATCAATCCAATCCAGCATAGGCGCGGAAAGGTCAGTGGTCACCTTGAATACCACCCACATCAACGCCAGAAAAATGGGAATCCCAAGTACCCGGTGGGTAAGAATCTTGTCAATCCGGTCAGAAAAGGTGCGGTTGTCGGAGGCGGTCCTTTGAACGGCTTCCTTGACCAGACCATTGATCCAGCCATAGCGCCGGTCTGCAATGATCGTATCCACATCATCCCCAAACACCTCTCGCAGGTGGTCAATGCTCTTTTGAGCAGCCTCGAGGATGATGGCGCTGTCCGTGCAGCACGCCAACCGCTCCATCACTTGCCTATCTTGCTCCAGGCACTTGATTGCCAACCAGCGGGGATCATAGGCTTCTGCCAGGGCCGCATTTTTTTCAATAAAGTGCTGCAATGTGGCAATTTCATTTTCAATCTCCCGGCCATAATCCACCAGGGCTTTTTTATGGGAATAAGCCATTTCATGCGTGGTCATCTTCTATTCCTCCATTTTGTGCTGCGTGCGCAATCGCCGTCTGTAATTGCTCAAGTCCTTGTGCTTTGCTGGCTACTGTGGGGACCACCGGGACACCCAGGGCCTGAGATATCTTGTCCACATCAATCTTGATCCCGCGGGATTCTGCAATATCGCTCATATTCAATGCCACCACCATCCGGGCGCCCATCTCCAAAATCTGTACCACCAGGTACAGATTACGCTCCAAATTGGCAGCATCTACCACCGCCACCACCACATCAGGGTGTGACTCCACAATATAATCCCTGGCGATCAGTTCTTCCATGGAATATGCGGACAGGCTGTATGTGCCAGGCAGGTCCACCACCTCGTATTCTTGTCCGTCAAATTTCCAAATCCCCTCTTTCTTTTCAACCGTCTTTCCCGGCCAGTTTCCAACATGCTGCCGGGCGCCCGTCAGGGCATTGAACAGCGTGCTCTTGCCGGCATTGGGATTCCCGGCCAGAGCAACTGTAAGCATTTTTTTCATCAGATCTGCTCCCTCAATAACAAACGACTAAGTAACCTTGACCAAAATATGATGGGCCATGCCCCGGCCTATCACCAACCGGCTGTCTTTGACCCGCAGGATCATTGGCCCGTGCCGGTCTGTCTTCATGACATCCAGGGTCATACCAATGGTAAGCCCCAAATCAGCCAACCGCTTGCGCATCCGCCGCCCACCCCGAATCTCCATCAAGCGGACGGTTTCTCCGGGCATGATCATAGACAAAGGGATCATAGATACCCCGTTCAATCTATTATCTCCACTTCAATATCTGCGGCTTCTGACTTTCGAAGGGACAAACTGTATCCCTTAACCGAAAACTCGATCGGATCGCCGAAAGGCGCTACCCGGACTACCTCCACCTCCGATCCAGGGACCATCCCCATGTCCATCATGCGCCGCTTCACCTTACCTGAACCGCCAACCCGGACCACCACGGCCCTTTGTCCCGCCTTGAGATCTTTAAGGGACAAGCGCGCTATAGATTTCTCATCCGCCAATTTCATTGTTTTTTCCTCCAATATGTCTGTATGTTTTTGTGAACTTTCCCCGTCCGGAAGCCCCCCTTCAACCCGGACAATGAGCGTTTCGGCCAGATCCCTGGACAGGGAAATCCCGTCACCATCGCCATGAACCAGCAGGCTGGCCTTCCCTGCTGCTGTCACCACCAAATGACTGCCCAACCGCACGCCGTTATCCTCCAAAAATTCCTGGATAGGACAGGAATCTGCACAGCATACCAAAACCCCGCCCTCTCCCGGTGAAAGAGAAGTCAGCGGCACTTCTGCATATTCGGGCAGACACCCATCTGCCTGGGGAATTGGCTCCCCAACAGGATTAACCTTCGGATAACCCAGATACCGATCTAATCGGTCCATCACAGGATCCGGGCTGGCATGCTCCAGGTTGCAAGCAGCCTGATGGGCAGCCTGATACTCAAAACCCAGCTTTTCAACGAGAAATACTTCCCATAATCGGTGACGCCGGAGGACATGATTGGCCTGGGCCTCTCCGGTATCCGTCAGCACGGCCCCTTTGTAAGGCCTGTAGATCAGCAGATCCTGATCCTGCAATTTACGGCACATTTCATTAACTGAGACGGGGGTCACACTCAGGGCTTCCGCCAGTTGGGACAGAGGCACAGGCTGTTTCCCGCGCCGAAGCCGGGCAATGCTTACAAGATACATTTCCATACTGTCACTGAGTGAGCTTTCTGTTGATCGCATTTTTTAGGCTTACCTTTACTAAAAATATATAATTTATAGGTTGACCTTATTATAGTCGCGGTCCTTGCCGGTGTCAAGGGCAAAAAAACCAAGACCAACATGCTCAAACAGGCGCACAACGGCGATCAAGGCTGGAAGATAAAGATTGATCCCATCAACAACATTAACACCCCCTGCAACACCAACTACCCAACGGATTTTCCATACGATGCAAAAAACCCCCTTCGGCAGCAGGGGGTAAATACAGGGTTCAGATATACTGGTGTACCGTCAGCTCGCCGCAAGCGGCTGTTGATACAACTTTCCTGCAATGATCACCAACACATCTAATACCACCCAGAGAATGGTCAGGCCCAGATCAGATGTGGGCAGAAAATTCACAGCCATGTTGAAATTAGCGTGCAGGACCATCATGGCAAAGAGGTTCTTTCCCGACCGCTGATAGAACCAGGCCAAAAAAATGGACAGCATGATCCTGAAAATGAAACCGCTCAGCATGCCGCCAACCAGATCCCCGGGATAAACGCCGTTGAGATAAAGAGGTAGATGCCACAATGACCAGAAAACCGCCACAATCAACGCCGCCACAAGCGGGCTGACTTTCTTTTCCAGTGCTGGCTGCATGAGTCCCCGCCACCCCGGTTCCTCATTCCCACCTTGCATAAAGGCGGTCATCAAAAAGACAGGAATAAAGGCAAAGAGCATCCCCCAAAGGGACTCCTCACCCCACCCGGCAGGGAATTCAACACCTAATCCAACCAGAGAAGCCAATCCCCAGGCCGCCAGGATCATCAGAGGATAAAACACAAAGGCCAGGACGGTCCAGACGGCCCGTTTTTTCCACGGGAAAATCCCGCCCATCCATGACTCAACCGCCGGCCTCCGGGAATCCGCAGCGCTGAAGACCCAACCGCCGAGGAAAATGACCACCAGCACACCCACTGCGATCAGAGGGGTCAGGGTCAAATCGGGAGCCAGAAGGCTCAAACCCGTCAGGTTGCCCATCAGATAGCGAAGCCCCAACGCTACACCCAGGAAGGCGGTCAGGAGCCGTAAAGCCCGGAGGCGTTCCCGTGAAAGATCGAATTTTTCGATCCCGGCCCGCAGTTCCAGGGTCAACACACCCGCCAATGCGGGGCCAAACCCGCCGATGATAACCACCACGGTCTGCAAAAGATCATCCCGCCCCTTTAAGGGAATCGCCCCCAGCCAAAAGGCCCAGGTCCATGTAAAATTGATCAGCAGAAACAGCCAGACCGGATGTTTTTCAGCAAATTTTTCCAATCCAATTTTATTTTGTTTCGTTTTCATTTCTTTCTTCTTTGTTCCAAGTTTTTTCCTTGAGATAATATTGATCACTGTATGTTAGCCGCTCATCACGTCTCCACCTGGTATGCAGCCGGTTTTCCACCAGGATCAGTTAAACACAGAATCAGCAGCTTTTTACCCATGTCGCCCATTGAGACCTGTAGATTTTTATTATCTGAGTCTACCAGACCGTGATACTGATAACCGTGCCAACTGAATAGTTTCCACTTTGGCCCCGTGAAGCGGTTTCAAGCGCTGGCATTTATCCACTATAATGGAGGCATCATCCATCAACGGAGGCGTTATGAAGAAATCACCAGGGCTGCTCATTGTCCTGATCCTGGCCATCCTGACGATGATGGCGGGGCTGGCCGGGCTGGCCCATCTCAACGCAGCTTTCAGAAAACAGGAAACCCTGTCATTCACCGATCCGGCCGGGGATACCCTGGTTGGGACGTATATTCCCGGCGAGGCTCCCGTTGGGGTGATCTTCCTGGAAGGCTTCGGCAGCGACCAGATCGCCATGCGCCCCGCGGCCAGCGTTTTTCTGGAGGCCGGGGCGCATATCTTCACCTTCGACTTCTCCGGGCATGGACGCTCCCCTGGAACCCTCGGTTTCGACAACGCCGCCACAGACCGCCTGGCCCGTCAGGTCATGGCTGCAAAAGCGTGCTTCAAAGACCTGTCCGGCCTGACAGAAGCCCAGATCATCTACTTCGGGCACAGCCTGGGAGCCCGCGTTGCCCTTCAATCAGCCCTCCTGGATCCTGCACCGCCATCAGCCCTGGTGCTCCTGGGAACACAAATCAACCTCATCCCCAATGTCCAGGCCGAATTCTTCACCGGCACCTCCGATGCCGATCTGGCCTGGGTCCAATCCCTGGGGCCGGAGAACCCACCCAGCCACATCCTGATGATCGGAAGCACCTGGGATGACATCCTCACCCCCGAAGCCATGCTGGCTCTCTTCAGCCAGCTCAACGGCGGCCCGCCGACCAGCAAACTGGATCTCGGGGCCACGCGCCACTACTGGATGACCCGATCCATCATCCATAATTATGAAATTTACAGCCCGAAAATACTGAAAACCAGTATCTTGTGGTTGCCCAATCACCTGCGTGCGTCATTAATCGCCGACGATTCAACCATCGTTGACCAAACTATCCAATCCCGGATGAATCAATACGCCCTGTTTGGCGGCCTGACCCTGGCCGGCTTGCTGGTCACGCTGGCCCTGGCGCCCCTCTTCCTGCGCAAGGCGCTGCCTATCCCGGCAGCCAGACCAGTCGCCTCCCGGGTGCTGCGCCTGGGGCCCTTCCTGTGGGGAAAGCTCCTCCTCTGGCTGGCGGCTCTGCCTGCATCCGCCCTCCTGACGGGGCTTTTCTTCCTGGTTCCCCTCGGCCTGCCCGTCTTCAATATGCTCTATGTCGGTTTCATCGGAGGCTACGGACTGCTCATGCTCATACTGTATCTTCTGGGCCGGGTTCCAGGCACGACAGGCAAATGGCCCCTCAAACGGAACGCCGAGGCCCTGCCCTTCACCCTCAGGGACCCTCTGCTCTGGGGCGGTCTCCTGTTCTGGGGCGTGGTGCTTCTGGCTCTGGTCCTCCTCACCCGCAGCGGACTATATTATGTTATCGCTCCCAACCAGCGTCTGGCCTGGCTGGCCATTTTCACCCCCGCCACCGCCCTGGGCTTCTGGATCGGCGCCCGGGAGAACGCCATGCTGGAAGTCTTCAGCCACGAAGCAGGACGGCGGACCGCATGGGCCAGGGTCCTCCTGTCCCTGATCGGACTGACCCCCTTTTTCCTGTTCACGCTGTTCATGGGCCTTCTGGGGTCTCTCTCGGGGATGGTCGGCGGGCTTCAGGGATTGCTGATCCTCCTGATCGTATTGATGACCGGAGACGTCCTCTCGCACTTTGTGCGCCAGCGCTGGCTGATTGCCTTCCTCCAGGCCATCCTGCTCTATGCCTTGATCCTGCCCCAGGGGGTGCTCTTCGCCTTCTAGACCCCCGCCGGGTTCACCGGCAAAAGAATTGCCGATTGGCCCCCATCCCAGGCCAGCTCGTAAGTCCCCCGTATCTCCAGTCCGGACTTCGGTAGGAAACTGTGATGCATAAACACGCAAGCCGCATCCCAGTCCCGGGCCAGATCACAACACCCCATCCGCAGATACAGCCCACCCGGCACGATCCGGGTGCCATACAGCAGGGGCGCCGGTCCGGTGACCGGCAGTCCCACAAACAGCGCCCCCATCTCGGGCTCCCCATCCGGATAGGCGCGGAAGAACCAGACGCCTTCCCCATGGCGATCTCCCGCCGGCAGGGGCGTTCCCGCCAGTGCAGCCTTGAAAGCCTCCTGAAGAAACTGGGGCTGGGCCGGGTCCGGTGCCGCACAAAAGGTCTCCATCCACCCCGCCAGGCGCATCTCTGCCAAGCGCACCATTTCCGGAGGGCGGAATTTTGGCCGGTTGAGAAAGGCCAGATAAGCCCTTCCCAGACGCGGGAGAAAACGCCGCGGAGAGAGGGAAGCCCCCTCTCGCCAGGCGCTGGGCGGCCTGCCGAAAAAACGCCCAAAGGCCCGGGTGAACCCCTCATGGCTGGCAAACTGCCAGCTCAGGGCGATATCAATCACCCGCGCCTCAGAGTCACGCAGGGCGCGCCCCGCCTCAGAAAGGCGCCGGCGGATCAAATAGGCGTGGGGCGTTTGCCGCACAATCTGGTTGAAGGTGCGCACAAAATGAAAGGTGGAATATCCCGCAGCCCCGGCCATATCCCCCACCGTGATCGGGTCGCGCAGGTGCGCTTCGATAAAATCCAGGGCCTTGAGGACAGCTTCAGTCTGCGCGTCCACAAGCTATCACCGGGATAAACACATCCACAACAGACTCCGCAAGCCGATCCATCCCCTTGAACCGCGCGTCATACAATTGAAAATTGTAGGGATGAGCCTGCTGCATCCCATGTTCGGCCAGCCAGAGGGCAATTTCCTGCTGCCAATCCTGCACAATGGCCTCGCCCTCCAGGGTGAACACCGCATATCGGACAGACGGCAGGATTTTTCCCACCAGGTGCACCGGAAGACGGTCAAAATTCCGCACCCGCAACCCGACAAAGACCTCGAAAAAGCCCTCCCGCTCTGTTTCCGGTCCGGTGATATGCACCTCATAGCTGGCCCCCGGAAGAAAAAAGGATCCCATCTCACCTGGATGCGCCGAAAGATAGGCCATGAAGCGCTCCCACAACCGACCAATCTGATTTTCCGTCATCCAAACATCGCTGGTGTCAAAGGGGTCGCCATAAAAGGACATCCCGGCCAGCAAAAGGCTCTCTTCCGCTACGATCCTCGCATCCATCCTGCCTTCCTCTCCCGTATGTGTGCTCTCATTATATAACCGGATTTCCCCAAACCTCTATCCGTTCGGGGAAATCCTCCGGTCAATTGCCCTAATCGCCGAAATCCGTCGCATGTTCCGCGAAATAATCCCCCGCCTCTTCCATCCACAGGGGCCAGTCCGCCATCCAGGGCGCGGGCCGCGCATCCCTAATTCGGTCCGAAACCGGTGTGTATGGCTTCAGATCAATCACCGGCGTGCCGTCAAAGGCGTCTATCCAGGGGAGCGTCACCGACCCCGCCTCGGGATCTATGCCCAATATCGGCAGGGTCGTGATGGCAATCGGATTGGGACGGTACTCCGATCTGCAGGCAAACACCCCGGCCGCGACCCCGGGGGCATAGGGTAGTTCCGTGGCGATCTTTTTGCGCCACACTTCAGAATCCATCCGGTCAGCCCACCAGAACACAATCACATGGCTGAACTGATCCAGCCCCTGCAGTCCCTGACGGTATGGGGGATCAATCTCCAATCCATAATAGCCCCTCCCCTCCTGGACACAAACCCGGCCAATGGCCTTTAACGTAAATTTTCCTTCCTGTTCAGTTGACATTGCTTCCTCCGAATACCTTGGCTGTTGAATGTGCCTTAATCCTAAGGGGTTTCCGCTCCGACCGCCTGACCGAAATTGCGCTATTCCCATCCCCGGCCCGGAAAAAACGGCCCATCCCTTGACCCAAATTGCGGCCATCGGATCAAACCCCTTTTCGGGAGAACGCAATCCCCATCCCAAACAGGACAAACTGTGAAATCTCGGTCGTCAAACGGTACAATAAAAGAAACCATACAAATTGGAGCACAGCATGAAATATGGCGTTGTATTTCCCCAAAATGAATTTCCCACGGATCCCCTGGCGATCAAGGACTTCGCCCAGGCTGCGGAAGACTTGGGATTCCATCACGTCCTGGCCTACAGTCATGTCCTGGGGGCCAATCCGGACCGGGAAGGCGGCTGGCAGGGCCCCTACACCAATCAGGATCCCTTCCAGGAGCCCCTGGTGCTGTTCAGCTATCTGGCCGGACTCACAAAAACACTGGAATTTGTGACCGGCATCATCATCCTTCCCCAGCGTCAGACGGCCCTCTTTGCGAAACAAGCCGCCACACTGGACGTCCTTTCCGGAGGACGCCTGCGGTTGGGGGTCGCCCTGGGCTGGAACAAGGTGGAATACACCGCCCTCAACCGCAATTTCCACAATCGGGCTGCCCGCTTCGAGGAGCAGGTCCGCCTTTTGCGCCTGCTGTGGACAAAACCCCTGGTGACCTTTGAAGGCCAATGGCACCACATCCCGGATGCGGGCATCAACCCCCTGCCCATCCAGCAGCCAATTCCCCTCTGGTTTGGCGGCCATGCCGATCCGGTCCTCGAGCGAATAGCCCGAATGGGCGATGGCTGGCTGCCGAACTACCGCACCGCCGCAGACGCCGCCGAGGCCCTGAAGAAACTGGAGACAGCCTTGCATGAAAATGGGCGCGCCCTGCAGGATCTGGGCATCGAACCCCGTCTGAAATACGGCGATGGCGATCCGGAAATTTGGCGCGCCATCAGCCAGGGCTGGGAAGAAGCCGGGGCCACCCACCTGACGGTCAACAGTCTGGGGGCCGGCTTCCGAACCGCCAAAGAGCACATCCAAGCCATCGAAGCCTTTGCCAAGTCAGTTGAACTCGACTGAATCCCTTCCTCACCTGTAAAAAAACAGCGGCCTGGCGCAACCAGGCCGCTTTCTTTTTTGGCTTTTCTGCACCAACCGGGCAGAGGGTTCAGGCCCTTCTGAACCGGATGCGTTGCTCCGCCCCTGCCGGATCGGCATACAAAAACAATCGCTGGGCTTCCGGTTGATAATCCACCCGACCCCCGGAGAATTCAATAATGTGAATTCCGTCGGGATAGTGAAACCGGGGCACAAAGATGACCGTGGGCGCCTCCACCTCCAGGTCATGCCGAAAGGTGAAATCAAACAGACCATGCCGGATCTGGAAGGAAAGCCGGATGGGCTCCCCCGCTGTGGCAATTGGATAGGGCCGAATAAAGGCCGAAGGGGCCCTGGCTCCGGAGTTGATATCCTCCAGATCCCGTTGCTGATCCCGGCTGAAAATCGAAAGATCCTCATCATTCCACAAATCCCCATGGGCATTGGTATTATCCGGGGTGTAATTCCACAGGGTGCCATGCAGGAGGTTCGCCTCCAGCGCCTGAAAGGATGCATCCAAGGCCGCAATCTGCCGATGATATTTTCCGGTGCGATAGGCCTTTTTCCCGTGCATATCAAAGGGAATTCCAAACTCTCCGATCAGGGTGGGAACATCCCCCAATTTTTCCCGGGTGGCTGCTTTCATTTCTCCAAGGACGGTCCGGAACAGCCTGCGGATCCGACGCGGCCCCAGGGCCAGTCGTCCGGTGGCCAGATCCATGGTGGCATACCACCGGAAGCGTTTGGTGATCAGGGTGACATCATCATACCAGTGAGAAGCGTTCACAACGCCCGGGATATCTCCAGAGGTCCATTCCGGCAGGCCCTTGTGGGGCACCGCTTCAATGAAAATGAGGGCGTCATCATCCACCTCCCGGATAGCGCGACCAAAGCGGTTGATGAAGGGTTTCAGAAAATCGTTGGGAAAATCCACCGCGCACCCACCCACCCGGGCAAAATGATCCGGCTTCAGAAGGCGCGGGCGGCCCATAGCATCAACCTCCCAGACGCCGTTCTCCCGCCAGACGCCCGGCACCCCATCCCGCCAGGCGCGCAACCCCTCCGGATTGAGCAGGCGGGTCCCCGTTCGGCGCACCCCCAGGCCCTTGATCTCGTAAAAATCCACCTCTGTTGGGCGGCCATCCCCCAGGAGCATGCTCTGGTAGGGTGTGGGGGACTCCCCCAGTTGCCGGGTGGTGTCCTGTTCCCGCACATCGGCAAAACCGATCCAGCCGTCGGAGGGCTCGTTGAGGGAATCATAGCCAATCACATGGGGCAGTCCCCTCAGCCGTTTTACAACCTCGCAGATGGCGGCAATGTAACGGGACTGCAGATAGGTCTGAACGGGCTGGCCGTCAACCTGGGTGGTCGGAGCAAACTGGTTGCCCGCGAAGAACAGGGTGAACATCGTGGCAGCCGCCAGCTTGTAATTGTTCGTCCCCCAAATCATGCGGGGATAATCCGGACCGGACAGGGCATGGACAATCGCTGCGCCCGTGGGATGCAAATTCTCCAGGGCGAATCCCACCGCTTCCAGTGTCCAGCCGGGTGCGCCGTCACCCCCGGAAAAGCGGCTCCACACATCCTGGTGCGGGTCAATGAACAATCGTAGCCCAAATTCTCCTGCTTTGCGGACCAAAGCTTCCAGATAATCCAGGTAATCTTCATCATAGATCCCCGGCCCAGCGTGCTCAATCGCCTCCCAGGTGACCAAAAATCGGAGGGTGGTCAGCCCCCAGTGCTTCAACCGGCGAAAATGCTCCCCGGCCTCCTCCAGGGGAAAGGGACGTCCCACAAAGCTGACGCTGCGATGCTTGAAAAAAGCCTCCCGGCGATAGGTAGCGCCATCGGGCTTGGCTGGCACCTTGGAAGCGCCGCTCAGGTTCACTCCCCGCAGCAGCAGGCGCCGTCCCGCATCGTCCAAAAACCAATGTCCCTTTGTTTTCATACACCGTTCCTTTGATCAAAATGTTAAATAGACAAAGCCGCTGCCGGAATCCATCAACTTGAACGCAGGCAGCGGCAATGACACCATCATCAACAACGCCGAAGACCTAATCAGAGCCCTCTTCGGCTTCCCGCAGGGTGAGAATAAGAAGCGATAGGGCCTGGTCAACATCGGCGATTTCCTCAAGATCAAAATCCCGCTGCAGATCGGGCAGGGCTTCTTGCCAGGTTTCAAGCAGAGCCAGCAGGGCCTTCCTGTCCTCCTCCAATGCCGCCGGAACCGGCACCGGCGCCTGAGGTTCCAGCTCCGGAACAGGATGAATGGACTGCAAATCATGGGTGGCCATCGCCTCCTGGGCGAACTCCGCTGTATCTCCATCCTCAGCCAGTTGCAGCAGGGCGACCTTGGCCTCCGGGGTCAGGTAATCCAGATGCGCCATACTTTGGGCCACAGCCCTTCTGACATGCAGGTTCAAGTCCTGTGACAATTCCACCAGATCGGGCAACGCCTCCTGGCCTAGAAGCTTTGCCAGGGTGATCACCGCCTGGGGCCGGACGAAGGGGTTGGGATCGCTGTAAGCAATTTCCCGCACATCGTCCGCAGAGACCAGATCGTTCCAGCGGGAAATGGCCGCCAGGGCCGTCTCCCGAACGGTGATGGCGCTGTCCCGCAGCAGCGGGCGCACCAGGGGCAGGGCGGTATCATAATCAGCCTGCATCATCATCTCGATCAGATTGCGCCGCAGCCGGTTGCTGGGATCGCTCAGCAGGGGAGAAAGCACCGCAGCAGCTTCCTCTGCGCCCATCTCCACCAGGGCCTCAACAGCCACCCCGCGCAAACCCACTTCCTTCTCGGCGATCTCAACCAGGGTTGGGATGGCCTCCTCCATGTTCAGTCGGGCCAGAACTTCAATGTATAGTTTAGGGAGCTTCAGATCCTGATGCTCGTTGGCCTCCATGAAGTTTTTCAAAGCCTCCAGAACATATGGCCCACAAGCGTGATGTGAAAGCCAGCCGCAGGCCCGGGTCGCCGCCAGATGAATCAGATACTCATCCGATTGGAGATACGTCACCAGGCGATCCGTAATTCTTTCCGGCGCAATCCGCGCCATCGCCAGAATCGCTGCCTGAACCACAATCGGGTGCGGGTCTTCCAAACAGGCTTCCACCTGGTCCTGGGCCTGCCGGGCCTTCAAAAGGCCCAGAGAGTTGACGGCTGCTGCACAGACATAATTATTGGGGTCATCAATGGCAGCCAGCAGGCTCGACACCACTTCCGGCGCGGGCAATTGGACAGACCGGCCCAGGGCCTCCGCCGAAGCGGAACGCACAAACCCATTGGGGTCACCCATCAAGGACATGAGGACATCCGGTCTCGCCTTCAGTTCCCCCAATCGTTTGGCAGCATAGGACCGGTCTCTGGGGTTTCGGGATTGAATCAGCCGTAAAGAGCGATCAATTTCTTCTTTTTTATTACTATTTCGTTTAAATTGCTCTACCATTATTTAATAAGTTTACTACATGTTACCTTAAAAGATTAAGTGAGGGGGTTTTTGGCCGGAACGCCGATCCGCCGGGGGTATTCTTCCGGTGTTCGCGCCCGTTTTTCCACCACCACCAAAAAACGCTCTTCCACAACCCCGGGCAAAATCACGGGGATCAATTTGCGCAGCTTCCCGCCCAGCAAATGAATGGCCTTATCGGCGGTGTGGGTTTCTGCCGGAGCGCTCTCCCCCTTCATGGCCACCACCAAGCCATTGCGGTGCACCAGGGGCAGGAGATACTCCATCAGAATAGGCATCCGGGCCACGGCCCGGGCCACGGCCAGATCATAAGCCTGGCGGTGCTGCGCATCCTGCCCCACAGCCTCCGCCCGTTCAGACAGGATCCGGACCCCCTGCAAGCCAAGGCGCGCTACCACATGACGGCAGAAATCAGCTTTTTTATGCACCGACTCAACCAGCGTCACCTGGGCGGCAGGCCAAACAATTTTTAAAACCAGTCCGGGGAACCCCGCCCCCGTCCCCACGTCAATCAATTTCGCCGGGGGCTCGTGCCGTTCCCAGGCCAGAAGGCAGGTCAGGGAGTCCAAAAAATGCTTGACCCGCACGCCCTCTTCATCCCGGATGGCGGTCAGACTGATACGTTCATTCCACAGCAGCAGCTCTTCTTTGTAAACAGCCAGGGCCATTTGCTGTTCCTGGGTCAATTCAAGCCCCAGCAAAGCTTTGACGGATTGGGAAAGAGATGTCATTGTTTCTTTATTCCATATCTTTTTTCGTGCCTGAATTATATGATTTTCTTACCGCACTTGTATTAATAAACCATAAAAAGCCTGTGGAGGGGACATACCAACCCTCCCGCAGTTGATTTTCACAAGGTTGTCTCATTATAATGGACACCATGAAGGTTGCCCACCGTGCTCCCGTGCTCCCTGCCCTGTTCCTCACCCTCCTTGTTGTGATGGGGCCCTTTGCCCGCGCCCCCCGCCAGCAAATTCCCGCTCAAGCCGCCGTGTGCTGCATCCAGGGGCATCCTCAAAGCTACACCCTCTCCTGTGAGGCCCGGGCGGCGGTGGATTGGGCCAGTTTCTTCGGTGTCATCATCACAGAGACAGACTTCATGAACGCCCTGCCCCAATCCGATGACCCGGAAAGCGGCTTTGTCGGCCATTGGAACGCCCCCTGGGGCGACATTCCCCCCAATGCCTACGGGGTCCACCCCCCGCCCGTGGCGAAAACCCTGCGCGACTTCGGCGTGAATGCCATTGCCCTGGAAAACCTGACCTGGGACGATCTCCGGCGGGAGATCGCCGCCGGCCGTCCCGTGATCGTCTGGGTCATCGCCCAGATGTGGACCGGCCAGGCCGTGCCCTACACCTCCCAAAGCGGCGCAACTACCCGGGTCGCCCGGTTTGAGCACACCATGATCCTCACCGGGTACACCCCATCCAGCGTGCAAGTGGTGGATGCCCTGACCGGTCAAACCAAATTCTTTGCGCGGGATGCCTTCCTCCTATCCTGGGCCGTCCTGGGCAACCGGGCTGTCCTGGCCGGCATACCTCACACACCAGCCAAAACCCACCAGCCAACCCCGCAGCCCAGCCCCACCGTCAGCGAACCCCCACCCGGAGCCGCCCACACCGTGACCGCCGGGGAGTCCCTCCTTTCCATCTCGCGCGCCCACGGAATCCTGTGGGGCGATCTGGCCCAAGCCAATGATCTCTTCTTCCCTTATTTCCTCTATCCCGGAGACGTCCTGCAGTTGCCATCCAGCGCCCACACTCCGAAAATGGACCAGCCGTGAGAACCCATCCGGGATAAGAAAAGAAAAAGGCTGCCCCGGTCATCAGGACAGCCTGTAATCTCAACTTCTTGGGGGCGTTCAGCTCAGTTGGCGGGCTCAGATGGAGAATCCGCTTCCTTTGAAAGAACTTCCGCCGCATTGGATTCCTGCAGTGCGCTTTCCCTGCGCCGCCGCAGATAAAACCGAATATACCAGATCACAAAGGCCACAAAACCAATCCCCAACAGCACCAGAACAATGCTCTCATAGGTGTCCAGCCAAGCCAGGATCACTTCCCAGTTCTCTCCAAGCAAAACCCCGCCGTAGGTCAACAGAAGGTTCCAGATCACCGATCCAGCGATGGTGAAGGTCAAGAACCGGGACATCTTCATGTGATTCAAACCGGCCGGAATCGAGATCAAACTGCGCACCAGGGACACCATCCGCCCAAAAAAGATCACCGGCTGGCCAAAACGCTGGAACCAATCCATCACCCGGTCAATATCCGCCTCAGTGATCTGCAGCCACCGGCCATACTTCCGTGTCCAGCGGCGCAGGATGGCTTCATCAGCCCACGCCCCCAACCAATAGAGCAGCAAGGCCCCCACCAGGGATCCTAACGTTCCGGAAACCATCACCCAGAACACATTGAATTTTCCCTGGACCACCAGAAACCCCGCCAGGGGCATGATCACCTCGGAGGGAATCGGCGGAAAAACGCATTCCAATAACATCACCAGGAAAATTCCGGGGTACCCCAGAAGGAGCATGATCTTTTCCGACCATGTCTGCAAAAATACCATAATCTCGGTCATGAAGTAACCTCGTCAGTCCACACCCAGCAAGCGCAGGATGCGGGCAAAATGCTTGGCCCCTTTAACATACATCGTCAGGCTGATTGATTCGTTGGGAGCATGGGCGCGGCTTTCCGCATCACCCGCTCCTGAAGAAATGATCGGGACTCCCAGATACTTCTGGAAGATGTAATTCGGCCCGGAACCGCCGATCATCGGGATCACCCGGGTGGGCTTTTCATACACATCCCTGGCCGCTTCCACAGCGACCTTCACTGCAGGATGATCCGGGTCGGTCTTTGCAGGGGGGTTGCCGCCCAGAAAGGTTATCTCAACATCCTCAAAACCCTCTGCATCCAGATGAGCCCGGAGCTGTTTCAAAACCTGATCCGGCGTCTGGTTCGGCACCAGCCGGAAGTCCACCTTAGCGCTGGCCTCCGCCGGCAGGACCGTCTTTGTTCCCTGCCCCTGATATCCCGCCGTCAGGCCGCAGATCGTGCAGGTCGGCTGATATACCGCGTCAATCTGCAAGGTCAGTGGGTCGTCAATGCCCTTCAGAAAACCCGCCAGATCATATTTTTCTTTATAATAGCCGCGCATGTCTGGCTGCTCCTGCAGCAATTCGATCTCCCGCGCGGTGGGGGGCAAAACCGGATCATAAAATCCCGGCAGCCGGATATGCTCGTTGGCATCCTTCAAGCTGTTCAGAGCCCAAACCAGGCGCCAGGCCGCGTTGGGAAAAACGGATCCCCCAATGCCGGAATGCACATCCTGGTTGGCGGTGCGGACATGCAGTTCAACATAGCAGATGCCCCGCAGGCCAACCATCTGAATGGGGACATCCTCATGATTGACGCCCCCAATTTCCCACACACAGACATCCCCGGCCAGAAGATCCTGGTGTTGCTTCACGAAAGGTTCCAGATGCACGCTGCCGATCTCCTCCTCACCCTCCAACACAAATTTGACATGGCAGGGCAATTCGCCCTCAGATTCCAGAATAGCGTCAATCGCGTGCAGCCGCGCCATGAAATTACCCTTATTATCCGCCACGCCCCGGGCATACAGCCGTCCATCCCGGATAGTTGGTTCAAAGGGCGGGGACTCCCACAGAGCAAGGGGCTCCGGAGGTTGGACATCATAGTGATTGTAGGATATCAGGGTGACATCCTTTCGCCCCTTCATCTCCCCCACCACCACGGGGGCGCCCCCGGTCGGTAGGACCTGCACGGAAAAACCTCGTTTCTTCAGGTTGTCAGCTACCATTTCCGCACAGGCTTCTATGCCCAGATTCTGGGCAGCCACGCTTGGTTGAGCGCAAAGCTGCGACAGCGATTCGATGCTCTCATCCAGTCGGTCTTCAATATAGCGATCAATAGCCTCAAGTGTCATAACGTCCTCTCAAACATAATCATAACCTGCCTCTTTTAACCCGTTTTCCCCCAATTACCACCCTAGAAGATGCCCTCCAATGTCTGCATCACCCACTCCCCGGCATAAGCAAACAGGAGCATTTTCAGGATCTTTCCAATCACACAGTATAACAAAAACTTCCACACAGCCATTTTCAGAATCCCGGCCACGATCCCCGCCAGGTCAAACAGCGGATTGGGAATGAAAGCCAGCACCAGAATAGTGACATCCCCGTATTTTTCCATCCAACGGACCACGCGCTGATAGCGTTTGGCGTCCTCAACCACCGCCCGACCGCTGAAACCTGCCAGGTAACCCGAAAGCTCCCCCAGGGCCGCGCCGGCCCCCGCCGCCACAGCCACCCACAAGGGATTAAACACCGCCCCCATGGCCGAAGTGAACACCACCCCGGGCACCGGCACCAGAATGGTGGCATTGGCCAGGATGGAAAAAAGAAATATTCCGGGATATCCATAAGCAGTCAAGGTCTGGATCTGTTCCCGATTCATCACTAAAATCACCGTCAGGGCAATCACAGCCAGCAAAACCAGCACGCGAATGATATTGAGGGTGGTCTTTGAAAACCGACCTCCGGCCGGCTGTTTTTCTATCACATCAGGGGTTTCGCTGGGCGTCATCGGGTCATTCGGAATCAACAGGTAATTCTCCATTCAATAAGGACTGTAAACGGGCGATGACCATATCCAGGGCCACCGGATTCAATCCTCCCTCCGGGATGATGATATCCGCATATCGCTTGGAGGCTTCCACAAACTCCATGTGCATGGGGCGCACCGTGTCCAGATACTGGTCTATTACGGACTGAACCGACCGCCCCCGCTCTTCAAGATCACGCTGGAGACGGCGGATGAAGCGCAGATCGGCATCCGTGTCCACATAAATCTTCACGTCAAACAACGCCCGCAGGGCTGGTTCAGCAAAGATCAGAATCCCCTCCACCATGATCACCGGGCGGGGAGGAACATGCACCGTCCGCTCCACCCGGCTGTGAGTCGTGAAGTCATATACCGGCATCTCGATCGCCTGGCCTGTTCGCAACGTTTTCAAGTGTTTCACCAGGAGCGAGGTCTCCAGGGAATCAGGGTGGTCATAATTGACCTGCGCGCGGGCTTCCAGGGGAAGATGCCCCTGATCCTGATAATAGGCGTCATGGGGCAGATAGGCGATCTTTTCCCGGCCAACCCGATCCAAAATCAGACTGGCCAGGGTGGTCTTTCCAGAGCCGGTCCCTCCGGCTATGCCAACAATCATCCGGGATGGGCTTTCTGAAGCATTCATAAGGAGATTATAACCTTGATTCAGGTATAATCCATAAAAATTCACATCAATCTGGAGGTCCTATGTCTGCAACCATCATTGACGGAAAAGCCATTGCCGAATCCCTGCGTGAAGAAATCAAAAACAATGTATCCAAACGCCTCGCCAGGGGACTGCCGGCCCCGGGCCTGGCCACCGTCCTTATCGGTGACAATCCCGCATCCAAGGTGTATGTCCGCATGAAACACAAAGCCTGTCAGGAAGCCGGTATCCTTTCCGCAGGCTACGAGCTCCCCGCCGATTCCACCCAGGAAGAGGTCGAATCCCTGGTCCGCAAGCTCAATGCGGATCCCGAAATTCACGGCATCCTGGTGCAGCTTCCCCTCCCCGCCGGTTTGAATGAAGAGCGTGTCCTCAATACCGTCAGCCTGCAAAAGGATGTGGACGGTTTTCACCCGATCAACATCGGCCGTCTGGCGCAAAAAGGGCGGGAGCCTCTCTTTGTCCCGGCCACGCCCTCCGGGGTGATGGCTTTGCTGGAGCGCAGCGGGACCACACTGGACGGAGCACGCGCGGTGATCCTCGGCCGCTCCAACATCGTTGGGATGCCCGTCAGCCTCCTGCTCCTGCGAGAAAACGCCACCATCACCATTTGCCATTCCCACACCGACGATATCCCCGCCATCTCCCGCAAGGCGGACATCCTGATTGCCGCCGTGGGTCGGCCGGAGATGGTGCAAGCCAACTGGATCAAACCCGGCGCCACCGTAATTGATGTGGGTGTGAATCGCGTGGAAGATTCCTCCCGCAAGCGCGGCTACCGCCTGGTCGGGGACGTGGCCTTCGAAGAAGCCCGGGAGGTCGCAGGTGCGATCACCCCGGTGCCCGGCGGCGTGGGCCCGATGACCATCGCCATGCTCCTGCGCAATACCCTCAGGGCGGCGCGCCTGGCGGATGAAGGCGCTGGGTAAAACCGCCCGCGCCGATTCCCCCGGCATCTAAAACACACCAGTCCGAACGTCCCTCACAGCAAAAGCCGCAGCCTGCGGAGTGTTCCTGGTCGCCAGCGGGGCGTGAAGACCGTTGTGCTGGCCAGGAAACCGCGTCAGTTCCCTGATTCTATTGTCAGACAATTGACAGCCCTCCAACTTTTCGTTAAACTAGAGATGTATGTGTCTGACAATTAACCACCCCCTGGAGGGATATGCCCACCTTAAGGATTAACAACATTGACCTGCTGGTGACCATGGACGACCAGCGCCGCGAGCTGAAAAACGCGGGTCTGTTCATCAAAGACGGCTTCATCCAGGAAATTGGCCGGTCGCAGGAAATGACCCAGAAGGCCGACGAGGTTCTGGACCTCGCCGGTCACATTGTTTTCCCGGGCTTTGTCAACACCCACCACCACTTCTATCAGACCTTGACAAGGGCCGTTCCCAAGGCCCAGGACGCCAATCTCTTCAACTGGCTGGTGACCCTCTACCCCATCTGGGCTCGGCTGACCCCCGAGGATATTCGTACATCCACTCAGACAGCTCTGGCGGAACTGGCCCTCTCCGGCTGCACCACCGCCTCCGACCATCTCTACCTTTTCCCCAATGGATCCCGGCTGGATGACGAGATCCACGCCGCAGCCGAGGTCGGGCTGCGGCTCCATGCCTCCCGGGGATCCATGAGCCTGGGCGAATCCAAAGGCGGCCTCCCCCCGGACAGTGTGGTGGATTCAGAAGAGGCCATCCTCAAGGACAGCCAGCGCCTGATCGAAACCTACCACGACGGCGAGGCGGGCTCCATGGTCCAGATCGTTCTGGCCCCCTGTTCCCCCTTCAGCGTAACCGGCGATCTGATGCGCCAATCCGCAGCCCTGGCCCGGGAATATGGCGTGCAGCTTCACACCCACCTGGCCGAGACCAAGGACGAAGAGGATTTCTGCCTTGAAAAATTCGGCCACCGCCCCGTAGCCTACATGCAGGCGGTGGACTGGATCGGATCGGATGTCTGGTTTGCCCACAGCGTGCACGTCAACCGGGACGAGATGGCCCGCTATGCCCGGACAGGGTGCGGCGTGGCCCATTGCCCCAGCTCCAACATGCGCCTGGCTTCCGGCATCGCCCCCATCATGGAGATGCTCGCAATGGGCGTGGACATCGGGATCGGGGTGGATGGCTCTGCCAGCAATGACAGCTCCCATCTCCTGGCGGAAGCGCGCCAGGCCATGCTTCTGGCCCGACTGCGCTCCGGGTTGGAAGGCGCTTCCCGCTCCAGCGAGGATGCCCCGCCGTTGATGAGCGCCCGGCAAGCCCTGGAGCTGGCCACCCGCGGCGGCGCAGCCGTCCTGGGCCGCAACGACATTGGCGCCCTTGCTCCCGGGAAATGCGCAGACCTCTTCGCCATCCGCCTTGACCGCCTGGACTACGCCGGCGCCCTGCACGATCCGGTGGCTGCTGCCCTGTTCTGCGCCCCCCAAACCGTGGATCTGAGCCTTGTAGGCGGACGCAAAATTGTTCAGGACGGACACCTGACCACCCTGGACGTCCCCCATCTGGTTGAAACCCACAATCAGGCCGCCCGACGCCTGTTAAACGGATAAAGGAATCGGTACCAACCCATGCCCCGGCTTGCCATTCATGAAGTCTCCGCCTTCATTGATGAACGGATGAAGTCAATCAACGCCCAGCGCCTGCATATGCTGGAGACCGTCACCCTCAAACAAATCTTCTCCGGCGTCAATCCCTATTGGTTCAGAATTGAAAAGATTGACAATGCCCACGAGCTGATCGAACGCTGGCTGGACGCCTATCTCTATCCCCGGGAGGTTTCTCTCCTGGATGATCTCCTGGTGAATCTGGCGGCCTTCGCGGCCGTCCGAATGCATGAGGGCCAACCCTCCGCCTTCTCGGGGGTTGATCTGGAATTTGCCAAGGGCAAACTCCTCTATCTCATGTCCATCTTCACCTCCAACGCCCCGATCAACAGCGCCTACATTTCCCACCGGACGGAGCTCATGCGCCGCGCCCAAAACGTCCTCCAACTGCAAAACCCCAAGAAAAATGTCATCGCCATCCATGGGTTCTGCTACGGTCGGGCCCTCCCGGCCCAATCAAAGGACTTTCTTGATCTGCGCGGCCAGGTCTTCTGGAAATTCGTCTCCGGGGATGATGATTTCTATCTCGACATTGACGATCTCATCAGCAGCAACTTCCGCGCCATCCGGATCGCCTTCCAGGACACCTACGTCAAGGTCGTTGTGCGCCTCTGGCAGGATTTCCTGGACGAATACATCTCCGAATACGCCATTGACTGGCAAAAAATCATCAAATCCTTCTCGGGGAGGAACTAATTGGCAGAAAACCTTTCCACCTACCAGCGTCTCCAGCACGAACTCAGTGAACTGATCGAAGCCACCCCCCGGGGGGGCAAGTTGCCCTCCGAGCCAAAACTTGCCGGACAGTTGGGAGTCTCACGGGCCACCCTGCGGGAAGCCATGCGCACCTTTGAAAGCCAGGGCCTTCTCCGAAGGCGGCAGGGCCTGGGCACCTTCGTGGTTGGCCCCAAACAGGTGATCGAATCCGGTCTGGAAGTCCTGGAAAGCATCGAAACCCAGGCGGAAAAACTGGGCTTGGATGTCTCCATGGGAGAGCTTGACATCACCTATCCTCTGGCAAAGCCCAAACAGGCCCACAAGCTGGGCATCCAGGAAAACGATCCCCTGGTTGAAGTTCGGCGGGTGATCCGCACAGACGGCTCCCCGGTCGCCTTTCTGATTGACATCCTGCCGGATCATATCCTCAGCCCCGAAGTCCTGGAGCAAAAGTTCACCGGATCCGTCCTGGACCTCCTCATTCACATCGGCCAACCGGAGCTGTCCATCTCAAAAACCGAAATCAGCGCCATCCACGCCCCCACGGATGTGGCCAAAGCCCTTGAAATCCAGCGCGGCGATACCCTCCTCCTGCTTTCCGGGCTGCTATTTGACAAAAACGGCGAACCCGTAGATTTATCTTACAGCTATTTCCTGCCGGGCTATTTCCGGCTGCACATCATCCGAAAAATTGGCGGCGTCACCCTGTGAAAGCCGCCCATTCAACAACCAATTTAACACTATCCAAAGGAGTTTAACCATGCGCAGTTTCTTAGGTCGTGACATCCTCTCTCTGAAAGATTTTGAAAGGAATGAGTTTTTCCGGGTTTTCGAAATCGCTGAAGAGCTCGAACCCATTGCCAGGGACCGGCAGAATATTGATCTGCTCAAAGAAAAAACCCTGGTGACCGCATTTTACCAACCCAGCACCCGCACCCGCCTGGCTCATGAAGCGGCCATGATCCGCCTGGGCGGTCAGGTGACCGGCTTTGCCGATGCCAAGATGACCCGCGCCGGCGACTTTTACCAGGAATCCATCAAGGACACCGTCAAAATGCTGGAATTTTACGGCGATGTGATCGTGATGCGCCACTTCCAGCAGGGCGCGCCCCACGAGGCTGCCAAATGGGCCAGCGTCCCCGTGATCAACGGCGGCGACGGCTGGGGCGAACACCCCACCCAAATCCTCACCGACCTCTACACCGTCCTGCGGGAAAAAGGGCGCATTGACGGCCTGCGCTGGCTGGCCGTGGGCGACATGCGCATGCGCACCATGCACTCCCTGGCCTATGGCCTGACCCAATTCGACTGCCCGATTACCTTCGTGTCCCCCCCGGAAATGGCCCTGACGGACGAATTCAAAGCCGAACTCGACGCCTACAGCCTCGATTATTCCGAAGCGGAACACGTCGAAGAAGCCATCGCCGATGCCGACGTGATCCTGGTTGAACCGGTGGTCCAGCCCGACTACACCAAATCCCGGGATGAACGCGAGGGCGATGTCGGTATGACCCCCGCCAACTACAAGATCACCCGCGAGCTCCTGGCCAACAAGGCCAAATCGGACGCCATTTTGCTCCACTCCCTGCCTCGCATGGACGAGATTCCTGCAGATGTGGACATCACCAAGTGGTCCCGCTACTGGCAGGAAGCCTTCAACGGCGTGGTGATGCGGATGGCCCTGTTGGCCCTGATTTTAGGCGCCACCGAATAACCCGGATCCGACCCATCACACACCAGGGGGCGCCAGAGCCTGCCCAGCGGGCACATCCTGGCCCCCCTGCTACCCGATAAGGAGAGTAAGATGATCACCGATTTACGCGGCCGCGACTTGATCAGCGACCTTGATTTCAGCAAAGAAGAAGTGGAAACCGTCCTGGATGTGGCCTTTGACCTTAAGATGAAACGGGCCCTTCGGCAGCCCCATGCCTATCTTCGGGATAAGACCCTCGGGATGCTGTTCTTCTTTTCCAGCACCCGCACCCGCTGCAGCTTTGAATCCGGCATGGCCCAACTGGGCGGACATGCGGCCTTCATCGAATCCAAAACAACCCAGATTTCCCACGGCGATACCGAAAAAGAGATCGGCGAGATTCTCGGACGCTATTTCGACGGCCTCGCCATCCGGCACTGCGACTGGGAAGTTGGCAACCGCTATCTCAATCTCGTAGCCAGCGCGTCCCGCGTCCCCGTTTTGAATATGCAGTGCGACATCTATCACCCCCACCAATGCCTGGCGGACCTGATGACCATCTGGGAGAAAAAAGGCCGTGACCTGCGCGGAAAGAAAATGGTTGTGTCCTGGGCCTATGCCGCTTCCTACGCCAAGCCCATCTCGGTGCCCCAATCCCTCATCCTCCAGATGCCCCGCTTTGGCCTGGATGTTGTCCTGGCCCACCCGCCGGAGTTTGAACTGATGCCGGAGATCATGGACCAGGCCCGGGAACAGGCCCGGAAATATAAAACCGGTTTCGAGGTCGTTCATGACATGGAAGAGGGATTTTCTGACGCCGACATCGTCTATGCCAAATCCTGGGGCCCCCTGGTGACCACCAGCGACCCGGAAGAGATCACCCGGACCACTCAGCAATATGAGAGCTGGATCACCGATGAGCGCAAGATGGCCCTCGCCAGGGACGATGCCCTCTATATGCACCCCTTGCCGGCCGATCGCAATATCGAGGTGACCGATGGCGTGATTGATGGCCCCCATTCTGTCGTTTTTGATGAGGCCGAGAATCGCCTCCACGCCCAGAAGGCCGTCATGGCCCTCACCATGGCCTGATCATCAACCAAAAGGAGAACACCCTTTCATGTCCAATAAAGGAATTGCTGTCGTTGCTGTGGGGGGCAACGCCCTGATCAAAGACAAAGCCCACCAGACCGTACAAGATCAATTCGACTGCGCCAATGACACCATGGAGCACATTGCCGATATGATCGAGATGGGCTGGGATGTGGTCCTGACCCACGGCAACGGCCCCCAGGTCGGGTTCATCCTGCGGCGTTCCGAGATCGCCCGGGACGAGCTCCACGAGGTGCCCCTCGATTACTGCGGCGCCGACACCCAGGGCGCGATCGGTTACATGTTCCAAAAAGCCCTGCATAACGAATTCAAGAAACGCAGTATCCAGAAGAACGCTGCCACGATCGTCACCCAGACCATCGTGGACAAGGACGACCCCGCCTTCCAGAATCCCACCAAACCCATCGGGTCCTTCATGGATGAGGACCGCGCCAAAACCCGGGCTGAAAAAGAAGGCTGGACAGTCGTGGAAGATGCGGGCCGCGGCTGGCGCCGGGTGGTGCCCTCCCCCAAACCAGAAGCCATCGTCGAAGCGGATGTGATTCAGCGTTTGATTGAAGCTGGTATCATCGTCATCGCCGTCGGCGGCGGGGGCATTCCCGTCATCGAAGATAAAAACGGGAAGATTAAGGGCGTTGAAGCCGTGATTGACAAGGATTTTGGCTCCTCCCTGCTGGCAACTTTGATCCAGGCCGACCTGTTTGTGATCAGCACTGCAGTGGAAAAAGTGGCCCTGAACTTCAACCAACCGGATCAGCGCTGGCTCGATGAAATGACCGTGGAGGAAGCCAGGGCTTATATTGCCGAAGGCCATTTCGCCCCCGGCAGCATGCTGCCCAAGGTCCAGGCCATCATCCAGTACCTGGAGAATGGCGGAAAGCAGGCCCTGATCACCAATCCGGGCAACATCGTTGCTGCCCTGAAAGGGGAAACCGGCACCTGGATCCGTCCCTGAGCACCCAGACACCCAAGGGGCTGCCCTGCAATGTCAGGCAGCCCCTTTTTGGCACCCTCCCATCCATCAAACAGTAGAGAGTGAGTGAAAGCCCATGCAACCGACCTTTTCCCATTTCGAATGTTCCCTCTGCGGCGCGGAATATGGCCCCGAAGAAGTCACCTATACCTGCCCAGCCGATGGCGGCAACCTCAATGTGATGTTGGATATCATAGCCCTCAAAGAGCGCTATACGCCCCGGACCTTCATGGATCTGCCGGAAGCCTCATTGTGGCGTTATCTCAACCTCCTTCCCGTGACGGATCCCGGCGGGCTTGGCACTCCTCTGCGCCGCGCCGGCTGGACCCCCGTCTATCAACCCCGCCGCCTGGCACAAAAATTGAACCTGAAACACCTGTGGGTCAAAGATGAAAGCCCGAACCCCACCGCCTCCTTCAAAGACCGCGCCAGCGCCATTGTCGTGGCCCGGGCAGCGCAGATCGGCGCGGAAGTGATGGTGGCCGCCTCCACCGGCAACGCCGGTGCGGCCCTGGCCGGAATGGCTGCGGCCGTGGGCGCCCGGGCCGTGATCTTTGCCCCCCGGACAGCGCCCCCCGCCAAAATCGCCCAACTGATCGTCTTTGGCGCCCAGGTGCTCCTGGTGGATGGCAGCTACGACCAAGCCTTTGATCTGAGCATTGAAGCCACCCAAAGCTTCGGCTGGTATAACCGCAATACGGGATATAATCCCTTCACGGCCGAGGGTAAGAAAACCGCCGCCTTTGAAATCTGGGAGCAGGTCATCCGCACCATGCCCAAAGATTCCGGCCCCCTGACAGTCCTGATCCCCGTGGGCGACGGCAACATCATCTCCGGGGTCCACAAAGGCTTCAAAGACCTGCAGTCCTTGGGCTGGCTGTCCCCCATGCCCCGGATCATCGGAGTCCAATCCGAGGGGTCCGCCGCCATCGCCAATACTTTTCACCAGGGCGATGAGGAAATCCGGGCCGTCCAGGCCAGCACCCTGGCCGACAGCATCGCTGTTGACCTTCCCCGGGATGGCATCCGGGCCGTGCGCGCCGCACGGGATACCGGCGGCACCTATCTCACCGTGCCCGATACCGCCATCCTCTCAGCCATCGCCGATCTGGGCCGGGTGGGCATCTTCGCCGAACCGGCAGCCGCCACGGCTTATGCCGGCCTGGTGAATGCCCTCCAGGAGGGCATCGTCTCACCGGAAGATCCCGTTCTGGTTCTAAGCACCGGCAGCGGACTGAAGGATGTCAAAGCCGCCATGCAGGCCGTGACCCAGGCCCCAATAATTGACCCATCCCTTGACGCCGTGAAAAAGGTGATCCAATGACCCTTCCAACCTTTTCCATCATCGCTCCAATTTACAACGAGCTTGAAAATTTGCCGGAGCTCTATCCCCGGGTCCGGGACGTCCTGGATCAGACCGGGGAACCGTGGGAGTTGATCCTCGTGGATGATGGTTCCTCCGACGGCTCCACAGACATCATCCGCAAGCTGGCGGAAACCGATTCCCGGGTGCGTCCGATCATCTTTGCCCGGAATTTCGGGCACCAGATCGCCGTCACCGCCGGCATTGATTACAGCCGCGGCCAGGCCGTGGTGA
Organism: Anaerolineaceae bacterium; assembly: GCA_034437335.1. Taxonomy (GTDB): domain Bacteria; phylum Chloroflexota; class Anaerolineae; order Anaerolineales; family Anaerolineaceae; genus Brevifilum. The sequence goes on from DAOTUG010000077.1 coordinate 60,020, forward strand.
TCATTGATGCCGACCTGCAGGATCCCCCGGAGGTGATCCTCAAACTGATCGAAAAATGGCGGGAAGGCTACGAGGTCGTCTATGCCGTGCGTCAGGAAAGGGAAGGCGAAAGCTGGTTCAAAAAGACCACCGCCTCCCTCTTCTATCGCATCATCCACCGCATCACAGATGTCAATATCCCCCTGGATACGGGCGATTTCCGCCTGATGGACAAAAAAGTGGTGGATGTCATGAAAACCATGCGGGAAAAACACCGTTTTCTGCGCGGTATGTCCGCCTGGGTGGGGTTCCGTCAGACCGGCGTGAAATACCGCCGGGCCGCTCGCTTCGCCGGGGAAACCAAGTATCCCCTCCGCAAGATGATCCAACTGGCCCTGAATGCCATCACCAGCTTTTCCTATGTCCCCCTGCAGTTGGCTACCTACCTGGGATTCATCGCAGCCGGCCTCGCCGTGCTGGCCATCCCTGTGGTGGCCGTCCTGCGGCTGCTCACCGGCACCGCCCTCCTTGGCCAGGCCACCACCCTCGTGATGGTCCTCTTCTTTGGCGGGGTACAACTCATCTGCATCGGGATCATCGGGGAATACATCGGCCGCATCTATGATGAAACCAAGGATCGTCCCCTCTACATCGTGGCCCAGGGCCCGGAAGACATCGCAAAGGATTCGCCATAGTTCAGCCCAGCCAAACAACCGCGCTGCCTGACAATACCATGCCAAACACAAACCCGGAAACAACCCGTCCCCCCAATCCCATCCTTCTGACCCTCTCCGGCCTGATCATGGCCGGGGCCGTTCTGATCTATTTTGTTGTCAACCCCGGCTTTTCCCTCCTGCGCCTCCTCTTCCTCCTGGTCGGGGCCGGGCTGGCTTTCCTGGGGGTCTGGCTGGCGAAGCAGCTCCCCACCCTCCCCTCAGGAGCGCAACATCTGGCGCAGAGCCTCCTGGGCATTTATGAAAAAGCCTTCCTTGTCCTGGCGGCCATCGGGGCCACATTCCTTGCCGCTGAACTGGCTTACCGCTTGCTGATCCGCGCCTATGGCCCTGAAATCCGCAACAATCTCACCGGAAAGCCCTTTGTGCTGGACTCCCAAGCCATCTACCGGGATGCCCCCTTCGATTACGAAGCCTATCTGCAGTTTGTGGGAGAGAACTATCACAACGTCTATGTTCAGAAGGAAGACTACTACATCTCCACGGATTTTGACAGTGAGATGTTCAACGTCTCCGGCGGATTCCGGGAAACAACCTCCCAGCCGGAGGACTTTCAGGCCGAGATCTTCATCTTCGGGGGCTCCACGGTCTTCTCCATCGAAACCCCGGATGCCTACACGATTCCCAGCATCCTGCAAAGCATGCTGAATGAGGCGGGCATGGATCACTACCGGGTCGTCTCACGGGGGATTCCCGGGGGATATTCCGAGGAAGAGCTGGCCGCGCTTCTGGAGACGGACATCCAGCCAGGGGACATCGTCATCTTCTACGACGGGATCAACGAGATCTTCCGCTACCTGATGGACCGCTCCCCCAAACAGTACGATGATCTGATCTATTACATGAAGAAATCCCTCCTATTGAATGATTTTCTGATTCCCCGGCTGCCTCTCAAACGCTTTGAAGATCCGGAAAGCTATCAGGAGGAGATCTATCAAATCTACTCCCAAAATCTGACCAGGGCAGAGGAATACGTCCGCCAGAACGGCGGGACCTTCGTGCATATCCTCCAGCCCTCCCTGTACACCACCCCCAACCTGAGCCAGCGGGAGGAAAACCTGCTGGAGAACCTGCGCGTGCTCTACCCGGGATGGATTGAAGCCTATCACCTCGGGTATCAAGCGGCAACCCGGGCCCACGAGGACCTGGCAGCCCGGGGCATCCCATCCATTGACTTCCAACAAACCCTGGATGGAGAGGACCGCACTGTGGAGATTTTCATTGACGACCTGCACCTGAACCACGCCGGCAACGAAATCATCGCCGCCAGAATATTGGACGCCCTGCAACGCCGCGGCCTGCTTGAATCAAACCCCTGAAACGGCCGGAAAGCACGCAAACAGGAAAAGAATCAGGATATAATGAGACGGTAATTGTCTGACAAACCTAAAGGAGTTCTTAATGGCTAAAATTGACCTGACCATCCACCCGGAACGCTTGGAGCGCACCGTCCAGCGGGCTCGGGAAAGAAACATCATCGTCCCCACCTTTGCCCAGATGAAAGACCCCGCCAGGCTGGTGCCGGAGAAGGTGAAAACCGAACTGAAAGAGATCGGTTTATGGGATCTGCATCCCCGCAACCTCTACCGGATCACCTGGAAAAATGAACCGAAACCCAGCGGCGGACTCTTCGGCGGGCTGAATTACTTTGAGTTCCCACAAAGCCTGACCGGCACCCCCGCCCGCATCGTGGCCCTGGTGGGCAAATGGTTTCCCACCGGGGCACACAAAGTGGGAGCCGCCTTTGGCTGCTTGGCGCCCAGGTTGGTGACCGGTCAGTTTGACCCCACCCAGCAAAAAGCCGTCTGGCCGTCCACCGGCAACTACTGCCGGGGCGGCGCCTACGATTCGGCCCTCCTGGCTTGCGAATCCATCGCCATCCTGCCCGAGGAAATGAGCCAGGAACGCTTCGATTGGCTCGCCAATATCGCCGGGGAAACCATCAAGACCCCCGGCTCCGAATCCAACGTCAAGGAGATCTTCGATAAATGCTGGGAACTGCGCGCCTCGGGCGAGGACCTGATGATCTTCAACCAGTTCGATGAGTTCGGCAATTACCTCTGGCATTATGAGCTGACCGGCCACGCCCTGGAAGAGCTGGTCAGGAAACTTGCCGGCCCGAAGGACACCTATCGGGGCATGGTCTCCGCCACCGGCTCAGCCGGGACCATCGCCAGCGGCGATTATATGAAACAAGCCTTCCCCGGCAGCTTTGTGACCGCCTCAGAGGCGCTGCAGTGCCCCACCCTGCTGGTGAACGGCTTCGGCGCCCACCGCATCGAGGGCATCGGCGACAAACACGTGCCGTGGATCCACCACGCTACCAACACCGACATCATCGTGGCCATTGATGACAACGCGGTGGTCAACCTGGCCCGGCTCTTCAACGAACCGGAGGGGCGCGCCCACCTGGCCAAATCCGGGGTGCCGGAGTCTGTCGTGGAAAATCTGGATCTCCTGGGTTTTTCCGGCATTTCCAACCTGCTCTCCGCCATCAAGACGGCCAAATACCTGGAGCTGGGGGAACAGGATATCGTCCTCACAGTCCTGACGGACTCGATGGAGCTTTATCGAAGCCGGCTGGTGGAAATGCGCCAGGAAATGGGCCCCTACTCCGAGAAAACCGCCGCCGTGGATGACGCCCGTTGGCTGAAGGGCATCACCACTGATTTCCTCGAGGACCTGACCTACACGGGCAAGAAACGCATCCACAATCTGAAATACTTCACCTGGGTTGAGCAGCAGGGAAAGACATATGACGAAATCCAGGCCCAATGGTACCAACGGGATTATTGGACAGAGTTGCAAGAACAAATCCCTGAAATTGACGCGCTGATTGAAGAATTCAACGAACGGGTTGGACTCCTATAGAACCCCAGCCCAATAACATACGATGAAAAAGACGCCGGGCGCCCGGCGTCTTTCTTGTTGAGGGCGCCGCAAACCATGATAAAATCATCCCAGCCCGTCTTGAATTGAAAAGGGGATCCCATGACCCACATTCTGCCCGAAACCGCCCTGATCCTGGTGGCCATCCTGCCCAGCCAGCGCGACTTTGACATCGCCCGGCTCTTCGGCTGGTACCGTATTCCCCTCAAGAGCGCCCCCAAGGTGATCTCGGTGGATTACCTGGCCTTTTACCAGACCAAGGCCTTTGGCCAGGCTGCCCGCTGGCAGATCGCCTTTGTGGCGGAAATCCTGGGCCACGAGCTGACCCGGCGGCGGGACCTCCTCCGGGACGAGGCGGACCATCCCCGAGCGCATGAAGAATACTTCAAACTGCAGATCGGTCCCCTGCAGCGCCTCGAAAGACCCATCCCCGCCGGAAAATGGAAGCGCATCACCTTCTTCTACACCACAGGGGAGCAATTTCAGAATGCAGAGACCATCAACGACCTGGTCGTCAAGGCCCAGGAGGAACGGGACATACTCTGGCACGCCCTCCGGGAACGTGCCCTTCGCGGGAACGAATACCGCGCCGACCAGCTCCCGGAAAAGGCCGTTGATCCCGTCATCCTGGCTCTGCTGGGCCGCCTGACAAAATAGGCGCCCCACCGGAAGGGCGCTGAAAAACAAAAAACCGGTCAGTTTGCGGAAACCTGACCGGCTTTGGATTTTTCAAAGTAACAGTCTAGAGGGGCGTTACGTCCTTAGCCTGCAGGCCCTTGGGGCCTTGCTCGACGGAGAATTCAACTTGCTGGTCCTCGCGCAGTGATTTGAATCCTGAACCCAGGATCGCGGTGTGATGAACAAACACATCTTCACCCTGCTCACGGGCGATAAAACCATAACCTTTTGCATCATTGAACCATTTTACGGTTCCAATTTCTTTTTCTGCCATTGCGTATACTTCCTTTTTCAAAAAAATGTTGATTATGTGACCGTCTGGTTCGAAAAAAAAGACCGCCCAGTCTCCGCAAGTCTGGACGGCTATCACGTACCAAAACTGACATCACTACTGACTTAACTATACCAGTTATCCCAGATCTGTCAACCCCGAGAAATCGGGGCATAAAAATCCGGCAGAGACGCCCCGGGATGAATTGCAAGGCCGGGGCGTGCTCAGGTCTTTCTTTGTCAAGGTTTCTGCCGAAGGCTGTGCCCTCAGCCGTCTGCCGGGGAGATGCTCAGTTATTATTCACATAGGGCAGGATTTTGAAAAACCGCAGGTAGCTTGTGCAAACTGTTTCATTATCCAAGCCCACGCACACATCTGCCGAAACCCCGTTTTCCGGATAGAAGAGCGCCGTCGCGAGGGAATCAACCATCTGGGTATTGGACGGGACCACCATCCCGCTGGTTGCGCTGAAGGTGGTCGCGAGGAGATGGGGAATCACCCCGTCCCCGCTGGTATCCACTCCATCGGAGTTGGAATAGAGATCAGCGGTCACATCCGCTGTACCGAACAAGAAATGCGCCACCGGATTTTCAACCACCGAAAGATTCAGGACCAGCCAGGGGTCGGCGTCCACAAGCCCGTTGGTCGTGTCGCATCCTGTCTGGTTGGGGCCCGCGTTGCAACCCCACCAGTTGTTTTCCGCCCCAATGGTGACCGCCGCGCCGTTTGAAATGCCAGCCGCACCGCCGAAAAAGCGGTTATGGGCCAGGGAGATATCATCCACGCCAAACGCGGCTGTAGCGTCAATGTAGACCGAGGCCCAGGGGCCGCCCAGGAAATTGTTGCCCTGGATGGTAATATCGGCCAGGGTGGAGGCCCCCATCCATCCCACCCCAAGATCCAGATGCTCCCAGGCGTTGTTCAGAAAGGTGCAGCCGGTAATGTCCAGGCCGTCCGCCGACCCGGAGGCCATGGAAAAACCCGAACCCTGAGCATTGTTCTCAAAGGTCACTTCCGAGACCGCCAGGCCGTTCACAGCGGCGTCCCGCAGCAAGATCCCCCAGTCATTACCGGACACGGAACCACCCTGGATGCTGCCGGTTGTAAGGTTAGCCCCATTCAGATAAATGCCCTGGAAGCCATTTTGGTCGAAAACGCTGTCCTGGACGTCCAGGTTGCTGAGGCTCGCGCCGGAGCGGGCGAAGACCCCATGGTCATTGTTCCCGGAAATATCACAGGCGGAAACCGTCAGACCATCCACCTGGGTGCCGGCCCCGGAGAGGGCCAGGCCATTATTGTTGCCGGTCAGGTTCACCCCGTCCAGGGACAAACCGGAGACCTGTGCCCCGGCGCTGATCATGATCCCCTCATCGCTGTTATTCGTCAGGTCGCTGTTGTTCAGCCTTACATCATCCACAGACGCATCGGCGGTGATCAGCAAACCATGGCCGTTGTTGCTGCTGTTGATCGCATTCAGGCTGGCCCCCGACAGGCTTGTGTCCGTACCGCTGATCCCGATCCCGTTGCCATTGCCCGTCAGGGTGACTCCCGAGAGGTCCAGACTCGTAAGGGTTGCACCGTTACCGATGAAAAGACCTTCGTTCGTTGCGTTTTGCAGCGTGCAATCCAGGATGACCAGATTGGACAAAATGAGATCTTCCGGTATATGCGCCCATTGGCCGCCATCCACGGCGATCCCATAGGACCCGGACTGGATAGTGAAGCCCTCAATCACAACCATATCCAGGCTGACGGAGCCGATCGAGCGGAAACTGATCGCGCTGCCGCTGGGAGGCTGCAGCACAGCGTTGAACGTGAAGAGATACACCGGCTTGTCAATGACCACCCCATAGGTATAGGTGCCGTCAGACACCGTAACCATGCCCCCTGGGTCAACGGCGTCAATCCCGTCGGGAATGTTCTCAATGCCGTTATAGCTGAGGCTGAGGTCATCCACCCACAGGTCGCTAAAATCTCCCTGAAAGCCCGGAGCGGTCCCGTCCGTGTCCATACTGTTATCCAACCAGGGAGAATAATCCACAAGAGTCCCCCCATTGGCGTCCACCCGGACGGAAGCGCTGCTATGGTTACCCCACCAGTTGCCGGCCGCGTTCAAAATGGTAGTGCTGCCTCCGGTCATGCGCAGGCCCTGGCCGGTATTGTCCATGATGCGATTGCTGAAGATGGCGATATCCCCGCTGCGGGTCACATTCACCAGGGAAACCCCTTCCTGAGGATTGTTGATAAACGCATTCCCGTAGATCTGCGCTCCATTGAGGACAGAGCCGTTGATCAACAGTCCCGGCCGGCCGATGTTGTTGGAAGAGGTGTTCCCCCGGATGATCAAATTTGCGAAAGTGCCCTGACGGATGCTGATCCCTCCGTGGAAATCCAATCCGCCTTGTGCTCCGGATACCGTGTTATCCAAAATCTGAACGCTGGCGCTCTCGCCGGGCCAATTCCAGACGACAATCCCGCCTTCTCCAGCGCCATCCACGGTGTTATTCTGGATGACCCCGTCAGACGACGTGCCGGAAACAAATTGCTGACCCAGCCAGATGCCATTATATAAAGCATCTGTGACAATGTTTCCATCCGCCGGATCAGGCCCGCCAATCAGAGCATTGGTCGCGTCTGTCACCCAATAACTACCCTGGTCAGAGGTGTTTCCCTGGAGAACAGGATCAGAAGCGCTGACGACATAGATAAAGTAGCTGGGGTTCCCACCGCTGAGGACATAGGTGTTGTTCAGCACGGCAGGTGAAACCAGATTCTGACCGCGGAAGCCGTAATAGGAATCCTCAAATCGGATATTCTCAATAGAAATGTTATCCAGGGTGCTTGTCGGCACCCCCCAGGATGCTTCGGCCCGGGCGACAATGCCATATCCGCCGGTTGTGGTCTGATTGCCCTGATAGTTCTGAATTCTCAAGTTGCGGATGGTGACATTGTGCGCCTGGATAACCACAGCCCGGGGCCAGGAAATGCCCAGACCGGTGGTGTCGCTGCTGGAGCCGTAAGTCCCGCCTTCCAGAATAGTCGTGGCGGCAGAATCCCCCTCCAGAGTGAGGGGTTTATTAATGATGGCCAGGGCCCGATCCACAGCGGTCCAGGTGCCGCCGCTGAGGTGAACGGTGCCCCCAGAATCCACCAGGTCAATACCCTGCTGGATGGACTGGACCGCGCAGTTCGGGGCCACCCCGGGTGAATAATCCACATCGGCAGTGCCGTTACATGCAACATCATCCCCCCCTGGTCGAACGTAAATGGGCGTGGCAGCGTGGGCCGCGCCCTGGGGAATCAGGCCCAGGATCAGAACGAGCCCGATCAGAATCCATCTGGCCTTTCGGGTCATATATAAAATTTTCATGGGATACTCCTCTTAACTCGAACTAATTCAGCAGTGAATTTGCCCAATACCATTAAACATCTCGGTGATTAAATTGCGTTATTCAACCACTAATCTGGGGCATCGTGCTGCCCATGGTTAACCTCCCTGGTGTGGACAATGGTAGGTCATCGCTTCCAGGATGTCCTGCTGTGAACCCTTCATTTTTTATTTTCCCAAAAAAATAATACTTTATATAAATGAAGTCACTTTTTATAGTACCATAATTATATCTTGATAACAAGATTAAAACGTTAACGATTCGGATGAGGCCGGGGTTAATCCCCGCTGTACAAGGCGCTTTTCCCGGGCCCAAAGTCGCCGCCGCATCATCGCCCGACCGAAATCCGCCATCTGACATACGCCGCTATCCGCAATCCCATGCAACAGAAAGCCGCAGAAACCATCTTGACTCCGCCTTGACACCCCGGGGATTATTTACGATAATAAGGGGGAAATCAAGAGCAAACAGCGATGACGGAGAAAAGTACGCTGGCGGAAGCTGACAGGGCGGTGCGGGCAGGACTGAGACCGGCACCCTGCTGAACCCAACGGAAGTTCCCTCCCGAGCTGCTCCGGTGAAAGCGCTTCCTTGCGCTGGTAGTCTGAGCCGTCCGCCCGGCGTTACCCGGGCAGCCAATCGCAACCCTGCTGTTGGCGCAGAGTGGATCGTGCAGCGCCCCTGCACGCTCAATCAAGGTGGTACCGCGGTTAACCCCGTCCTTTCAGCACAAGGACGGTGTTTTGTGTTAAGCCGGGAAAGACCAAACAGGCAAACATACTAATGGAGGTAGACAGGTTATGACAGAGAAAGAATCCGCATTGGCAGAATTGGAGCAGATCAAGGAGGATGCCCTGCATGCCCTGGCTGAGGTTTCCGATGAGGAAGCCCTCGACGCCTGGCGTGTGGCCCACCTGGGACGCAGCTCCCCGGTGATGTCCGTCTTCAGCAGCATGGGCAAACTGGACAAGGAACTGCGGCCGGTGATGGGCAAGGCGGCCAATCAGGTCCGCCAGGCCCTGGAAGCTGCCCTGGAGGAAAAACGGGGCGCATTGGACGAAGAAGCCCTCAGGAAAGCCCTTGAAACGGAAAAACTGGATGTGACCATGCCCGGACGACCCGTGGCCCGCGGGCGCCTGCACCCCCTGACGCAAGTGCTGCGGCGCATTTACCGCATCTTCGGGGATATGGGCTTCCAGATCTACCGCTCACCGGAGGTCGAAACCGACGATTACAATTTCACCTTCCTGAATATGCCCCCCTACCATCCCGCCCGGGATATGTGGGACACATTTTACACCACCACGGAGGGCGTCTTGCTGCGCACCCACACCTCCCCCGGACAGATCCGGGTGATGCGGGAGCGCGCCCCGGAACCCGTCCGGGCCATCCTGCCCGGGGCCACCATGCGCTACGAACAGCTCTCCGCCCGCAGCGAAATCGAGTTCGCCCAGGTGGAGGTGCTGGTGATAGGTGAAAATGTGACCTTTGCGGAGCTAAAGGGCACCCTGGAAGATTTCGCCCGCCGTCTCTTCGGGGAAGAAGCCCGCACCCGATTGCGTCCTTCCCATTTCCCCTTCACGGAACCCAGCGCCGAGATGGATGTGGGCTGTTTCGTCTGCGGCGGAGAGGGCTGCCCAGTCTGCAAACAGACCGGATGGCTGGAGATCCTCGGCTGCGGCATGGTCCATCCCGTGGTGCTTGAATATGGCGGCTACGATCCCGCCGTCTATTCCGGATTTGCCGCCGGAATGGGCATTGACCGCAGCACCCTCATGCGCTACCGCATTGACGACATACGCCATTTCCGCAATAACGACATCCGCTTCTTGGAGCAGTTCTGAAAAAGCGGGTCGGGCGCCAGAAAAATGAGTACCAGGCCTGTGCCGGACAGGATAAGAATGACAAAGGCCAAAAAAGGCCTTGAATCATCGGCAGTGTGGCAGAAATCTGAGGACGTTGCTGTGAATATTCATTACACCATATTGCCTTTTCCCCCCGCAGAAGAAAAGTGGAGCGCATGGCTTCACAAATGTGTCGGGCAGTACAAAGGATTCCCTGAACCATTGCGGAAGGCTCCTGAAGCCTGATCCCTGATAAAAGATCCCGAAGGATGAGTAACAATTCGGTGATTGACCGAAATTGAACAGGTAATAGACAAGGAAACTCAAATGAAAATCCCACTCACTTGGTTGAAAGACTATGTAAATCTGGACGACATGGACATCGAAAGCCTGGCAAAGGTGATGACCATGGTCGGCCTGGAAGTTGACGAGATCCGCCTGGTGGGGATGATGATGCCCCCCGGCGAAAAACACGAGTTCAAATACACCGGCATCTCCTGGCCCCGCGATAAATTTATCGTGGCCCGGGTGGATGAGGTGCTGCCGCATCCAAATGCCGACAGGTTGGTCCTCTGCCGCCTGAACGACGGTCAGGAGGAAATCATCGTCCTGACCGGCGCGCCGAATCTCTTCGAGTATCTCGGCAAAGGTCCCCTGGACCCGCCCCTCAAGGTGGCCTATGCCCGGGAAGGCGCGGTGCTCTATGACGGACACCAGCCCGGCCGGCAGTTGACCACCCTCAAACCCATGAAGATCCGCGGTGTGGAATCCTTCTCCATGATCTGTTCTGAAAAGGAGCTGGGAATTTCCGACGCCCACGAAGGCGTGATCCTCCTGGATCCGGATGCGCCCACCGGCACGCCCCTCATGGACTATATGGGAGATGCGGTCTTTGACGTGGACACCCTGCCCAATATGGTCCGGGATGCCAGTGTCCTGGGGATGGCCCGGGAGATCGCTGCCGCGCTGGAGAAACCCTTGGAGAAACCCGATGACACCCTGACCCCCTCCGGCCCATCCCTGGAAGGCCGTGTGAACCTGCGCATTGAGGATCCGGACTTGAACCCCCGCTTTGTCCTGGGTCTGATCGAGAACATCACCGTCCAGCCCAGCCCACCCTGGGTCCGGAGGCGGTTGAATCTGGCCGGGATGCGCCCCATCAACTGCATTGTGGACGCCACCAACTATGTCATGCTGGAACTGGGCGAACCCCTCCATGCCTTTGACTATGACATCCTCGTCCAGCGCGCTGACGGGCACCCGCCCACCATCATCACCCGCACCGCCAAACCCGGAGAAACCCTGACCACCCTGGACGATGTCGAGCGTACCCTCGATCCGGAGATGGAGCTGGTCACCGATACCGCTGGTCCTCTGTCGCTGGCGGGAGTGATGGGCGGCGCCGAAAGCGAAGTGCACCAGGGGACACAGAACGTTCTGCTGGAGGGCGCCTCCTGGAACTTCATCAACATCCGGAAAACAGTCAGCAAGCTCAAGATCAACTCGGAGGCGGCCTACCGCTTCAGCCGCGGGATCCATCCCGCCCTGGCGGACGGGGCCGTGCGCCTCTGCCTCAAACGCATGGCCGAATGGGGCGGCGGGGAGATCGCCGCGGGCTTGATGGACCACTATCCCAACCCGCCCAAGGACCCGGTGGTGAAACTGCCCGCCTCCTGGGTCAACGACAACTTGGGCACGAACATCCCCGCGCAGGAAATTGCCGACATCCTCACCCGTCTCGAGTTTGACTGTCAGGTCCAGGGGGAAACGATCACAGCCCGGACGCCCCCCCACCGGCTGGACATCCACGAAGGCACCATCGGCCGGGCCGATCTTCTGGAAGAGGTCAGCCGAATCTACGGCTTCGACAAAATTCCCTCCCGCCGCCTGAACCAGCCCCTCCCATCTCAGCGCATCAACCAACCCCTGGCCCTGGAGGAAGTCCTGCGGGATTTGCTGGTGAACCTGGGCCTGCAGGAACTGGTGGCCTACCGCATGACCTCTCCGGAACGGGAGGCACGGCGCTTTCCCCCAGACCATGAAGGGCAGGAGGAAACCTACCTCGAAATCCAGAACCCGATCACCGTAGAACGCCGGGTGATGCGCCGCAGCATCCTGGCGACCCTTCTGGAAATCATGGAATACAACAGCGCCTTCCGCGAAAGACTGGCCTTCTTTGAGATCGGCCCGGTCTTCCACCCGGTGGCGGGCCAGCAGCTTCCCGATGAAATCCAGATGCTCTCCATCGGGATGACCGGCCTGCGCCGCTGGCCCTCCTGGCAGACCGATGACCATCAGGAGATGAATTTTTTCGACCTCAAGGGCGTCGTGGAAAACATGCTGGAAAGCCTGCACATCGAAAATATTTCCTTCAGAGCCGCCAGGCACCCCAGCCTGCATCCCGGCAAATCCGCCGAGGTGTTGGTCGCTCAACGGGCCGTGGGCGTGCTGGGCGAACTGCATCCCCTGGTCAAAGCCAATTATGAGCTGGGGGAATCCCCGGTGATTGTGGCCGAATTTAACCTGTCTCCTCTCCTCGAATCCGCCCGGATCCTCTTTGATGTCGAAGCCGTCCCAACCTACCCGCCCGTCCTGGAGGACCTGGCTGTTGTTGTGGACGAGGGCGTCACCGCCGCGGAGGTTGAAGCCGTCATCCGCAAGGGCGGCGGAAAATCCCTTCGGGATGTGCAGCTCTTCGATATTTTCCGGGGTGAACAAGTCGGCAAGGACAAGAAAAGCCTGGCCTTCAGTCTAAAATACATCGCCCCGGACCGCACCCTGACGGATAAAGAAGTGACCAAACAGCGCAACAAGATCATTGCCCTCCTGGCCAGGGATCTGGACGCAGAACTGCGGAGCTAGGAATCCACCCGATCTGTCAATAAAACCCGGATAAAGACGCCCCGAACGGGGCGTCTTTGCCGCCTGCCCAATCCCGCCGAAGCAGGTTCACGGGTAGGCAGGGGGCGGTTCCATCTCAAGGGCATCCTCCGGGGGTCCCTCCGGGAGGTTCAGTTGGGCGGTTGCCACAGCCAGATCCGCCGATCCCGGAGCCGGATCCACCAGGGCGTCATTCAGGGCTTCCAGGCTGATTCCCAGGGTCGCTGCCCCGGCCTCCAGACCCAACCCGGACGCCCCATCCGGGACGGTCACCTCCGGTCCCTGCTGCCCCTCGCCAGCAGGGACCTCGCCTGTGCCCACACCCGCGCCGACCTCAACCATCGAAGTGCTGTCGCCCCGCACGCACCGGGCAGCGTTGTAGATACTCTGCACATCCCCCTGCGGCCCCATGCCCAGGGCAAACTGGGAAGGATCGCCGCTTTTCGGATCGCTGCGTTGGGCGCCGGCGCCGTGTACGTCAGTTAGCTGAATGCCTTGACCGAAATCCATGAACCCCCGAGCCTCTCCAAAGGCCACATAGACGGCCCGTTTGCCTAGATTTCGCCCGTCCAGATGGGTTGTGCTGCTCCAATAGTATGGATAATTACCCTCACCGCTTGCATTGATGCCTTCCGCCAGGAAAGTGGCTTCGAAAATGGGATCCAAAGCCGGGGAATCCGTTGCGTCAGGGGAGCGGGTGTACTCCACAATGCTCTGCAGCTCCTTGGCATCCGGCAGACGCCAATCATCATATCCGGCGTATTCCAGGGAGTCGCACCAGCACAAGGCCTCCTCCCAGTTCAGGCCGCCGTCGCCGTTGCTCCCTGCCCCGAATGTCCCGCTGTCCCCCTGAAGCCAGGTGAGTCCGGTGGCCAGATCGCTGATGGTGCCGTCCCCGTTGTCCACAAATTCGTTGACGCCATATCCCGCATCGCCCCGGACAAAATATACATAGAAGAGTTTTTCCACTGGATAGCCCTTGATGCGTCCATCCGCCAGATTGAGGCCAAACATGGTCTCGGCTCCACGCATGGTGGTGCTGGTGTAGAGAGTGCTGGAGGCGAATTGGGCATCAATCTCGCGTTCTCCGGCGGCCGTATCCCCGAAGGCAAAATCAAAATAGTCGGTGTCAATATACGGCGTCGTCCCGGTGATGGCGGAAAAATTCATCAGGGAATACAGCTCTTTGATCGTGGGCAGCCGCCAGTCGTCATACCCCGCCAGCGAAAAGCTCTCAGCGAATGCCAGAGCTTCGGTGGTGTTCATTTTATCCTCGATCGTGATCTGTCCATCGCCGGTCAGATCAGGAGAGGACGCCCACATCAAACCGGTGTTAAGGTCAGTGACGGTGCCGTCGCCGTTATCGGTATAGGCCGGCTGCAAGCCTGCATACTGCCCATCCTGGCCATAAAAGGCGTCTCCTTCCTCAGGGCAGGCGATCGCATCTTGATCGCTGTAACAATCAGTCTGCCCGGTGTCCACCACAGGATAGGAGAGGTTTTCAACCGGGGCTTCTGACTCATACGACACGGGAGCAGACTCCGCATCGGGCGCCGCTTCGCCGGGTTCTCCCAGCGGGACAGACAGCGGTTCTGGGGCCGGGCCTGCGGCAGCGTTCGCTGCCTTTGCGGCCGTTGCTGTGGTTTCATCCAGGGGCCGGATCCCGGAACAGCCACCTGCGGATACCGCCAGAAGGATCAAAAAAAGGATGAGAGGTTTTTTGTTGTTCATGATCATCTCCATTCATCGTGATTTTCTTGCTGATAAAAATAGCAAGCCCAGATTAAGAACCGGTATAGAGGATGTAAAACACCCACCAATCCACCCAAACTCCGATTACAATCAAGTTGTCAGACTCAATAACTGTGGATTTCCAGGAAAGGAAGGTGGATTCATGCAGGATCCAAGATGCGAAAAATTGGCGGATGTGCTGGTCAATTACAGTGTCTCGGTGGAACCGGGAGATTGGGTGGTCATCACCGGGGAAGCCCTGACAGCGCCCCTGATCAGAGCGGTGTATGCCCGGGTGCTTCAGGCCGGCGGTCACCCAAGCACCCTGATCAGCACCCCCGGCCTGGGGAACACCTTTTTTGAACATGCCGGTGAAGAACAACTCAAGTACGTTTCCCCGATCACGAAGATAGCCTATCAGGAAGCGGATGCCCTGATCAGCCTGATGGGAACGGTCAACACCCGCAGCCTGAGCGGGGTTGCCCCGGAAAAATATTCCCAGTCCCAAGCCGCCCGGGGGGAGCTGATGAAAACCTTCATGCAGCGTTCTGCGGAGGGTTCGCTGCAATGGGTGGGAACCATGTTCCCCTGCCAAGCCTACGCCCAGGAAGCGGAGATGAGCCTGGATGCTTATGAGGATTTTGTCTATGGCGCCACCTTTGCGGACAGGGAAGACCCCGTAGCCGAATGGCAGGCCATGCACGCCCGTCAGCAGACAGTGGTGGACTGGCTGCGGGGAAAGCAGCGTCTCACGGCAAAGGGTCCCCATGTGGACCTGGAGATGTCCATCGAAGGACGGTTGTTTGAAAACTCCGACGGCCGAAAGAACATGCCCGATGGCGAAATCTTCACCGGCCCGGTGGAGGACAGCGTCCAGGGCTGGATTGAATTCACCTACCCCGCTATGTACATGGGCCGGGAGGTGGAGGATGTGCGCCTCGTCTTCACCGACGGCAAAGTGGTGGAAGCCAGCGCCAGCAAAAACGAGGACGTCCTCCTCAATCAGCTTGAGGTGGACGAAGGCGCCCGGTATGTGGGCGAATTTGCCATCGGCACCAATGACGGCATCCGGACCTTCACCAAAAATATGCTCTTTGATGAAAAAATGACCGGGACCCTTCACCTCGCCCTGGGGGCCAGCATCAAAGAGACCGGTGGAAAAAACGATTCCGCCATCCATTGGGACATGCTCTGCGATATGACCGAGGACTCCGAGATCCGTGTGGATGGAGAGCTGCTCTACAAAAATGGGGCCTTCATGATCTGAAGTCCCGACACGGAGAAGGATCGGGAAGTCAAAGAGACGCCCAGGATGGGCGTCTCTTTTCTCTAAATTTTTTTCAACGCCACCGATGGGGGCGTCGCCTATTCGTCGGAAGTGAAGGGCCGGTCAAATCGGCGATTGAAGGCGTCATGTTGCTTCAACTGGTGATTCCAATAGCTTTGAACCAAAGGCGTTGCCAGAAGGAGTTTGAATACCGGTGTCAGGATTTTCGGGTATCGTTCCGGTTTTGCCAGGGAACGCAGTTTTTCAGGGTCAAACTGTCCCTGCCGGGCCAGATCCTTCCCCAGAGCCTGCAGGCTTTCAAACAGCTTGCGGTTCATGCGATCCGGCATCAGACGGACGCCCTCACAGCCGCCCTTGACAATGGTGCCCGCATAGGGAACCTTCAGCCGTCGGGCCAGTTTTTCCAGGTAGCGCTCCACAAACCGGGAATGGTGGGCTTCCGGAAAACCGGACTGCACCATAAAGGCCATCCGGGGATTATCTTCAATCCCAGCAAAGGGGGCTAGGCTCTCGATGAATTCCTTCACCAATCCTGGCATGGCATCCGTATAGAGTGGAAAACCCAACAACACCAGATCGGCCGCGGCAAACTCCCCGTCGGCAGCCGCCCGGGCCTTGGAATCCATCAGATAAATAATCTGCACCTCAGCCTCAGATTCCTCCTGATACCCCGCGAGGACCTTGTCAAGCATGATCTTGGTATTGCTTTTCTTTCCCCGGGGGGACCCATTAAAGACGGTCAATCGCATTGGCAACCTCCTCCACCGGGGTGTCGGTCAGCTTGGTGAAAACATTGCGGGACCTGAGATTCAGCATGGTCCGGTTGTGGATCGCTTCCACGATCTCAATATCCTCGGCATCCGTGCCGGGGGTCTTTTCCAGAAGCAACGCCCCCAGGGGATAGTCCCCTTTATCATAGCGCAGGCGATGATGCGCCTCGCCCTGGACAACAGTGATATATGGGTGAATCAGGGGGATCATCTTATCCATGAACTTCTTCAGCAGCGCGCTCAGATATCCCATAATCAGGGGGGAGGAAAACAAAACCAGGTCGCTGTTGATCGCCTCCCGACAGACTGTATGGGAATCGTCTTCAAAGATGCACAGCCCCGGGGTCCTGACCCAGCAACCCCAGCAACCGGTGCAGTAACGGGCCTCCAACTCCCGGAGGGTCAGAATCCGGACCGTGTGACGGCGGTTTTCCAGATTGGTGCTCAGGGCGGCCAGATAGCGGTCAAAATGCGTTGCGTCACTGTCCGGATGCCCATTCAAAATTAAGATGTTCAATGGTATTCCTTTTTTCTTTCTGGGGGTTCCGAATCAATGATAACACAGGGCCGGGATTGGTCTATACTTAATGACAGAATATTAACATTGGGATTAGGAGGAAGTGTGAAGATCACGACATTGCTTGAAAACACCTCGGCGTCCGGACGGGAAGGTCTGGCAGTGGAACATGGTTTGTCCTTCTATGTGCAGCACCAGGGACATTTCTTTATGTCCGATGTGGGGAAATCGGGAAAGTTCGCAGACAATGCCGCTCTGCTTGGTTGCGACCTGGAGGCGGTGGAAGCCCTGGCTATCTCACATCACCATTATGATCATGGCGGTGGGCTGGAGCGCTTTTTTGAAGAAAACGACCGGGCCCAGGTCTACCTCAAGAGCGCCCCCCAGGCGGACTATGTGGTGGAGACCATGGGATTGCCGGTGCGCTATGTCGGCCTGGATCAGGAAGTCCTCCAGAAGCATGCCGAACGGATCACCCGGATCGAAACCAGCCGGGAGGTGCTGCCGGGGGTGCATCTCCTGACGGAGATTACCAAAACCTATCCCCGGCCCAGCGGCGATCAGCGCCTGAAGATGAAAACACCCCGGGGAACCACCCGGGACACCTTTGCCCACGAGCTGACGACTGTCCTGGATGCCGCAGATGGTCTGGTCATCCTGACCGGCTGCGCCCACACCGGGGTGCTGAATATGATCACCGCAGCACGGCAAACCTTTCCCAACCGCCCCCTGCGCGCGGTCATCGGCGGTTTTCATCTCATGCGGGAAGATCCGGCCGTCGTCCGGCAAATCGGGGAAACCCTCCTGGAGATGGATGTACCCGAGGTCCATACCGGACACTGCACCGGAGAAAGATCCACCGGGATCCTGACTGAGGTCCTGGGGGAAAGACTGCACACTCTGGGCACGGGTGCGGTGTATACCTATTAGATGATCTGGATTCAGGAGCGTTGACATGCGTTTGGGCGCAAGCTGGAACCCACCCTGCAAAGACCCCGAAAAGATCGCCCGGGCCCATCGCCAGGCGGGATATAACGCTGCCATTTGCCCCGAGGTCAGCCTGGGCCAAACCGACCGCATCCGCGCCATCCGGCAGGCCTTTGCCAAACACGATGTGATGCTGGCCGAGATCGGCGTATGGAATAATATGCTCGACCCGGACGACCGCATCCGGCGTCGCAACCTGGCGGAAAATGTGCAGCGCTTGGCAATAGCCGAGTCGGTGGGGGTTCGCTGCTGCGTGAACATTGCCGGGTCTTTTAATCCCGCCTCCTGGCATGGGCCCTATCGGGAGGATCTTTCAGAGGCAGCGTTTGAGCAGACGGTGGCCAATATCCGCCACATCATTGATTCCGTCCAGCCCACCCGGGCCTATTATGCCATCGAACCGATGCCCTGGGGCATCCCTGACAGCCCGGAGAGCGCCCTTCGACTCGTCCTGGCGGTGGACCGGCCGATGTTCGCGGTGCATCTTGATCCGGTCAACATGATCAATTCCCCCTCCCGCTACTATCACAACGCAAACCTTCTGCGGGATTGTTTTCGCCTCCTGGGGAAATGGATTGTCTCAGTTCACGCCAAGGACATACTCCTGCACAACACCCTGACGGTCCACCTGGAAGAAAAACGGCCCGGCCTGGGCGACCTGGATTATGCCGTCTTCCTGTCGGAGCTGAACCGCCTGCCAGGGGATATCCCCCTGATCATTGAACACCTGCCAAATGCAGAGTACCCTCCCGCACGGGATCATCTCCTGAAGGTTGCCGCATCCCTGGGGCTCTCCTTCGGAGACCTGCACCCGCCCCCGCCGGCAGGAAATCGCGCCAACTGAATACCACCCTCGCAATGATAAAAAGCTAAAGGAGAAAAAATGACAAACCAAATGATTGAAAAACAACCCCTTGGAAAAAGCGACATCCGCATCACCAAGGTGGGCGTAGGGCTGTGGGCCATCGGAGGGGATGCTTGGGGCGAAACGGATGATGAAGAATCCCTGGACATGATCGCCGCTGCCCTGGATCTGGGCATCAACTTTTTTGACACCGCCGATGTGTACGGCGACGGCCACAGCGAAGTCCTCCTCGGCCGGGCCATGAAAGGCCGCCGCGACCAGTTTGTTGTGGCCACGAAGATCGGCTGGAAGGGCTTTGATGGAGAAAAGGGCGTCAGCGCCTATGACAGCGTGGAGAAAATCGTCTCCGGGGTGGAGGAAAGTCTGAAACGCCTGCAAACAGAATACGTAGATCTCATTCAGTGCCACATTGATTTCCGGGAACCCAATATGCCCGTCTTTGTAGAGGGATTTCAACAACTGAAAGACCAGGGCAAGGTGCGCGCCTATGGAGTCAGCGCCAGCGATTTTGATTACCTCCGGGCCTTCAACGCGGACAACCGGGCTTCCTCCCTGCAGATTGACTATTCCATCCTCAACCGCACACCAGAGAGCCGCATTTTCCCCTATACAATGGAGAAGGATCTGGGGGTGCTGGTGCGGGGACCCCTAGCCATGGGCATCCTGACCGGGAAATTCAACCGCAACACCCGTTTTGAACGGGGTGATTTCCGCAATCAGTGGATTGAGGATGAAAATGCCTACCGGGTCTTCCTGAACGACCTGGACAAGGTGGAAAAGCTCAAACCTCTGACGGATGGGCGCAGCCTGGCCCAACTGGCGATCCAGTTTGTCATGCAGCATCCGGCGGTGACGGCTGCCATCCCCGGCGCCAAGCGGATTGATCAATTAAAAGAAAATCTCAAAGCGGCCCTCCTGCCGGAGCTGAGCCCAGATGCCCTCGAATGGATTGACGCCATCACCCCCCCGGGAGGCGGACGCAAGATCTGGCCGGCCTGAGGGATACGCCGCCCCCAACGCCCAAAGCCTGCGCACATTGTCACCCCATGCGCTGAGCGTCAAAGATTAAGATAAAATAGGATAATTAACGAGAAGGAGCTCTCATGGCGTTGACATCACAGATGACCTCCCGTGAACGGGTGCTGGCTGCGGTGCGGGGCCAGCCAGCCGACCGTGTCCCCGTGATGTACTGGATCAACCCCCACATGGCCTGCCGGATGATGGCGGAATACCGCCCGGCCCAGAACCCCGCCATGCAGCGCTGGGGGCGCTTTCTCTGGCGCCGTTTCGAGAACCGCAAAATGGATGGCCCCGAGCTCTGGCGGGGGCTGCCCCTGCTTCTGACGGACTACGCCAACGCCGAATATGCCCTGGAATTGGAGGGCGATCTGGCCCTGACCGCCGCGGGGGCCAATGCGGCCAATTTTGTGCAGTCCGTCTGGCTGCAAAAGGGCCGCCTCCGATTCCGCGGCCCCTGGGGCAGTCAGCGGGGCATCGGCGGGGTCTACATGGAGGTGGTGGACCCGGTCATCCAGTCCGTGGAAGATCTGGCGGAATACCGCTTCCCGGTCTTTGACGACTACAGCGCCATCCGCACGTTCCGGGAGGACCATCCTGAGGCCTGTTTGGTGGCGGAGACCTACGGGGTTCAGGATGCCTCCTTCACCCAGCTCTGGGAGATGAGCCGGATGATGGTGGCGATGATGGATGCCCCCAAGGCTGTGAAAGCGTTCTTTCAGAAATTTGGCGATTGGTCTGTGGACATCGCCCGCAGGAGCGCCCAGGCCGGCGCGGATGTGATCATGATCTTCGATGACTACGGCAGCACCGGACGCACCCAGATTTCACCCCGCATGTGGCGGGAATTCACCCTGCCCCAGCTCCGGCGGATCATTGATGCCATCCACGAAGCCGGAGCGGTGGCGATGCTCCATTCCTGCGGCTTTGTCATGCCCCTCCTGCCGGATTTTGTCGAGGCAGAGCTGGACATCCTGCAGGCCTTTCAGCCCAAAGCCGGGAACGACCTGGCCAAAGCGGTGGATGAATTTGGGGATCAATTGACCTTCGCCACCGGCATTGACATCCAGCGCGGGGAACTGATGACCCCGGAATCCCTCCGGGATGACATCCTGCAGCAATATCAGATTGGCATCCGGAAAAACCGCTTTATTTTGGCCACCACCCACAATCTGCAGTACACCATGCCGGTGGAAAATTATCGTGTCATTTTTTCAACAGTTGCTGAAATCCAATCGGGAGGGATGAAGGCGTAAGGATCTTTTTTCATGTTTACCAATGGACGCTTACCGGTACAACCGGGGGATCTCGGAATCATTCTAAGTTATCAGTGTCAGTCGGGGTGTGCACATTGTCTGTACAATTGCCGTCCCCACTGGGGGGATTGGATCACGCCAGAAGCGGTCGAAACGGCCCTGATCAGGGCGAAATCCGCCTGGCCCAGGGGGTTCCAGGTCCATCTGACCGGGGGCGAACCCTTCCTGAACTTCCCCATCCTCTTGGAATCCGCCCGGATTGCCCGTCACCTCGGCATCCCCGCCTATGTGGAGACAAACGCCGGCTGGTGCCGGAGTCAGACTCAGGCGGAAAAACGCTTTCGAAGCCTCAAGGAGGCGGGGGTGCGCACCATCCTGATCAGCGTTTCCCCCTTTCACCAGGCTGCCATCCCCCTCACCCGCACCCTGACGGCCATCTCGGCTGCCAGGGGCATCTTTGGGCCCTCCCGGGTCATCATCTATCAGGCCAATTGGCTGCCCGAGCTGACCGGCCTTGGCCTGGAAA
The DNA here is from genome assembly GCA_034437335.1 of Anaerolineaceae bacterium. Lineage (GTDB taxonomy): Bacteria > Chloroflexota > Anaerolineae > Anaerolineales > Anaerolineaceae > Brevifilum. The sequence continues at coordinate 81,641 of DAOTUG010000077.1, forward strand.
AGCCAGTGCCCCTCTCCCGCTATACGGACATCTATGGAAAAGAAAAGGCCGCAGAACATCTCTGGCGCGGTTTTGGTCTGATCAGCGGCGGACGCGCCGCTTATGCCCTGGGTGAACATCTCCCCAAACGTCCCGCGGATGCCTTCCGAAAGGCCAAATGCGCCAACGAACTGGCCTTTGCCCGCCACTCCCATCTGGACCTCTACGGCAATTTCGTCCCAGCCTTCTGCGGCGGGATCACCCTGGGGGACTGGCACAATCTGGACGAGGTGGTCTCCGACTTCCGGCAGGGCGCCGTCTCCCCAATGATCAAAACCCTCCTGGAACAAGGTCCCTACGGCCTCTTCAAACGGGCCGCGGCGGAAGCTGACTATACCCCGCTTCCGGACGGGTACGTCGGCAAGTGCCATCTCTGCGTTGACCTGCGCCGCCACCTGAAAGCGGCCGACCTCTACGCGGAAGATCTTCAACCGGAAGGCTTCTACGAGGGTTTCTGACCACAGCCTGCATCAGCGGGAGCATACTCCGCCGGACGCCTGCGCCTCATACCGCCAGCAGTTCCGCCCGGACCAGAATCTCCCGCATCGCGGACCGTCCCACTGCATCCAGGTCAGCCAGGGGCGCCCGGACCGAACCACCCTGATAGCCCAAAAGATCCAGGGCCGCCTTAGCCCCGGCAATGCCGAAGGTGAAAGTGATGGCATGGTCCAGGTCCAACAATCGCTGCTGGATAGCAGCAGCTTCCGCAAGGCGGCCTTGCCGCCCCAGAGACATCATCGTCACCATCTCTTCGGGAGCCAGATTTGCCAGGCCCATCACCCCGCCCCGGGCGCCGACAGCCAGGGCCCCCAGAAAGGCGCTTCCGGAACCGGTCAACACCTGAAAATCCGGCGCCTGATGGACGATCCGGGCGATCTTGACAATATCCCCGCTGCTCTCCTTCATCCCCGGAATGTTCTCGTGTTCCGCCAGGGCCAGGATCGCCTCTGCAGGCAGGCGCACATGGGTGAAAAGAGGCACATTGTACAGCAGCACAGGGATCGGGCTGTCATCCGCTGCGGCGGTGAAGTGTCGCTGCAGGAGGGACGCGTCCATGAGGGGATCATAAAAATGGGGGGTGATCACCAATGCCGCATCCGCCCCGGCTTCAGCCGCTGCACGGCCCAACCGAAGGGTTTCGGCCGTGGTCTCACAGCCTGTCCCGGCGATCAGAAGTTTCTCTGAAGGGATGACCTCCCGGGCCGCTTTGAGGACGGTCACCTTTTCCTCAAAGCGCAGGTATGCCGACTCTCCGAAGGAGCCCAACACCACAAAACCGGCCAGGTCATAACGGGACCACCGGCGCAAATTGGCCTGCAGACCGGTCAGGTCCAGGGCGCCGTCGGGTTTGAAGGGGGTCAGGATGGGGGGATATACACCATCTAATTGCATCGGGAAACGCTCACTTTCATGTCTGTTGAGGGGATTGAGGGGGTTTTCTGGCCACGATCACCAGGGACAGCCCCTTCCAGGGCAGGATCGGGTCAATCAGCTTGAAGAGGGGCACCAAAACATTAAACAGCTTCAACCCAAAGCGGCCGATGGCTTTTTGCCGGGCAATTTTCCCCCGGTACCACCATCCCAAAACGCCAATCTTGTTGAGGCTGAAGCACTCTTCGATGGTGTAACCCACCGCGTCAAAAAGCGATCGCAGCCGGTCCGCATCATAGCGCCGGTGATGCCCGATGGCGGAATCGAGGCTGCAGTAGAGCTTCTGGCCCCGCGGGACGATGAAGATCATCCGCCCGCCCGGTTTGAGGATCTGATCAGCATGGACCACCACCGCCTGGTCATCCGCGATGTGTTCAATGACGTTGGAGCAGAGGATCGAATCCGGCCGGGGGAGATCCTCCGGCGGCGGCTGGGTGGCGTCCCAGTCGTACACCTGCACGCTGGGGGTGTTCAGATACGCGTTTTTCAGAACCTGCAAATAGACCGGTTCCGTATCCGTGGCAATCACATCCGTATACTGCATCAGGATCCGCACATTATTGCCGATCCCGGAGCCGATCTCCAGCAGCAGATCGCCGACATACGGACGGGTGCGCGCCAGTGTCCACTCCGTATAGCGCGGGGCGGCCTCCATGTCAATCAGATCCTTATGTCCGTAATCGCCCTGGAACATATCATCAATCACCCAGTATTTTAAAATAGTCCACAGGGCTCTCAGGCCGTCGGCCCAGGTGATCTTCTTGCCCTCGGCGTAGGTGCGCCCGTGGTAACTGATGGGCACCTCAAAAATCCGCAGCTTCCGCTTGGAAAACTTGGCAGTCAGTTCCGGTTCGATTCCGAAGCGTTTTGACCGGACAGGGATCGTCTTGACCACCTGCAGCCGGAAGGCCTTATAACATGTTTCCATGTCGGTCAGGTTGAGGTCCGTGAACCAGTTGCTGATGAATGTCAGGAAGCGGTTGGCCAGGGTGTGACGGAAATACAACACGCGCCGTTCCTCCCTGGCGGAAAACCGGGATCCATACACCACGTCCGCTTCGCCCTCCAAAATCGGCCTGAGGACGGCGGAATAGTCCTCAGGGTCATATTCCAGATCCGCATCCTGAATAATGGCCACATCCCCCGTGGCAGCCTGGATGGCTTCCCGGATCGCATTGCCCTTGCCCTGATTTTTCTCTAGCAGGATGGGTCGGATCTGCCGGGGGTGCTCCCGGGACAGATCCCGAATGATCTGGTCCGACCCGTCAGTCGAAGCGTCATCCACTACCACCAGTTCCAGCGTTGTGATCCCCGGCACAGACTGCGCCAGGACGCGGGAGACAATCTCCCGCAGGGTGCGGCGTTCATTGTAAACCGGCATGAGGACGGATAATTTCATAGACGCTCCAGGCTATGATTATACTCTTTTTTGATTCACACCCCCTCCCGGTTTCGCCGCCCCCCAGGGCAATCGCATTTGAGAAATTCTTCGCCTTGAATGCAATCGCGACATCCTGGATCATCGTTGCGGATGAATCAATCGCAACACCGCTTTCCAGGAAAATCCCACCCACCCGCAGGCTGAGCGCCCTCACAAGCTGAGCGCCCTCAAGGCGCTTCAGCGCTGTGCAAAGGGCCAAGAGGCCCGTGCTACCCCATCAGCGCAGTGCAAAGGGCCAAGAGGCCCGTGCTGCCCCATCAGCGCAGTGCAAAGGGCCAGGAGGCCCGTGCTCGCCGCGCTTGCAGGCATCTGACGCAGCCATCTGCGCAAGCCCAACATGCCTTGGGCCGCCATCCTCCCGGCAGCCCTTTTTGTTTCCCTTCGTCTTTGCCGCTTCCGGCAAAAATCACCCCCGCTTAGCCGCTTTTAACGGCTTGAACCCCCGCCCCTAATCGCTTATCCTCATATCACACGAGTACATCAGTGCCATATGATCGCGTCCGAAAGGAGCGCTTCTCATGACTGCAGAATCAAAACGTTCTGATCAGGTGAAAAAACCGTCCGCCAGCAGCGCCTCAACCTCGTCCTTGCAGATCTGCCCGAACAGGAAACCAGCGCAGTGGCCTGACCTTTGC
>DAOTUG010000078.1:0-12845 GCA_034437335.1 Anaerolineaceae bacterium
AATGGTGAGGTGAACGTAGTAAAGCAGGCGTTTGGTGAGGCGCCTGCTTTGCGCGTTAATTCACGAACGCTGCCTCAGAGCACCAGTTTCTTGATATGTTCAATATGATCTCGTTGATGCCACAACGTCCGCCGGAGGACCTTCCTGGGGGACCAGAATTCTCCATCAATTCCCAGAACCTTCACGCGATCTCCAAATTGTTGAAACTGGTCTTCAACCAGGGCAGCCGTTTGATTGAGCCGGTCTTCCGGATCGGAGGCCAGGGCGTCTCTTTCAAAAGGTGCCAGACCCAGGCGGGAAAGATACCAAAGTTCAGCATTGGCGATGTGTTTCATGATACCGATAATGGTCCATCTCTCCCCCGCTCGCTCCATTTCAAGAATGTCATTTGCCAGCGTACTGACTCCACCCAGCAGTTCCTCTCGTTGCCATGTGAAGATCTTTAAGGCCTGCCCAACTTCTTTCGCTTCGAGGGGGCGCCAATCATCATGGAACCAGGCGTTGATTTCATATCCCTGCCCTTCGGGGACGACGCAGTAGTTGTCATTCATGTGAAAGGTGTCGAATCGCTCAACAACCCGGATATCCAAATCGCTGAAATCCACCCAGGGTTCCGGGGTGTGGTCTTTGATCCAGATCTCGTATTTTAGCAACGCTCTGGTCATCCGAATCAGGGCTTCCGGTTCATCTGCGCCATAAGCAAAACAGCCGGGATAATCCAGTGCCCAGGCCAGGGTGCGCCCTTCAATGTTGTTCTCCAATCCGATTCGAATATGCATTAATCAACCTCCTCAGATTATGACATGCTGCTGTGGTGGCATTATTCTAACCGAAATGGTATCCAACTGGGGGATAGAATCAAGAAATTTCCGCGCGACACAGGCGGGAATTCCCGGGGAAAGGCTTCCTTCAGCGGAGTCGGCGTCTCCTGAAGGTCTTTCAAGGCCCCCACAATGGTGAATAAAGGCGATATTTTGGTGGTTGTGATTAGCCTATTCTTTTCGCTTTTGCAGTCCAATGATGCTGATCAGGGCGAACAGAACTGCCACAAACCCAACCACAAGATACACAACAGCGCTCACGGACATCCTCCTTCTCCTTTTAATTCTACTTACGAAAATCCCGGGTGCAAGGTTGCATACCACAATGCCCGGAAACCAGAACAGCCTCTCTTCGGTATGCTTAAACACATATATCCGTTGTTGGTTACGGGAGTAAGGGGATTTTGTTGTTCTGGGAGGGTCTGGGTGTTATGGGCATCTAAGCGAGGACAACCGGAAAATAGGTCATTTTCCGGTTGTCCTGGAAGGGGATGGCAGACTCAGTCTGTGAAGATTGGCAGGTGTCCCAGCGAAATGATCTCGGACCACTTTGCCCGTTCGCCTTCCGTGAGGATGGCTGCCTCGGCGGAGATTTTTGCGCCGGCCTTTTCCAGGATGAGGCGCATTCCCTGCAGAGTGGAGCCGGTGCTGATGACATCATCAACGATCAACACCTTATTGCCCTTGACCAGATGCCGGTCCTTTTCGTCCAGAAACAGCGTTTGGGGCTTACCTGTGGTGATGGAGAGGGTTTCGCTTTGAAGGGCGTCGCCCATATATGGTTTATAGGATTTCCGCAGGATGACATAGGGCTTCCCGGTTTCAACGGAGAGGGCATGGGCCAGGGGAATTGACTTCGCTTCAGCCGTCACAAGGACATCAAAATCCACATCCGTGAGTTTTTCTGCCAGTCCCTCCGCACAGGCCTGAACAAGTTCAGTGTCGCCAAGGATATTCAGGATGGCGATACGCATCCCTGGTTTGATCTCAAATAATTCCAGTTCACGATGGATGCCGGCAATATCAATGCCATAGGTTTCACGTTCTTCAGACATTTTTCCTCCTCAAAGGCTTGTTGTGGTCACATATCCATCCACATTATAATTCACTCTGAAGGCATTGCCTGTTCAGGGGGTATTATTGTTCTTGGGGATGGAATGGGGCGGGGGGGAAGAGATCTGGGTTAAATAGTGAGTGCCGGGGACGCCGACCCCGGCACTCTCTTAAGGAGGAGAAGAAGAGAAGTCGCCCTTACTGCTTATATAATACAGGATGGGAGGCATTCATACTTGACGCTTAACCTACGATTGCCCTACGATTGCTGGTTAATTATCCGGGCCATGATTGGCAGTTAGGGCTTATGATCCCAAAAACAAAGGCTGCGCATTAAGGTATGATTATGGCATCAGATAGATTACTCAGTGTTAGGAGAGTCATTGGAGAGGACCTTTGGAGAATTACGGGAAACCCCCGTTGGGCCCATCAGTTTCACAGCTGGTGACGGGGGGTTGCAGCGAGTTGATTTTTTGACCCTGGCAGCCTTGAAGGCAAAAGTGCAGATGGAAGTCACTCAGCCCTCCCTGGAGGGGCTGATGACGGTTTCGACCCTGCTTGTTGAATTGAACGAATATCTGTTTGGTATTCGGAAGTTCTTCACTGTCCGGATTGATTGGGATTTGCTTCCAGATTTCCAACGCAGGGTCCTGGAGGCTGCCGCAACCATCCCCTGGGGCGAGGTGCGGTCTTATGGCGCAATCGCCGCAGAACTCGGTAAGCCGGGAGGCGCTCGGGCGGTCGGCCGTGCCCTGGCGACAAACCCCATGCCCATTGTGATTCCCTGTCACCGGGTTGTTGGGGTGGATGGTAGACTGCATGGGTATACTGCCCCTGATGGCATTCAGACCAAGGCTTTTCTACTGCGCCTTGAAGGTCGGGTGATCACTGAGGAAAATTGCGTTTCCTGATGCGGGGCACGGGTGTCCTTGGGCCTCAGTTGGATACAGCAGGAAATTCAATCAGCAGGAATGAGGAATGATGAAGAAAATTGATGAGATGGATTTTGATGGATACAAGAGCGGCTATGTTGCTTTGGTGGGTAAACCCAATGTCGGCAAATCCACCTTGCTTAATCACTATATCGGCCAGAAGATTGCGGCTGTTTCCGTCAAACCCCAAACCACCCGCCGGCGTCAGCTTGGGATTCTGACCAAACCAGGCGCACAGATCATCTTCGTGGATACCCCCGGGATGCACGATGCGCAATATAAATTGAGCCAGTTCATCAATGAGGAGGCTCGGTTTGCGTTCATGGATGCGGATGTGATCCTCTTCATTGCTGACGCTTCCCAACCGCCGGACGCGGAGGATCGCACCCTCGCCGCCGAGATCTTGAAAAATGTGCACAACCAAAAAATCTTGCTTGTTTTAAATAAAGTTGATTTGATCTCTGTTGCTGAACTGGAGAATCGCCGGGAGGCTTATTCCGCTTTGATGGACTTTGATGAGCGCATCAGCATTTCAGCCATCAAAGAATCGGGTCGGCGAGATTTGTTGGACAAAATTATCCAGATGCTGCCTGAAGGACCTCAATATTATCCCGAAGATCAGATCACAACAACCTACGAGCGAGAGATTGCCGAGGATCTGATCCGCTCCGCCGCGCTGCACTATTTGCGGGAAGAGGTTCCCTATGGAATCTTCGTTCGGGTGGAGGATTACAAAGAACGGGCAGAGGGCAAGCGCTATGTCAGGGCAACGATTTTGGTAGAGCGGGACTCTCACAAAGGAATTGTCATCGGCCGGCGGGGGAGCATGTTAAAACAGATTGGTACCTTGGCCCGGGAGGAAATTGAGGAGATGAGCGGTGAGGAGATATTCCTCGACCTTAAGGTGAAGGTGGAGAAAAACTGGCGCAATGATCCTGATTTCTTACGCCGGTATGGCCTCAGCCACGACTGACATGGCCCAAATTTCCCTGAGACTTTTCCTGGGGGTTTTTCTGGCCATGGCTCTGGATTGGATGGCTCTGTTTTTCTTTTGGCCGCGGCTTATGCCCTTCACAAAACCCCTTGTAATGGTGCTTCTCATCCTATGGACGCTGTCTGTGGGGATGAGTCAGGGGGGACACCTTCTCATTCTTCTGGTGCTTGCACAATTTTTCGGACTTTTAGGGGACATTTTCTTGCTCTTTTCCCGGTCCTGGTTTTTATGGGGATTGGGCGCTTTCCTTCTCGGTCACTTGCTTTATCTTTCCATTTTGGGACATTGGCTTGTGGACCGCCTGCAACATTCTCTGGGACCCACTGAGGTTTTTTTTCTGGGACTAGCGTTGGTTGCCTGGAGCGCAATGCTTGTGTCCTTTTTCCGTCTCTTTCGGCCCCTTCTGCGCGATGACACTCGGCGGCAGGGGTTCAGGCTGGCCCTGCGGCTGTATGGGGCGGTTCTGGCTGGATTGGCGGCTTTCTGCCTTCTCCCGCCGGTAGTGGCTGCTCCGTTGTCTTGGCCTGATCTGTTTTTGCCAGCAGGTGGGTTTCTTTTTCTCATCTCAGATGGTCTGTTAGCCTACGATCGTTTCCTGAAGAAGATCCGGCACGGTCGTCTGTTGGTGCGAATATCCTATCATGGCTCCCAGGTCTGTTTGGCTCTGGGAATGCTGCATATCCTCAATTAAGGAGCAAAAGATGAGAAATAAGATCGTTCAGGATGCCTGGGAGTTTTATTCTTATCCCTTTGGGGATGGGCTGCGGGCTTTTATTCGATTTGATGTGGCTGCCGCCAAGGAACCGGCTCACTCGGGCTTCTCGCATGGAGAGCGGGTCCTGCTGCAGATTCCCCCGGAAGATCTCTATCCCAATGGGACGCCCAGGCAGCAGATCTTCCAGAAATTGTCGCAATTTGAATCCGGCCTTGTCCGGCATCTCGAAAAGAAACGCATCGCCTGTCGTCTGGTGGGTGTCATGACTTATGCTGGTCTCAGAGATTTTGTCTTCCAGGTAGAGAGCCCTGAGGCATTTGATAAGGCGGTCAGTCTTTTCCTCCGGCATTTCGAAGGTGCTGTGACGCGAAAACAGTATTCCGGATGGACTTTCTTTGATGAAAAGGTCAGACCGGACGCTTTTTATTGGGGGCAAATTGGGGATCGCCATGTTATTGAAGGCTTATTGCAAGCGGGCAGTGATCCTGAAAAACCTCATGTTCTGGAGCATTTTATTTATGGCAAGGAGGCGGACCTCGAGAAGCTGGCCAATAACTTGATCGAACAAGGTTTTGAAAAAGTCAGCTTGCGGGATGGATGCCTTCAGTTAAACATCGCCTACCCTCTCAATCCGGAGATGATCTTTCGGATGACCGGATACTTGCGGGACACTTGCGAAAAGCTCAATCTCTCTTATGACGGATGGGGCGCATCTGTTGTGAGCTGATTTCTATTCTTGTGAAACCATGGCTTCGATCGCTATCTCGGGTGCACACAAACCCTGGAAATGTGAGTGGCCGCTGCAGATTGAGGTTTCAGAGAGATTTTTTATGAGCCTGGCTGCAGCGACGGATTTTGGCAGCCAAGATGAAAGATTTTCCTGAGGGAAAAAAATAATGAATTCCATTGACAAGCATTCTCCTGATACCCCCTATATGATCTGGTTCAGTCAGCGCACGGGCAGCACCCTGCTGTGCCAGGCTCTTAAATCCACCAGGATTGCAGGCAATCCTGCAGAATGGCTGGAGGACGGCTCCTGGCAGGTCGCGGAGGATCCTGTGTCTTATTTGCGTGATCTCTGGCGCAGGGGCAGCACAGCCAATGGCGTTTTTGGCCTAAAGTTATCTTTCTACGAACCCTTTTTCAGCCAGATTCTGGGGTTTTTCAAAACTCTCCCCTGGTGCAAGGGGGAGAATCTGACCCGAGCGGCCGTCTGGGAAGTTGCTTTTCCCGGGTTGTGTCCCATCGGATGCTTATTCCTTTGATGCGATCAATCACCTGCTTGTCGAGAGCGTTTTTAGGGAAGCTGGCATCCAGGCGTTTTTTTCTGAGGGTGGGATCCGTCCGTTAACCCTCGTTTATGAGGATTTTATCGAGAATTATCAAGGAACCCTGCAACGGGTGCTGGATTTTATTGGACTGGATAGTCGGGGAGTTGAGATCTTGCCTCCCTCATTTGAGAAAATGGCGGATTCTCTTTCTGAAGAATGGGTGCATCGCTTCCGCCGAGAACGGCAAAGGGGCTGGCAAAACCAGGGTTGGTGAGAGGGCATTCCCGCCAGCATACTGTATCACAATCCCATATTTAGACAAATTAGAGAACGCCTGATGGATGGATTCTAACACGCAACACTCTCGCCAGGAGAGGATACTGTATTGAAATGCTGGGCTGAGTTTATGTATAATTGAATTAAGTTTCCAGTTTCTTATCATCGCTGGTTGAAAATTATGTCCCCATTTGGCCTGGAAAGCGAGGGACCAGATGAAGAAAAGAATGGCATCGTTCTTGGGGGCGTTCCTGCTTTTTTCCCTGTTGACACTGCCGGCATGTAACCTGCCCGGAACAGCCAGCGAAGAAAATGTGGACGTAGACGCCTTGGCGCGAACGATCATGGCCCAAACCCTGTCTGCGGGCGGAAATCCGCCGGAAGAACCGGAAGGGGATGCGCAGCTTCCAGGGGAAGATGCCGCTGTGCCAACCACCATGGCAACGATGAGCCCGTCTGCCGCGTTGACAGCTACAATGACTCTGACGCCAACGCTCCAAAAACCGATGGTCAGCGTTAGCATGGATACTAACTGCCGGACCGGCCCCGGGAAGCTGTATGAGTATCTCGGCGCGCTGCTGGTTGGGGAGACTGCAGACGTGGTCGGTCAATCTCTGGATGGTCAGTATTGGATCATCAACAATCCGGATCTGCCGGGTGAGTGCTGGTTGTGGGGGTTTTATGCAACCGTGGAAGGTCCGGTTGAAGGCTTGCAAAAATTTACACCGCCTCCAACCCCAACCCCCATGTTCCAATGGGCAGGGGATTGGACAATTTATGTAGGAGAACCCGGTGGAATGTTGGAAACCGATCCGATGACGATCACCGTTGTGGATAACAATCTGACGGCTGTGATAGATCTGGGAGGGGGGATGGTGGTGAATATTTCCGGAACGATCAGTGAAGACTACCTTTCGGCCACAGGGAATTGGACCCTCCCCGGACATGAGGGTACCTTTACCTGGTATGCCTTGGGCGCAAACCAATTTCAAGGAATGCGTGTTGATGAGATGAATGTTTTTGCCTGGTGTGGGAGCCGCGCCGGTGCCGGACAGCCGGTTCCCTGTTATCGTGAGTAATTCGGCTGATGATGGATTTTTTTGCGTGTCAAAGGAGATAGACCATGAAGAAAACCCATGCCGTACGTTTCGGGGTAGTACTCCTCCTCCTTATGCTGGTGTTACAAGCTTGTCATCTTCCCGGCGCCTCGGATGACGATCTGAGTGTGGACGCACGGGCACAAACGATGGTAGCCCAGACCCTGGCAGCTCAGGAAGGAGATGGGGATGGTGGTGGGGATGCAGATACCGATGGGGGCGGGGACAATGCTGCGCCAGAACCATCCCTGACAACAGCTCCATCGCCCACCCTGGCGGATACTCCCACGCCCACGATCACATTGACCGCCACCATCACCCTGACGCCCACGCTGTCCACTCCCATGGTCAGCGTCAGCGTTGACACCAATTGTCGGACCGGTCCCGGAAAGATTTATGATTATATCGGGGCCCTGCTGGTCGGTGAAATGGCGGAAGTGGTTGGTCAGTCCATGGATGGTCAATACTGGATTATTAAGAATCCTGACCTTGCCGGTGAATGCTGGCTGTGGGGAAATTATGCCACCGTGGAAGGGCCGACGACTGGACTCCCGAAATACACCCCGCCTCCCACACCCACCCCGGTTTTTGCCTGGGCGGGCACTTGGAATACTTATACCGGGGATATTGGCGGGCCTTTCATGATTGATGTCCTGACGGTCACTGTGGATGAGAAGAACCTGACTGCCACCATTGACCTGGGCGGAGGGGATGTTGTCACCCTTACAGGCACCATCAGCGATGATTACCTCTCGGTGAGCGGGAACTATACTTCCCCGGGGATCACAGGCACCTTTGTCTGGTATGCCCTGGGAACGAACCAATTTCAGGGAAAAGGTATGGATCCGATTGGATCTTTTGCATGGTGCGGCAGCCGTTCTGGTGCTGGACAACCGGCTCCGTGCTATAAAGACTAGAAAAAATCAAAATATTATATTATGCTAGGTTGTATGAAACGACAACAATGTTTTGTGTTGATATTCGGCTGCTGCTTGATGGCTTTCCTGCTCGCTGCCTGTGCATTTCCTGGACTGTTTGAGGAAAAAACCCAATCCCCTGGATACCAGGCAGAGCAAATGGCCAAGACGTTCCTCGTGCAGACTGGCATGGCCTATCATGCAGATGGAGAAACGTCTGATATGCAAACGCAGACGCCCTCTGTGACTTCCACACGGACTCCCCATCTGGAAAGCGCTTCCAGCAAAACTCCTGAGCCTCCTTTGAATGTCCTCAGAGTTACGGTCAGTGTGGAAACAAACTGCCGGCAAGGTCCAGGCGAGGTGTATGCCGTTGTGGGAGATTTGTCGGAAGGGGAAACCGCACCGGTTTTGGCCCAGTCTGAGGATGGCTTGTATTGGGTGATTGATAATCCCGACGGGGAGGGTTCCTGCTGGTTGTGGGGATATCATGCAGCCTTAAACGGGCCGTCAGCAGACCTTGCGCGGGTAACCCCGGAAGCTTTGCCTTCGCCAAAAATGAGCTGGGAAGGACTCTGGACCATTTATATGGGCAAAATAGGTGGCCCATTGGATCAGGCCAGTATGGCGGTTACTGTGAAGGACTCCAATCTCTCCGCCGTGGTCACCTTGGGCGGCCAGACCCTGACGCTGTCAGGCGAGATTAAGGATGATGGTTCCACAGTTGTCGGGCAATTCTCCGGAGATGGGATGACAGGCAGTTTCAGCTTCTACAGTCTGACTCAAGACCAGTTTCAAGGGCAGGGAATCATTGAGGACCGGGTGTTTGCCTGGTGCGGGATAACAGATGGGACAGAGCAGCCAACGCCCTGTTTCAAGTAAGTAGGAACGCTATCTGACTCCCCCCTCCGGGGGGCTCTCATTCGGGGTCAGCATCCTTATCGGGAACAATTTTGGTCAGGGGTGCGTTTGTGATATAATAAAGATAATAAAGGTCATAATAATCAATAAATAATTCCCGACATAAAGGAGCACCCAGATGAAAAGAAAAACGCGCAGGATACTCACCGTTTTTATTGCCCTTATGCTCGTTTTGCAGGCGTGTGCATTTCCCGGGTCCGGCACTGATGATGAGCTCACTCCCGAGGAGATGGCCCAAACCATCGTCGCCCAGACGGCTGCAGCCGGGGGATCTGCAGATGGCGGTGATGGAACCAATGGCGAGGGCCCGGCTCCAGAATCACCCACCCAGACCACAGCCCCCTTGCCAACGGCGACAGAAACCCAGGTTTCCACAGCAACCCTGACAGCCACCATCACCCTGACGCCGACCCTTTCAACGCCCATGGTCAGCGTCAGCGTGGACACAAATTGCCGCATTGGACCGGGCGAGATCTATGATTACATTGGTGCCCTTTTGGTTGGGGAGCAGGCGGAGGTCGTCGGTCAATCCATGGACGGCCAGTACTGGATCATCAAGAATCCCGATGCGTCAGGCGAGTGCTGGCTGTGGGGAAATTATGCCACGGTTGCGGGTCCGGTGGCCGCATTGCCGAAATACACCCCGCCGCCAACCCCCACACCCACCTTTGCCTGGGAGGGGAATTGGACTACCTTCACAGGGAACATTGGCGGTCCGTTTGATTCGGATCCCCTTTCGATTACAGTGAATGACAAAACGATGACGGGGACGGTCAGCCTTCCCGGCGGTGATACCGTCACCCTCAACGGGACGATCAGCGACGATTACCTATCAGTAACCGGAAACTGGACTGGCCCTGGCCCCAGCGGCACCTTCACCTGGTATGCCCTCGGCGTAAACCAATTTCAGGGCAAGGCTTTTGACGGCCTGGATAATTTCGCCTGGTGCGGCAGCCGAAACGGAGCTGGTACCCCAATCCCCTGCTATAAGGACTGAGACTGGATCGGAAAGGATTGGCAGACAAGACGATACTTATGGGTTCTCATCGGGCCCATTCGAAATTCCCAGCAAGACCCTTTCAACACCCCACAATCAGATTCGGATTGTGGGGTGATTATTGCCTTCTTGTTTCTCGTATAATAATATAAAAGGCAAGTCATGAATCAAGAAGCGAAAAACCGAGGTGATTTTCTTTGGCTGGCCGGGATGTTGTTTCTGGTGCTTCTTTTCCAGCTCACCTATGGGACAATGCAGGGCAGGTCTCTTGCCTTGGCGCAAACCGCGAATGACCCCTCTCTGGTAGAGGAAATTGTCACCTACGATGGGGTAGAACGGGATGTGCTTATCTTTGTTCCGCATCCCTTACCGCCTAATGGTGTGCCGATGGTCTTTATGCTCCATGGGGGTAGCAGCACTCCCCGCAAAGTCATGGAGACGACCACAAATGGGCAGTGGAATGAAATCGCATTTCGGGAGAAATTTATCGTGGTGTATCCAGGGGGAGTGAACGGTGCCTGGAATGATTGCCGTCATGAAGCGGAAGATCAGTCCAGGAATGCGGACGATGTGGGCTTTTTTCTATTTTTGCTGGAATGGCTGGGGGCTCGTTATTCGATCAATTTTGAACAGCTTTATGTGGCGGGGTATGACAATGGGGGAATGATGGCTCTACGTATTGCCCGGGAGGTTCCCGGAGTTGTTCGCGGTGTGTTTTCAAACGGCGGTCCCCTGGCGGCTGAATCGGAATGTTTCTCCCCTCAGCAAGCGGTATCCGTGATGTTCCTTGCAGCAACGGCGGATCCCCTGGTGCCCTACACAGGCGGCGTTCCCGGTCTGGCAGGGGAAAAGTCGGACCGGGTTCTCTCAGCCACAGAAACGGTGGCCACCTGGTTGAATTGGCTTGGCCTGCACGGAGACGCAGCGGTCTCCCAAATTCCGGACAGAGTCAGACAGGATGGGTCAACAATGACAATCTATAGGTATTCCGGGGGGGATGCCAGCTTCTGGTTTGTCAAAGTTCAGGGCGGAGGGCATGCCTGGCCTGGGGCGGAGCCTTATTCTCTGATGGAACAACAATCCAATGGCCTCAGGAATCAGGATATTGAGGGAGCTGAGTTGGCCTGGTTCTTTTTTGATTCCCTATCGGACTGAGGTCCGGGGATTTTCGGCTATAATTCGAGTATGAAAAAAGTGACCAATCTCGCCCTGTTGGGCATTGTACTGCTCCTGATTGCTGGTTTTTTTCTGTTCCTCCTGGCGGTTGGGCTGCGAGTTTTCAATACGGTTCCGACAACCACACCAACTCCTTCAATGACAGCGACGCAAACGCCCACTGCCAGCCCCACAAACACTGCAACCCTGACAAACACGACAACCCTCTCTCCTACCCCAACGCAATCGGCCACAGTGGACCAGCCCAAGATAACCCTGTCCGTTACACCGCAAACTGGGGGTGGGTGACGGCCCTGAGAGAGCATCAGCCGGCGGCTGATGGCAGCAAGTCTAGCAGGAAGGTATTGACTCTATAGAACGCATGTTCTATAATTGGAATATCAGTTTTTGTGGAGGTTCCAATGAATGTGAGTCAATCAATTAAACACAGTTTCTTTAAGTCCATCCATCAAATCCAACAGCGTAAAGGGCTGGTCTATCTGATCATCATCATCCTGGCTTTGGTCGCCTTTGAAGCATTTAACTACAGTACAACCGATTTCGCCCTCTCAGATCTGCTGGGGGATCTGCGTTTTGCGGGGTTGCGTTGGGCTACCATTCTTTCAATCGCTTTTTGTGGGATTGATTTTGCCGGGATTGCCCGGTTATTCACCCCAGAAGTTGGGAGGGATGAACCCAAAACCACCTGGTATCTGTTTGGCGCTTGGATTCTGGCGGCGACGATGAACGCGATCCTGACTTGGTGGGGTGTGGTGATGGCCATGCAGACCCATCCTGTCCTCAGCGCCGGAATGGTGGATGCAGCCTTTGTCAGCAAGGTCGTGCCGATTTTCATTGCTCTGATGGTTTGGATCATCCGGATCCTGATCATTGGCAATCTTTCTGCCAAGGGAGACCGGCTCCTGCACCGGGCAATGGCGGAAGGACAGCGTCCGATCTCCCGGAGGGAATTCCGCCAGGCTCAGAGCCGGGCTGCCCATCCGGATGGCTTAGAATCAGCGACTGCGCCCCGACCCGTTGCTCCCGCTGTAAGTCGCCCCTCATCGCATGAGCGGAATCGCTCCCGTCCGGAGCCTAAATACATTCCCCTGCAGGAGGAGGGGGCCTTTCGAACCCTTTCAGCATCCCCATCCCGCCGGAAGAGCTCCCGCCACTGAATAATTGCCCCTTTCCGGGGGGCCTTCCGGAAAAAGGGAGGCCCCATCGTGGTTGACAATTTTGCTGGAAGATAGTAAGATAGCGGACACAATCTAAACATCTCGGCGAGGTAGCTCAACGGTAGAGCAGTGGACTCATAAGCCATTGGTTGTAGGTTCAAGTCCTACCGTCGCCACACCAAACATTTTAAGTCCACAGAAAAACCGTCCAACTGGGCGGCTTTTGTTTATCTGCACCGTAGAGCTAAGTCACGCGCCCAAACCCAGATTATCACCCCATTTACCCAAACGCGCGATGCCGCCATGTCCCGCCCACGAGCGTGCCCACGAACGCCATATCGAGCAAGGCGGAGGCATCAACGGCGAAGGGGTCACGATCAAGCACGGTCAAATCAGCCAGATAGCCGGGCGCGAGGCGGCCCGCATGGGCCTCCATCCCGGCGGCATAGGCCGGCCCAGTGGTATACGCGGCCAACGCCTCCAGCAAGCTGATACATGCTTCAGGATACCATCCTCCG
>DAOTUG010000079.1:0-8812 GCA_034437335.1 Anaerolineaceae bacterium
GAGCAGCCTGGCTTTCAGATGATGATAGCTTTGACCAAATAACATCCTTGCCATTAGCTGCCTAATTCTACATGTTATTAGTGCACCCTTTAATGATTATAGGAACTGCATGTGCATCCATTAAATTATACTGGTTACATTAAGAAAAAGATATGTCCCAAAATAGGGGGGATGGCTTCAGCAAGAAGATGTGTCACGCTGCAGCATTTTTCCGCAACCGCCGTTCCAGTCGGGATCGTGTCCTTCAGCCTCAAGCTGAACGGTACCAGCGGCGTACCAAGTCTCAAGGGAGACTGGCCCGGCCTCCCTCACGAGGAAAGGAACAAAGAAGGATGCGGCGCATTATTTGTTAATCACCGCAACCCCAGCGGCAACAGCGATACAAAGGGCCGGAAGGGCCTGGCAAAAATATCTTTGTAGGATGTGCCATAGCGATCGTGGCTCCAGACCACAAAATACTCGCTGCCTTTGCCGGCCACCACGGAAAGCCAATGCTTACCACTGTTGGACATGTTATCCCCCCGGGTCACACTGTTTGACAATGCCAGGACAATTTTCTTAATGGGACGGAAAACTGCGTTTGCTGCAGGGTTTGTCAGAAAAAACCGGTCACGGTCTTGAGCATATAGTGATTCTTGCTATGTTCCAAAATGCGGCGGGGCATTGTTGCGGGACGGGGTGAAGATTGACGTCTCCTGTTTACTACTTCTTTCGATCCAGATCGCGCATGAAACGGTTGGCCATATAGGCCTTGCGCACGGCATCCTTTGAACGCGGCGAAGCGCTCTGCACAGCGTCGAAATCCATCTCCATCTCCCGGAGCAACGTCTGGCGTGTGTCCGCATCCAGGCGCTGGACATAGTCCCGATACCTTTCCCGCTGCTGCTGGACCTGCTTGATCTCCCCTTCATCCCGGCGGGTGAAGGCCCGGGAATAGTCCAGAACCTGCCGGGCGCGCATCTGCCGGGCGACCTTCACAGCGACGGGCTGGATCACCCCCAGGTTATCGGCATAGCGCGTTTCTTCCACAAACCGCACGGTCACGGGGTTCAGGGATGAGGTCAGGCGGGCGCTTGAGGGGCTGTGATAAGCGATCCGGCCCGCAATCCGGCGCCGCTCGCCGGCCCTGCCGGAGAACAAAGTCAACCGCAATGGGATCTCCACCATGAGATCCAGGGGAAGATCCCCAATGGAAATGGCCGCCTGCTGGTCTTTTATCTCACAGGCATAGGCGGCGGACAGGGGGATCAAGGCCGCGTTCCCGGGCAGGTTGAGTTGAATGACGGCGTCATGGGCGGCCAGGTCGGCCGCTTCCCCCAATTCCCCGGTCAGGTAGGGGACGATCTCATTCGATGACTTCACATGATAATAGCGTCCCCGGCCCTGCAGGGCAATCTCGGTCATCAGGGCTTCGTTGTAATCCAATCCGACCCCCAGGGTGGAGACAACCCGCCCCGCATCGGCAGCCTGCTTGGCCAGCATGCCGATGATCTCAAGGTCCTTCTCGCCCACATTGGCATGGCCATCGCTGAGCAGAAGGGTGAGGTTGTTCTCGGTCTGCATCTGGCGCGCCTGCTGCAGCCCCAAGTTCAAACCGCCATGCAGCGCGGTGCCGCCCGTTGCCTGGAGCGCGTCCACCGCTTTCTCGAAGGCCGCCCGGTTCTTGGCATTGAAGGGGGTGGGAGGCATGACCAGCTTTGCGCTGGCTGAAAATACCGTCAGGGAGAACTGATCGCCCTGTTGGAGCAGGCTGGCCGCCATGTGCAGGGCCTGTCGCGTCTGTGCGATCTTTGGGCCCCGCATGGACCCGGACACATCCAGGACCACATTGAACCCCAGGGTGGGCCGTCCGGTCTCGGTGGGGGCCCGGAAATCCTCCGGCACCTTCCCGGGGGTTTCCAGGGTGACGAGGATATGCCGGTCCACGGTTTTCGCCGCGGGGGCGTTGACCTGATCCAGCTCCATAAACGCGGCAATGTAGGATCCCGCAGAATCGGGCGGGGGCGCCCCCTCAAAAGCCAGCTCGCCGCCGCACCGCCGGCAGGTTTTAACGCCCTCCGGCTCATCCTGCAGCAGACCGCAAAACAAACAACGCATCAGACGATTCATGGGGTCTCTCCTTATGACTCGCGAAGTGAATGACCGCACCGGATGAAGCGGGGGGGGGCAGACTGCCGGTGGGTTCTTCTCTATACCCATTGTATCAGGGGTTTCCCCAGGGCGTCGTGTTGGGAGGACTGCTATCGGGGCAATTGCATCAAACAGGAGGCCCGTACTCGCTGCGCTTGCAGGCATCTGACGCATGCATGCGCGCCCTGATTTCAAGGCAAGGAACGAGGAAGAGGTCATAATAGAAAATATTTAGATACAATTACCCTGGGTCTGCTATGGGGGCGCATTCCTACGCGCAAACACAGTTCATCGCACCCCTTCCCGAAGCGGTTTGAGAACATCCTGTGAGGGTATCCCCTATGTCCCGACAAAGGGTTTCTTGCGAAAGCGCAGTGCGGACCAATCGGCGTCAATGGACACCTGGCGGACCGCTTTGAAGCCCAACGTATCCAGGACCTCCCAGCCGGTATCCCGGTTGATAGCGCAGGTATATTTTTTTGAGGACATCTTGGGATACGCAAACCAAATAATGGCATCGCCCCGGGCTTTGGGGGCCATGGCCCGGGCGATTTGCGCGATGGTTTCCTCGTCCTGGACAAATGCCAGTGCAAAATCAACCGCCTCCATCATCGCAAGGTCTCTGTGGATCGTTACGTTTTTGAGGCGGTCCAGTTCAGTTTCAAAGGACTCCGGCGCATTCAGCACAAGAATCTCAGGTTGTTCCTTTAAATTCAGTTTTTTAAACACCTTGGACATGGCTTTCTCCTTTGCTCTCATTGCAGCAAATCCGGCGATCCGGGGTAAGGCCTGTCACAGGTGCCGGGTCCGGACAGCCCGTGCTGATGGGCGAATCGTTTCCTTTATATTACTATATATTCCTTTTGTTTAATTTGCAGGACGTGCTACAATCCCTTGGCGAGAGAGGTCCGGGGCCATGGGTTCTTCGTTCTGCAATACCGATGGCGACGTCCCGGCTATGCCCAGAAAATCCGCTGGTCAGAGGCTTCGGGGGAGCCCCTGTTGCCAACCACGCACGGCACAGGAAGATAGCAAGGGAGGGTAGGGAAGGCGCTGCAGTGTTCTGCGCGGGAAAAATCAAAAAAAGGGGATGCAGCCGTGCAGAATACGGAGAATTATGCTATAATATAATAATTCGGTTGTCTATACAACATGGGGGCTGAAAGCTTCTGCCGTTTTCTGGCTGTTTTTCACCCCGTATCGGTATCATCTGATGGCGTTCTTATTGGCGATCTGTTCCGATGATCTCAGGGAGGTTTCACCATGATCCGCAAGAAATGGTTCCTTTTCCTGGCCTTTGCGCTGCTTTCTCTTTCACCTTTTCCTGCATTCCTCCAGACAGGGGCTGCTAACCCCCTCGGCTCCACCGATGCAGGCATTTACGGCACACCCCTCAGCAAACCAGCCTACGACAGTGGGTGGGTGGATGTGGGCCCCCATGGCGCCAACCCGGTTCACCTTAAAATCTATCACAATCTGGAGGGGGACCGAGATTCTTACCTGGTCCATCTGCAATGTTACGATGACAGCGGCCTGGGGGTCTATGACTGTGTGGACAGCGACTTCAACCTGAATGCCTACTGGCACGACCTGAGCACATCCCTTCTTTGGGTTACAGTCATCGCGGGCGTCCGCCCGGATTATGTGCGGGTTTTCATTTATCTTGACACCCCCGAGTACGACAGCGGCTGGGATCATATTCCGATCAGGCCGGATCCGCTTTCCGAAACCTATACACACAACCTCCAAAGCGGCAACTTTTTGGTGGATCTGACCTGTTCCAGCCCAACCCACGGGTATTATGACTGCAATGCCCTTCCCAGCGGCAGTTTTGAAAAAGCAGCCCTCTGGCATCATTTCAACACAGATACAATCAATGTCAGGGTGCGGAGCGGATCCGAACCCAACTACGTCCGCATGCGGATCTATCGCAAAATGTATTCTGTTTGGAGTCGCCCGATCTTCTTTTCTGGTGGTCCGAACCCGAGCACAGAACTGGTCGCCTTCGGATCACCTGAACTGCCGGAGGAAAACGCGGTGCAGATCTGGTGCTATGACAATGCAGGAGATGGCGGGATCAATGAATGCACAGATCAGGCTTTCGAGGTTACCGGAAGCTGGTTTGACCTGCAGCCGGGGTCTGTGCAGCTCAGAGGTATGTCTGCACAAGATCGGTCTATTGGAGTTTTTATCTGGGCTGCCTTTCAACAGTTCATGCCAATCACGCTGCAGGATTGAGGGACAGGAGAAAACCAAATGAGGATAAAAACCAACCGTCAGAGGATAATTTTTCTGGGCCTGAGCCTGCTCCTGCTGGGGGCGACTGTGCTGGGCCGCCCTTTTCCCACCACGGCGCAGCCAGTGCAAACTTCACCAGGTGCGCCTGATACCGATGCAGTCGGCCGGACCCTCAGCACACCCGCCTACGACAGTGGGTGGGTGGATGTGGGCGCCCATGAAACCCAGTGGAAAAATATTGAACTGATCCACAATCTGGGCGGGGACCTTCACAGCTACCTGGTTGACCTGCAGTGCTGGGATAATTCCATCGCCACCTACAACTGCGTGGATGACAATTTCCTTCCCAATGCCTACTGGCATCACCTCACCAATAGCAATGTCAGGGTCAAAGTCATCGCCGGCGCCCGGCCGGACAGCATTCGACTCAGAATCTATCGGATGGATCCCGCGTATGACAGCGATTGGACCTATATCGGCTACCGGGTGGATCCGCTGTCACTGGATTTCACACACAACCTGGGCAGCGTGGAAGGAATCGTTGACCTGACCTGTTTCAGCACCATGAATGGCTATTTTAATTGCACCGGCCTCGAAACCGGCAGCTTTGCCAGGGCAGCCTTATGGCACAGCCTGGATGCAAACAACATCCGCGTCAAGGTGCGCGGGGGCGACCAGCCCAGCGAGGTGCGAATCCGGATTTTTGATAAAGACACGTCTTTCTCAGCCTTACGCTATAACCTGGATGAAACCGATCCGATCAATGCTTTCATCAGCCTGCCTTTTGAGAACATACCGGAGATCAATCTGATACAGATCCGCTGTGACGACCCAAGCGGGGAGGGGGGGTTAAACGAATGCACAGATCAAGGGTTTGAAATCAATGCCAGTTGGAAAAACCTGTATGGCTTCGGCATGACGATCAGGTTTCTGCCAGACCCTGACCGGCAGGTCCTGATGAAATATTGGGCAAATTTCCCGCGCTTCTTACCGATCCTCCTGGGTCCATAGTCCGTCCTTTGACCCGCCCGGGGGTTCTCAAACGGTTTCAGGCATGCCTGGCTTTGGCATGCCGTGATAGCGCGCTTTGCTTTCCGTTGCCAGGGCTTTGATGCGCGCCATGATCGCCTTTCCCACATTGCGGACATGGTTGCGGTCTTCCACATCCCCGTCAAACACCATCGGTTCGCCCAGGGTGATCACATAGGGCCCGCGCCAGTACCACAGGCCGACCAAGGCTTTGCCGTTGATGGTGCTCTTGTGGCGCTTGATCCAATCCCGGCGCAGGTAGACGCCCACGGGGACCACCGGCACGCCCGTGCTGAGCGCCAGGCGTGCCGCGCCGCTGTGGGGCGGATGGAGCCCTTCCTCAGGGCTGAAATCGCCTTCGGGAAAAATGCCCACAGAGCGGCCGGCCTGGAGCTGGCGGATGGCCTGGGTGAGGGAGTCGCCGCCGGGCGCCACAGGGATTTGCTGGATCCGCTGGAGGAGCTTTCCAAGGACAGGGAAAGAGAACGCGTCCGCGTTGATCATCACGCTCATTTTGCGGTGCAGATGGAGCAGAAAGGGATCGGTGGCGCTGGGGTGGTTGGAAACAAATACGATCGCCTCATCCGGCAGGGCGGCATGCCGCTTGATATCCAACTTAAACATCACTCTGGCAGAGACCTTCACGATCAGCCGAACGATGTGATACAGCAGACCAAACTTCATCCTGTCCATCCTTTCAACAAAAGTGAATAATAAAGATACGGTTTGTCATAGAAACACCCAGTATCTATAACCCGAAAAGGGGGGCTGCGTTGCGGCGCCCAGGCTGAGAGATGTGGATTTCCTGCAATCGCCCGGGGGGAAGGGTGAATCGAAGGCGTTACAGAAGCGATAGAAGGAAAACCATACCCGCTATCGTGTATGATTTTAATAAAAATATATTCATATTATAGCCAAATATAGTTTATGAGAAGTCAAGTTTTCGATAATAATGTGTTTTTTTGGCCTCCAACGGCCTTTCTCTCGTCCGATGGCATGCCATCAGGACAAAATCTCTCCCATCCCGCAGCAGCGAGATGCGCACGTTGGAAACCGGCTTGCGCCCTGCTCTGAAAACCACGGCATGCCGCGGCCATATTTGTCAGACAATTAAACCGGCAATTAAATCCCCTTATAATGAAACCACAGTCATCCGTGCCACCCGGCAGAAAGGTCCGGCGCAAAATGGGACTCGACACCTTTGCTTCCAACACATCCGATGCGGTCAGGCTGACACAAGCCCAGGAACAGGCCTTTGAAGACGCCCAGATCCAACTCTGCGGCGGGATGTTCAGCGGCGGCGGCGGAAGCTTCCGCGGCAAAATCTATTCGGCCCTGATCTCGCAGATCACCGGCGTCAGCCTGTATGAGGCCTGGATCCCGCCGGAAAAGGTCCGGGCCATGTACCGGAAATTGGCCGCTGTGGACCTGCAAACCGCCGAAGCCCAATATGACCTGTGGAACCTGCACCCTGATGAAATCCTTGAGTTGCAGAAGTTTTTCCGGGTCTGCGCCGAACAGGACCTGGGCCTGATCGGCTGGTGGTAGCCCACTCCCCCACTTCAGGTTCGTGCAATCGTTGCGGGATGTCTGCGACTTCACAGGGTGCACGAATCACCGGTTGAAAATCCCGCAGGATGGCAAAAGGAAGATCAGATCATGTGTTCTTCTTTTGAAAATAATTTAAACGCTACGGATGGTTTCAAATTCCATCTGCTTCGTGCGCCCCACTGCACAAACTCTTATGAAATTATGGGGTTTTGCCGTATAATTATGATATCTTTTCTGAATTTCATGATGACCAGGCAATCTTATGATCACTTATATTCGAGGCAACCTATTTCAATCCCCCGCAAAAGTGTTCGTTAATCCTGTTAACACTGTAGGGGTCATGGGCAAAGGGATTGCCCTTGAATTTAAACAACTCTATCCAGAAATGTTTAGACAATACCAAGCCCTTTGCGAGTCCGGGGAATTCAACATCGGCAGCCTGTTCTTGTATAAATCATCGAATAAGTGGGTCCTGAATTTTCCAACGAAAAAGCATTGGCGGCAGCCATCGCGAATGGAATACATCGAACGGGGGCTGCAAAACTTCGTTAAAAATTACACCCGGTTCAATATTCATAGCATAGCCTTTCCTGCCCTTGGCTGCGGAAACGGCGAATTAGATTTTGAGACACAGGTTCAACCCCTGTTAGAATTGCACTTGAAAAATCTTCTGATTGATATTTTTATTTATCCAGAAAAACATCGGGTTGCCCTACCTGAACACAAGCAACCAGAGGAATTCAGACAGTGGCTGAGAAACGAACCACAGAGTTTGGCATTTTCTGAAGTGTGGGATGACTTGATCCACATCCTCCAATCGGAGAACACCTTCAAAACACTGGTCAGGAAAAACGCATACACTATCGAGGCGTCCAAGGAAGAGCAAGCGTTAATTATCACGGCTTCTAAAAATATAACGGTAACATATGATGCGTTGTTGGCTTTATGGCAGCAATTTCGGAACTATGGGTTAATCAGCAGGGAGTTTATCTCCGGCCTCAGCCAGGAAATTTATTATTTGTTTCCATTATTCTCCAGACTCCCCTATGTCCAGTTGGTAAAGATCTCTGATTCCTTTGACACGTTTAATCAACCTGCCTACGCCATGCAACTGGCGCCCTTGGGATATCCCAAACAGGGAAAATCCCTGCAATTATCCTTATTTAACAGCGTAGATGCCAATCCATAATGTATCGTTCTCAAAAAGAAATCTCCGAAATTGATGCCTTTTTCGCCCAATATGATTGGCATTGGATAGAAAGAGATGAAAGACAGTGGTGGCCAAAGTTTTGCTTTCATTATACGGACTTACATAATATTCCAGCAATTCTTAATAAGGATTTCCTGTATTGTCGCAGATATCTGGAAACGCACGACTCTGAATTCCGCGATGCAGCAAGTCAACAGGTTTTAGAAAAAACAAATGAAGACACAAAACGTTCCGTTCGATTCTATTTACGTCCCAGAACTCCCCCTCAATATCGTATAGAAGGCATTAAGTCCAAAGCGGTGTTGTCACAAGCTCTTTATCAAGCGCACTGCCCAATGCCGGTCTTTCTTCTATTTGATATCAAGGACACATTATCCCGGAGAGAATCTCGATTTTCAGATGGAAATCTTGGTAGTTCTCAATCAACTATATTCAGTCAACCAAAGGATTTATGGAACTTACCATGGCGTCAAATCTATCACAACAGCTCAATTGATTGGGCCATTCAGGAGGCAAAAAAACGGGAAATCATCCGCCGCCGCTGTGCGGAAATCATCATTCCTGAGAAAATTGATCTCAACGGCCTAAAATTTATTTACTGCAGATCAGAAGCAGAAAAAGAAACATTACTCCATCTGCTCCAGGAATATCCGC
>DAOTUG010000080.1:0-13448 GCA_034437335.1 Anaerolineaceae bacterium
GATTTTTGCCGGAAGCGGCAAAGGCGAAGGGAAACAAAAAGGGCTGCCGGGAGGATGGCGACCCAAGGCATGTTGGGCTTGCGCAGATGGCTGCGTCAGATGGCTGCAAGCGCGGCGAGCACGGGCCTCCTGGCCCTTTGCACTGCGCTGAAGCGCCTTGAAGGCGCTCAGCTTGTGAGGGCGCTCAGCTTGCCGGTGGGTGGGGTTTTCCTGGAAAGCGGTGTTGCGCTTGATTCATCCATAACGATGATCCAGGATGTCGCGATTGCATTCAAGGCGAAGAATTTCTCAAATGCGATTGCCCTGCAAATGATGCCCCCCCCTCGTTGACTCCCAACGGTGAATATGCTAAGCTCCAGATAAGGCGGGCGTTCTCCCACGGGGGAGCCTGCCCAATGTTCTCAATCACGCCGCAATTGACAGCAAGCAACCCAGCCAGGCCCTTACCACTGGAGGACCCCATGAAGAAACAGTTTGGACTACTGCTGATGGCGATCAGCCTCATTCTGGCCGCGCTGGCCTGCACGCCGCCCTGGAGCCCCCCGCCCACGGACCCGGCTGAGGTCACCCCAACGGAGACGGAAACCCCGGACAGCACCACGCCAGACGTCCCCACGCCCACAAAAACGGCCACCCACACCCCGGAACCCGCGCCAGACCTGCCTGTCGTCAGCAATCCGACCCTTGCTGGCCTGGAAATGTTCTCCCCGGATGCAGGCTGGGCTCTGACCAGGGACCGCAACCAGCTCCTGCGAACGGAGGACGGCGGCCAGACCTGGCTGGACGCCACCCCGCCCGGCCTGACCTCCCCCCCGGAAGGCTTCACCACCCTGGGCATCCATCCGGAATTCCTGGACGAATCCATGGTCTGGTTCACCCCCAACAGCGAACCCCCGGCCAGTCTCTACCACAGCTTGGATGGCGGGGCGTCCTGGTCGGTTCTGGAAGTCCCCTTTGACAACGCCAGCTATGAATTCGTGGATCCGGACACCGGCTATGCCCTTGTCAGCCTGGGGGCCGGGGCGGGATCCCACTTCTATGCCATCTACCGCACCCTGGACGGCGGCGAGACCTGGACAGAGGTCTTCAGCCACGAACCGGGGGAATCCAAATCCCTGCCCGAAGGCGGCTACAAGAACGGAATCACCTTTCTGGATGCCAACCATGGCTGGGTTGGCGGCGGGAAGCCCATGCCGGATTTCATCTACCTGTATGTCACCGAGGACGGCGGGCAAACCTGGACCCACGAAACCGGCATCAGCGTGGATCCCATGTTTGAGGGGTTCCTGTTCGATGTCTGGCAGCCGCACTTCGTGACGGATAGCGTGGGCTATCTGCCCATTCGGGCGATGTCACCCGACGGCTGGTCCCACACCCTGATCTACAAGACCGGCGATTCCGGCCAGACCTGGACGTATCAGAATTTCTCCAACAACTTGCGGGGGCTCGTCTTCACCAGCCCGGAAACAGCCTGGGCCGTTTCCAAAACGGCCGTCCTGCGCGGGACGGAAAGCGGAGTGGTCTGGTTTGTGCCCTCTATGACAGGGATCCCCGAGGGGTCGTTCTTCCTGGAAATTGACTTTGTGGATGAGAATCACGGCTGGGTCCTCACCACACCATCCGATGAGACCCGGGAACCGGTCAGGCTCTACCGCACCAGCGACGGCGGCGAGACCTGGACATCCCTGACGCCCTGAACAACCGGGGAAAGGCCTCAACAGAGGCGAGGCCCGGGCGTCGGGATTCCTTTATCATCAGCCCTTTTTGGAGCATACTTCATCCATGAGACGTTCCCTTTTTGCGCTTCTGCTGAGCCTGCTCCTCTTTTCCGCTTGTCAACCCGCGCCGGCGGCCAGTCCCAGCGCGCCCTCCGCCAGCCCATCCGCCCCGACCGCGCCATCCCCCACAGCTTCCCCCACCCTCGCGCCCACCGCCAGCCCCACCAGCACGGCCAGCCCCACGGCCACGACCGTCCCGACCTTCAGCTTTCTGGTCACCTCGGATATGTCCTACACCAACAGCCCCGACTATGTGGAGTATCCCAATTTCTTCAAGGGGCTTCTGGAATATGCAGCGGACTTCGGCCCGGGGGATTTCATGGTCAGCCCGGGGGATGTGGTCCCCGCAGCGGACACCCGCTGGACCATTGATCAGGTCCTGGGAGAAGACTACCTCTGGTTCCCCATCCCGGGCAACCATGATTTTGGCCCGGCCGACCTGACCTTTCTCCAGCAATACGATCTGGATCCCAACGGGCCTTCGGAGCCGAACATCGTCCAATGGGGGCCTGAGCCCTGTCCCCGCACCACCTACAGCTTCGATTACCAGAATGCCCATTTCGCAGCGCTGAACGTCTATTGCAATGCCGATGGACCGGGGGGCATTGACGGCAGCATCTCGGACATCCTCTACGAATGGCTGGCGGCCGACCTGGCCGCCACAACCCGGGAACACATCTTTGTCTTCGGCCACGAACCGGCCTTCCCCCAACCGGATGCCCAAACCGGGGATCTGCGCCATGCCTACGAAAGCCTGGATCAATATCCCCAGGCCCGGGATCAGTTTTGGGACCTTCTCCAGAGCCATCAGGTGGTGGCCTATATTCACGGTCATACACACAGCTTCAGCGCGGTGCAGATCGAGGGCGTCTGGCAATTGGACGCAGGTCACAGCATGGGGACGCGGGCTGCCCCCTCCCCGGGAACATTTTTAATTATCACCATATCGGGAGAATCGGTTTGGCTCAGGGTTTATCGAGGAGAGGACGGGCCCGGTTTTGGCTACCTGCTGCGAATGGAACAGGCGTTGCGCCCCTAATCCTGGTAGGCCTTTTCCAGATCTGTGGGCTGGCGCAGTTCCGTCCCGCAGTTGCGGCAATAACTATCCCCCGCCTTTGAGCGCGTCCCGCATTCATGGCAAAAAACCGCCTGCTTTTCAGGGTTGGTGAATCCGATCCCCTGGGTGATCCGGTCGCTCTTTTGGGTGATGTTGACCCGAAACCACCAGTAATATAATCCAACCATAATCAGAACGGCCAGGGCCACAGCCACCAGCCACAAAACCACCTGCATGGGTGAGGGCGTCCGCCCCGGCGTATCCGCGTTGATGGGGGTGAGGGGAAGCACCTCCAGGGCCGGGTAGGACAGGTTGGCGGTGTTCTTGATATACCGCAGGGAGAGGGTGAAGAGCTCTCCGGCTGGAACAGCGCCCGCCTCCACCAGATAATACTGCATCCCGCTTCTTCCTGCGATGCGCTCTCCCAGAGAAGGCTCCCCTTGAATTTCACTGGCGCCAAAGGGCTGCCGAACGATGAGTTGCAGCAGATCAACCGGATAGATGGACAACCATTGAAACTCAAACAGACGGATCTCTTCCTGCTTGATCAGATTGGGATCATAATATTCCATCTGGATTTCCAGGGAGTCAGTGGCAAAGGTCACATCTTGCCAATCGCCAATGGTGGTCACGGTGTGATCCAGCACCACCAGGCGCCCACCGGGGTTGCGACCGGAGACCGTCACCAGTTCCGCATCCTCAGGGATCTGAAAGACCAGATCCTGGGGCAGGGGCGTGTCCTCCGCCAGATCAATTTCATAGATCACCAGCATGGACGGACGATCGTGTTCCGGCCACAGGTTTACAACCGCGGCGGACAGGCGCACCGTGTGCTGGGCCTGACCCAGAACGGGCTGCCAGGGCAGCAGCAGCAGCATCAGGAGCGAAATTGACGCCAGAAGAGCAATCCGTGGATGATATCGCATCATGGGCATAATGGGTGAGTCATCTTTCTAATCAAATCATACCATGCAACCGGGCCGGTTTGCATCCCAGACAACCCAACCCGGGAAGCTCTTACGCCCCTCTTAGAATTCTTTGGTACAGTGGAACACGCAGCAGCGGTATCAAAAAACGCAATGTTAACGATGGTATAATGCATACTCTGGCAGCAAGATGATAAAGAATAGAAAGTGAGACCATGGCAAAGACAACGGTAGCATGCCCCCAGTGTAAACAACCGGTGACAGCAGAAATCACCCGCTTATTCGATGTTTCCGAGGACCCCAGGGCCAAACAGGTCCTGCTCTCCGGCGCCTATAACCTGATCCAGTGCCCCAACTGCGGATACCGCGGTCCGGCGCCCACCCCCATCGTCTACCATGATGCGGACAACGAGCTTCTCCTGACCTTCTTTCCCCCGGAGTTAAACGTGCCGGTCAACCAGCAGGAACAAATGATCGGCCCCATGATCAACAAGGTCATGGAGAACCTCCCGATGGAAAAGCGCAAAGCCTATCTCTTCAAACCGGAGACCATGCTCACCCGCCAGCGCCTGATGGAACGCATCCTGGAGGAGGATGGGGTCACCCCGGAGATGCTCGAAGAGCAGCAAAAGCGCCTGAACCTCCTGCAGCGCCTGGCCGGGACCTCCCCTGATTCCCGTCCGGACGTGATCCAGCAGGAAGAGGACCTGATTGACGAGCAGCTCTTCCGAATTCTGCAGCAGTTGATCCAAAGCGCAGCCGCAGCGGGTGAAGAGGAAAGCGCCCAGGTTCTGGCAGGGCTCCAGCAGCAGCTTCTGCAAAACTCCCCCTACGGGCAGGAGCTCCTCAAACAAGCCCAGGAGCAGCAGGCCGCTATGAAAGACCTCGAAGAAGCCAGCAAGGAAGGGCTGACCCGCCAGCGCTTGCTGGACTTGCTGATTGACGCAGCTGATAACGACATCCGATTGGTGACCCTGGTCAGCATGACCCACAGCGGTCTGGACTACAGCTTCTTCCAGCTCCTCACCGAGCGGATCCAGCAAAGTTCTGGCGAGGAACAGGAACAACTGACAGCCCTGCGCGACAACCTCCTGGAAATGACCCACGAGATTGACGAAGCCATCAAGCAGCAGAAAGCGATGGCTGAAGAGATCCTCAACACAATCCTCGAGAGCGAAGATATCGAAAAAGCCACCATGGAAGCTCTTCCCGGCATCAGCGAGGTTTTCCTGGATGTGCTGCGAGACCGCATTCGCAAGGCCCGCAAGACAGAGGACGAGGGCGAGCTGAAGAAACTGCAGAGCGTTGCCCGGATCATCCAGCAGATCAGCGCTCCGGGCGCAAACATCGAATTAATTGAAGCTCTGATTCAGGCCGAAGATGAACAAGCCATGACGGCCGTGCTGGAAGAGCATGGAGATGAAATTGACGATGATTTCATGCAATTCCTGATGAGCCTGCTCAATCAAACCCAGCAGCAGGAAGGACAGGAAGCCACCGCGGAAAAATTGCAGCAGATCTACCGCACCGCCCTGCGGTTCACCATGAAACGCAATCTGGAACGGGAAGAATAGCTCCGGTTCAATCAGAGGGAACCAGGGGATTGTCCAGCCGCAAGCCGTGGCCCCGGACGGTGACGATGTACTCCCATGTGGGGTCTACCTCTGCCAGGCGATCCCGCAAACGCCTCACCAGGGCATCCAGGGCCTGTTCGGTGACCCCGCCGGCCGCATTTCCCCACACCGCCGTGATGATGGCGGGGCGCGAAACCACCTCTCCGGCCTGCTCATAGAGCACCTGCAGCAGATTAAACTGCGAAGCGGAGAGGGGCGGGTCAATTTCTGTCTCCATCACCCACACCCGCCGCGCGCCGACATCCATTCGCAGCCGCCGGCTCTGGGCTTCGAGAGGCAGCCCCTCCAGGGGCACGGTGGCATCCGAACTGAGAAAGATGAAATGCTGCGCCAGGGAAATTTGCAGCTCATCCCCGTCCTCCAGACAGCGCGGTTCCCGCACCAACTGGCCGTTGACATACGTGCCGTTCTTGCTGCCCAGATCCTCCACCAGGACCCCCTCCGGGGTCGGCGAAACCCGGGTGTGCTGGCGGGAAACCTGGCGCATGGGGATGACAATGTCACACTGGGAATCCCGCCCGAGGAGAAGATCCGCCGAGATCTTCCAACGCTGGCCCTCCAGGGGGCCGGCCTGGGCGATGAGAAGGGGATGCTCCTGATTGTTCTGGTTCATAGGTGTCATGTTTCTGATCCGCACCCGTCCCTGTCCCGGGACAGGCGCGCTTTTTATTTGAAGAAAGCTTTCCTGATATAATTATAATATACACAGGAAGCGTCCCTGAGAAATGTGAACAACAAAAAAAGAGAACAAAAAGGAAAACCATGTCTGAGAAAACCACCCATCATAAACCCTACCGCTCGTTTTTCTGGCCCGTCATTCTGCTTGGCGCAGGGGTCATCTGGCTTCTGACCAACCTCAATATCATCCCCTCGGAAAACCTGTGGATCCTCTTCCGCCTCTGGCCGGTCCTGATCATCATGGCCGGGCTGGATGTGCTCTTTGCCCGCCGCCTCCCTCTGGTGGGGGCCTTGCTGGGCCTGCTCGTTCTGGCGGGTGTGGTCTATCTGCTGCTCAGCGGGGCAAATCTGGGCATCGAAGCTGCCCCCGAAGCGCAGTCTGAAACCTTCCAGGTGGAGGTTGGCAATACCGAATCCGTTGCCTTTGACCTCAATCTATCGGTCCAGCCGGCCCATGTGCATGTGTTGACCGATTCCACCAATCTCCTGGATGCGCAAATCAACCACCGGGGCGAGATTGATTTCACCGTCAGCGGCGCTGAAGACAAACAGATTCGCCTGGCGCAAACCGGATTTCCTGCCTGGTTCACCTGGATCCTGCCGGATGAGGAAGGCCAGGCCCTGACCTGGGAGATCGGCCTCAGCCCGGAAGTGCCCTTCAGCCTGGATGTTGACGCCAGCACCGGCGCATCCCGATTGGACCTGGTCGGCGTGCAGTTGGAGCGCTTCAACTTTGACGGAAGCACCGGCGCCAGCACCATCCTCCTGCCGGCCTCCTCTGAGGGATATGACGTGACCATCGAGGCCAGCACAGGCCAACTGGACCTGATCCTGCCCGCCGAAAGCAATCTCACCCTCCGACTGGACGGTTCCACCGGACGCATCACCGTGGATGCGCCGGAGAATGCGGCCGTCCAGGTGAAAGTCCTTGACGGAGGCACCGGCGACCTGCAGCTTCCGGAACGCTTCGAGAAAGTCAGCGGCCTGGAAGGCCGGGACGAAGGCATTTACCAAACCCCGGATTTTGAAGGTGCGAACTACCAGCTCATCATCATCATCGAAAATATCAGCACAGGCAATATCCTCTTCCAATAACATCACACAATTCCCTTCGCAATCCCAGGGCGGCCCAAAGGCCGCCCTGTTTTGCTTCCCCGGCCCTCCAGACCCTGCCGGTTGAATAAGTGTTTTCTCATTTTCACCCAAAAGGGGGTATTTAATCTTAAAATATCTAAATAATATCTAAAATTACTCTTGCATTTAAAGAATAACATACTATAATAGGTATATAAATGTTTTGTTACAGAACAGGCAAAGCACCATGATCACCGAATCACAACTCACAGATCCCAATCTTCAGAAGGTTGAAGCCCCTGTTGAGGTTTTCCCCACTCTGGAAACGGAGCGCCTGCTGTTAAGGGAATTCACTTTTGAAGATGCGGAGGATGTCTTTCGCATTTTTTCCCAGGAAGAAGTCACCCGTTTTCACAACCTGGAGACCATGACCAGCGTTTCTGAGGCGGAGCGCCTGCTGGCGGCCCGCATTGCCCTGTATGAACACGGCCTGGGGGTGCGCTGGGCCATCACTGAAAAGGACCATCCGGAGAAAGCCGTTGGCTCTTGCGGTCTGTTCTCCCTCAACCGGGCCTTCCGCTCGGCCGAGGTGGGATACGACCTGCACCCGGATTTCTGGAATAACGGCCTGGTGACGGAAGCAGTCACGGCCGTTCTGGACTATGGGTACAGCCATCATTTCTTCTACCCCCTCAACCGGGTGGAGGCGGTCACCGATCCAGCCCATTACGTGTCCATCCATGTTCTGCGAAAACTGGGCTTCACCGAAGAGGGCATCCGCAGGGAATACGGTTTCTGGAAGGGCCGATTCCACGACCTGCGCGCCTTTTCCCTCCTCCGCCGGGATTGGGTGAACCGCCCCAAATCTTAGCCCACCATATCCATCCCATTTTTGATTCACAACAATAAAATAAACCGGGGAAATGGCCTCTTTTGCCCGGAAAACCTGTGGTAAATTAGGGACAGTCCGATCATTAAAGAATAATGAGCACCGTATGCCATGAAGACCTATCGTCTGGCCCTCCTTGCGGATATCCACGGCACACTGCCCGCCCTGGAAGCCGTCCTTGACGACCTGCAGCAAGACCCCCCCGATGCCATCGTTGTGGCAGGGGATTTTCTGGGCGGCCCACAGCCTCATGAGACCCTGGCCAGACTACGCCAGGTGGGCTGCCGTTTTATCCTGGGCAATGGGGAAAAAAGCGAGCTGATGATGCGCCGCGGGCAGGCCCCCGACATCTGGTGGACCCGCCGGCAATTTGATCTGGCGCGCTGGATTCACCAACATTTGACAGAAGCCGACGTCCAATTTCTGGAAACCCTGCCCGAATACCTGATCCTGAACCCTGAGGAATGCGACGCTGTCCGGGTGGTCCATGGCACCCCCTGGGATGTCAACAAGCTTCTGTTTCCGGACAAAGAGCCGGAAGCCCTGACCCGCGCCCTGGAGATGATCCCGGAATCGGTGCTGGTGTTCGCCCACACCCACCTGCCGAATATTTATTTCAAGGGTGGAAAACTGGCCCTCAACCCCGGCTCTGTGGCCAACAACCTGAATGGCGACACCCAGATCAGCTATGCCACCCTGACCTGCACAACCGGCGCCTGGCAGCCCGAAATCCATTTTCTGCGCTACGATCTCTCCAAAACTGTGGATGTTTTTCGCCAGACCGGTTTTCTGGAAGCCACCCGCCCCCTGGGCCGCGGATTTCTGGAGAGCATCCTCACCGGCGAGAACACCGCGTTCAATTTCATTCTTTACGCCTTTGAAAAGGCCCGGGAGGCCGGATTTGAGAACCCCCAGGCCGTCCCGGATGACATCTGGCTGGCAGCCGAAGCGAGTTTTCCCTGGAAAATCGCTTTATGATAGAAACCGCATCGGAATAGGCAAGACAATCGCAAACTGCATCCTTGATTTCTTGATTTAGTGAAAAGGCCCTAGATTATCAGAGGGTTGTCCCCCGCTCCAGGACTATAATGGAGCAATTGTTGAGTAAAGGTCATGACCCAGCAAATCACATCTTCCGGCCAGAGGATGTGAACACAAAAACAACTATTTTACCTATCGGAGGATACCATGTCACTGAAAGAAAAAGCTATTCAACGGCAACACATCATGAGCGAAGCGCTCATCAACGAGTTCCAACCCTATGCCGCCGGCGAGGCGGAAACCTGGGCCCTGGAGCTTGGAAAGAAAGTTGGATTCGGCGCCCGTCTGGGCGAATCCTTCAAAGAATCCTTTGGCCTCAAAAACGTAATCAAGACCGATTTCGGCATCTTTCACCGCATTCCCACCAAGCTGGGCACCGTGGTGGCCGTGATCTACTACAGCGGCGGCATCAACCTGCCGGTTGACTTCGCCATCAAGCTGGATCACAATATCCCCTGCGCCGGGTACGTCCGCAAAGGCGCCGGCATCATCAAACCCACGGCCTGGGTCATGGACGAAGGCTGCGACGATTTCGCCGAAGCCCTCAACAAGATGAAGGGCAAATTTGGCTCCGTCAAGGGCAAATTCACCAAGTATGCCAAGGATTGGGAAGTGGAAGTCGGCACCCAGAAACAGCAGGTGCCCTACATCATGCAACTTGTCCCCTCCGGCGACGGCGGCGCAATCTTCCTCTACAAGCGAGAAATCAAGATCCGCGCCTTCAACCTCAAGAAGAGCAAGTTCTTTGTGGAAGAATTCATGGACCTGGCCGGATGGCTCGATGAAACCTTGGCCGGCCTGGAAGTCGAAGGGGAACCCACCCCGGCGAACATGCCCATCCCCACCTGGACGCTTCTGGGCTTCCCGGCTACAGAATCCCTCTATGAAGACAAGGGGAACCCCGTCGAATGGTAAACTAATCGTTCTGAGCCCGAACATGAGCGGACGCTCTCTTGCGTCCGCTCATGTTATTTAAGGGACAGACAAACTCAATCTTTTTAGAACGCACCATCCGCCCATCTTGATTATAATGATGCCAGGAGATGTATATGCCCATTGAACAACAGCAGATGAAGGTGCTCCAACGCCACACCCGAGGGCTGATGGAAGAAGCCCGGACCTATATGACCGCTTCCCCCGAAATCTGGGCCATCACCATGGACCGCTGGTCGAAACTGAACCAGGTCAGAGCGGAAAACAAGATCTGGCTCTCAGAGCTGAAGGCCGAGTCCTTCCATGTGGGCCTGATGGTGTTTCATCGTTTTTCCACCACCATCGGAACGGCCTTTGCCGTGCAGCCCTATGACACCATGCGCCTGGGCTCCACCGAATACATGATGATCTTCGAGCGATCCATTCCCACCGCCCTGCACACCCGCATCTCAAGCGGCCTCAAGGCCGTGCGCTGGTATTCCCACAAAGCCGCCGGAGACCCCTTTTTGCAGCGGTTCATGAATGCTATGAACGAAGCCGGCGACCTGGAGCCCCCGCTCCATGGGGATCTCCTTTCCTACGCCAATCAATGGATCCAGAAGATCAAAACCATCCGGTTTTTGCTGCCCTTCACCATGCAGTTGATTCCCCTGGACAATCAAAGAACCCTGTTCATTTTCAAACGCACCTATGATGAAGAATATGGCAAGGTGAACGCCCGCATTTATCATGTCGGGGAGTTTTTGCTCCTGGCCCAAAATCTGATGGTCTTTCTGGAAGATTTCCACTTGCCTGCCAATTTTGTTCTCAAGCCGGAATTACCCGTCCCAACCTGGAGCGTCCTGCCTTTTCCGGAGCTGGCCGACTCCCTTCCCAGTCAGGGCCAGAAAGTCCCCCTGCCGCAACACGGCGCTGAACCCTATATGCACCTGCAGGAGGGGCTCTCCCCCGAGGAAGGATTTCGCCAAACCCACCACGAGGAGATGGTCCAATGCCAATGGTGCAAAAAGTGGTTCCTCCCCGCCGGAGAAAGATGCCCCTTCTGCGACAGGTTCATCTGAGGAGGAAGAGAAATGGCCGATCAGCAAATTGTTGTGCGTCTGGCGACACAGAAGGATCAGTCCTTTGTTGGCAGGGACGGCTATATTTCCGATGCACGGCTCCGGGATAAAATTGACGCCGGGGAAGTATTTCTTGTCAGCCAAGGCCAGCGCCCCTGCGGGTATCTGCGTCTGGAATTCCTCTGGTCCATACTTCCGTATATCGCCCTGATCTGGGTGCGGGAAGACGCCCGGGGGAAAGGGCTCAGCCGCGCCCTGGTGACCTTTGTTGAAGACCATCTGGCATCCCGGGGGCACACGGTCCTCTACAGCTCCTCCCAACTGGACGAACCCCAGCCCCAGGCCTGGCATCGGCACATGGGGTTTGAGGAGTGCGGGGTGATCAACGGCATCAATGACGGCGGCATCGGCGAAGTCTTCTTTCGCAAGCAGTTTCAAGAACCTGACCATGCCCAATAACCGAACCAAGCCCATCAGTGAGATCTGGCAAGCCATCCGTAACTGGATGTTACACCATGTCCCCATTGCGGAAGAAAACTGGGGATTCCTGCCGCCGGCTACCGACCGGCAGATGGATCAGGTTGTTCAGGAAACAGGTATCCCGCTACCGGAGGATTTGCGGCTGTGGCTAAAAATTCACAACGGGCAGGACCTCAAAAATCCTTTTCGCTGGCTTCCCCATGGCATGGTCATGATGCCCTGCGAGATGATCATTGACCATTGGCATGACTGCACGGATCTGTATGAGAAGTACGGCGAGGGCGAATTTTCCCATGAGACCTATTTCCAGGACAAAATCCGCAACATCGTTTTCCACCCCAAACGTCTGATCATTGCCGTGGATGAGGGTCTCGCCATGCTGGCATTAGATGGCACACCCGGCCCTGCAGGAACCCCCGGGCAGGTCATCCTGGATGTTGACGAATGCACCTTCATCGTCGGGGCTGATTCATTGACCCAATTCCTGGAAAAATACCTGAGGCTGATGGAAAGCGGTCAGATCCGCTATGACTCGGGGATTTATGAAATGATGGTACCTGTTGATCAAAATCTGAAAATGGAAGATCTCCTTGTCGCCGATTAACCACAATAAACGAAGGAACCTATGCGACAATTAACGCTGGGCGAAGGCGGCCCGCATGTCAGCGAGTTCTGTCTGGGTGCTATGTATTTTGGCACACGGAATGACAGGGCTGAATCCTTTGCTCTTCTGGACCAATTCATGGAAGCCGGGGGGAATTTCATTGACACGGCCAACATCTATGCCCATTGGGTTCCCGGCGGAAAGGGCGGCGAAAGCGAAACCATGCTGGGCGCTTGGATGCGCGCCCGGGACAACCGTGAGCAGTGTTTCATCGCCACAAAGGTCGGCTTCGAATATCCCGGGATTCAGCCGGGATTGCGCGCCAATCAAATTGAAACCGAATGCCATAAGAGCCTCAAACGTCTCGGCATCGAAACCATTGACCTGTATTATGCTCATGTGGACGATCGTGAGACGCCCCTGGAAGAAACCCTGGCCGCCTTTGACAAATTGGTCCGGGCAGGCAAAGTACGTTTTATTGGCGCCAGCAATACCTTGGCCTGGCGGTTGGAGCGCGCCCGGTGGATCAGCCGGACCCAGGGATGGGCCGGATACTGCTGTGTGCAGCAGCGGTACACCTACCTGCGCCCCAAACCGGGGGCGGATTTCGACCCGCAGATCTCTGCCAATGATGATCTGCTGGACTATGTCCGCTCAGAACCTGTCCGGCTGCTGGCCTATTCCCCCCTCCTCAGCGGCGCCTATACCCGGGACGACAGAGAGATCCCACCCCAGTACCAGGGCCCGGATTCACAAGAACGGCTCCTTGTCCTGAGAAAAATCGCGGCGGAAGCCGGGGCGACTCCAAACCAGGTGATATTCGCCTGGATGCTGCAGAGTGAACCGGCTGTTATCCCCCTCGTGGCCGCCAGCACCCCCTCCCAGATGCAGGAGAACCTGGATGCCCGCAACCTGACTCTCTCACCCGATCAGATATCCCGTCTCAATGCAGCCGGGACCTAGGTGAAATGCCTCAAAAGCCACGGCGCCGCTTGCTGTTGCAAGCGGCGCCTTTGTTAGAGAGGAGAGAAGAGAAATGAAGCTCTGTCCTATTCTGCTTCAGGGGGCAGCAGGACGGTGTCAATCACATGGATCACGCCGTTGTCCGCCTGGATGTTGGTGATAATCACCTGGGCATCGTTGATGTAGACCATGTCATTTTCAACACGGATTGAAAC
The DNA here is from genome assembly GCA_034437335.1 of Anaerolineaceae bacterium. Classification (GTDB taxonomy): domain Bacteria; phylum Chloroflexota; class Anaerolineae; order Anaerolineales; family Anaerolineaceae; genus Brevifilum. The sequence goes on from DAOTUG010000080.1 coordinate 13,334, forward strand.
GGTCTCGCCCAGCAAGGTTTCGGCCTCTTCGAGCATGACCACGTCCTCAGCCAGGACCGCGCCCTCCACCACATGGTAGAGCAGGATGTCGGTCAGGGCGGGGATGTCAGCCAGC
>DAOTUG010000081.1:0-52234 GCA_034437335.1 Anaerolineaceae bacterium
GCATGCCGAATTTTCAGTGGCAATATTTAGCATAAATATCTAATAAATTATTGACGTTGCCTCTGGACAACAGACCTCAAATAAACACCCAAAAGCAGAAAAATGTTGTGTGTGAGCCTGATTGTCTGATAAGAAAGTAGCCTATGGACAGGTCAGATCCTCAAGATCGGGACTGACGGCCTCATCCCATCGTTTTTCAAACTCCAGAAGATAGGCATCTGCAATCTCTGGGTTGTCAATCACGAGGACGTTCTCATGGTTGTTTTCATTGGCATTGTTGGAGAAATTAAAAGACCCAGTCACAACCCAGCGCCCATCAATGATGATGACTTTGTGATGGAATGTCCGGGGATTGCCATCCTGCCGGACAGGCATCTCCAAACAGGTAAATTGCGGCAGCTCGGAGTAAACGGTTTCGCTGCCACGTGTTTCAAAAATCCCGCTCACAATCACGCCTTCCTGAAATTTCTCGATCATTGCCTGACCAATATCTTCCTGGGTGAAAGCGAAAGCCATGAAATAAACCGTTTCTTCCGCATTTCTAACCAAATCTGCAATGAGAAAGGCCGGTTTGTCCTCCGGTGAGAAAAACGCCTGGAGGGTTGTTCCGCCGATATTAACCCGCTGTTCCGCCACCGACGACTCCGCCCTTGCGCCGAACTCTCCGCGCCACATCTCTTCGAATTCATTCAAATAGATTGCAGCCAGTCCCTCCGAACGAATCACAAGGACATTATTATTATTTTTGTACAGTCCATTGACCGTGAGATTGGTTGATCCAGTCCAAACGATGGCGCGGTCAACAATCAGGTATTTATTATGCATCAAACCAGAACGGTCATCATCTATGACTTCCACACCATGCTCTTCCAAAGTGGGGAAAAGATCATGACCTTCATATTCGTCCTCTTCTATTCCGTATTCATCATCCGTGACAAGCCGCACTTCCACCCCCCTTGCTTCCGCTGCCATCAAAGCATCCGCTACGGGAAATAAATCGAATTCAAAGACCGCCATGTCAATGGTGGAATCCGCCGATTCGATCAGATCAATGAGCGCTGTCTGAATGGGACTCGTTTGGACTTCAGGGTCGTTAATGGTCAGGGGACTGGTGAAATACACTTGCCACCAATCCCCACCTCCCCAGCTTCCGCTCTCTGTGGGACCCGGAACCGGTGTGAAAGTAACCGATGGCGTCGGCGTGGCCGGAAAAAACATGGCATAGACCCCAGGGAAGTAGGATTGTGCAATATGGGTAATGCCAAAAAATTCTGCGGCGAAAATGCCTAGCAAAAGAATGACGATCAACAAGAAAAAAACAATGGACGAAGATAGTCCCGTCTTCTTTGAAATGTTTTTCGCTGTGCTTTTTAGATTCTGTGATGTGCTTGAGGTTTTCTTCTTTGTCATGGGATCCATATCTCCTTTGATTCTTAACGCATTTTTTCCATCGTGTCCCCATTCTCATCATCTTCATGTTTCTTCATCTTGCGCGATTTGCGGTCGCCATCCGGATCATCTGATGCCGGCCCCAGAGTCTGACCTTTTCGATGAAGCGAGGCCTGGGAAGCCGTTTTCTCCGGTCCCCGAGTCCGGGTGGAAAAGGACGCGCCGCTTTGCTCCTGGGTATCCGCATCTGTCTCACGCTGCGAGATGCGCTGTTCCGATTGTTCGGAAACATCTCCCCTCTCACGCCTGCTTCGGGAGGCTCCTGACCGCTTTTTGGCTGAAAAGGTGTTTCCATCCCCTACGCTCTGAGTCCGCTTTATTCGATGCGGAGCGCTGGCATCCTCGCCGTCACGATGCCTCGCGGGTGTGATGGCCCTCCCTCGTTGTGCAATCCGCCTTCCAGATCGCATTCCACGTGGTTCTACCTGCTCTTCCACAGCATCCGTCAGGAGGTTCATTAGAATCTGCAACCGCTGTTTTGGTGACTGCAACTGCGTTCGGGAGATATAAGCCCGGACCTTTTCTTCACCAACAGCAATTTTTCGGAATTCCTCAATCTGAGCCAACTCGGAAACCACGGCGCCAAAAGCCTCCCGGTTTTCATCAAAGGATTGATCTCCCAGCCTGGCCACAAGGCTGCCGGCGCGGCGCATCACCCGCTCCACCTGCCGCAATGCCCGTTCATCCCGGATATCACCGCGTTCCACCATGTCAATACCCCAGTTGATCAATATCTGGGCGCTTTCATCATCGAGATCCCGCGTGAGTCGTTCATTTCCTAATAATCGTTCGATGTATTTCTTCTTGTCCACCATCATGCACTCCTTTTTCATTTGACCTATCAAATTATATAATAGATTGGGAGTAAAATAAACTCACTTTGTATTTTTAGGATAAAAATCTTATATATTGACAGGACCCCATCCAACGTGCTAAAATCACTTTCATGATTTGGAGAAAGATTGTCAGGAATTAAAATAGCTGTCATTATGAAAAGTACACGCGAGAAAATCCTCAGAACCTTGTTGGCCTTTCCAGGATCAACCATCAACGATTTAGCTGAGTCCGTGGGCATCAACGGTATCTCAATCCGACATCACCTCACAGCCCTCGAAGCGGAAGATCTTGTCTCCTCCGAAGAAGAACGTCACGGGGTCGGCCGCCCACGTTTGATATACACCCTCACGGAAAAAGGGGTTGAACAATTTCCCACCAGCTACCTCAGATTAACAAAACGCGTTTTGATGGCCCTGAAAGACCGTCTCGGCAGCGTGGAATTTGAGGCCATCTTCAAAGAAATCGGCGGGGATATTGCAGATCAGTATCAGGAAGAATTGAACGGAAAAAACCTCAAAGAACGGATCACATTTCTCAAGTCCGTATTGACCAGGGAAGGCTTCATCATTGAATCGCGGCAGAATGATTCGTTTTATGAGCTCACCTCACTCTCCTGTCCCTATTATCGGATTGGCCTTGCCCATCCTGAAATCTGCGCCCTGGACTATACCCTGGTGTCTAAAATTGTGGCGCGGGATGTAAAGATTATCTCCTGCATCCTTCAGGACGCTGACCGGTGTGTTTATCAAATCACAAAACAAAAGGAAGAAGATTAAGATGTCCGAAGAACGCTCCGCCAATATCCCGGTTTGGGAAATCGAAAAAACGCATCCCGACAAAGTGGATGCGTTGGAAGAAGCTTTGAGTGAGGTCACAGATCCGGAAATTGGAATGAATATCATCCAGTTGGGCCTGGTGCGCAATGTAGCCATCAAAGAGGATCACGCTGTCGTCACAATGATTCTCACAACACCCTTTTGCCCCTACGGCCCCTCCATGATGGAAACCACCCGCAAGAAAGCCGAGGATGCTCTTGCAATGCCCACAAAGATCAATTACGGGAGCGAAACATGGGATCCCTCCATGATGGAAGACGGCTTGGAGGATGATTGGGGCCTCTTCTAATTTTTATCAACCTTCAGAATAATAAGCAGCGGGCCCTGTGTATACAAAGACAGGGCCCGCTGCTTGTGAAGAATCCTTAACGAATTTCAGCGATTATTCCACTTCAAAAAAATTCATCAATTTCATGGCCAGAGAGAGATCGCCAAAGACCTTGATCTTTCCCAACATGTATGCGCGGGTGCCGTCCAGCTTACCCGTGAGAACATTGATTCCATCCTGGGCATCGCCTTTGATGGTCAAATCCGGATTGTCGGCTTTTCCCTCATCAACGGTGCAGGTCTGGTCTTCAACCGTCAACACCCAACTGCCAGCTTGTTCTCCAGTGAACATAAACTGAATCACGCCATTCACACCCTTCGCTTTTTCTGGTTTGAAATACTCCGGGAGTTTTTCCATCAATGATTTGACATTGACATCAGACATCACGCTTCCTCCTTGCAAGGTTTATTGGTTCTTAGTTATTATAACCCAGGCAATGCCGGAATTGCGGACAATCCGAATGTTCTCGGATGCAGCTCCTGACACCAAGGCAGCAATCCGGGAAGGGGTTAAAAAATGGCTTCGCATCAAAAGCAGTTTCTCACCCAGGGAAATAAGTTTAACAAATAGATTGCTAATATCGGGCTCTTCAATGATCATCCGCCCTCCGGGAGCAAGAACCCGCCACATTTCCAGTAACGTTTTTTGCTGGTCCGCCACATGATGCAAGGCATCCACAATGATTATTCGCTCAAAACTTTCCTGACGGAATGGAAGCTGTTCAGCACAGGCATTCACGGAAACGAGGTCCTTTTCCCTGGCTTCTGCCAGCATACCTTGGGCTGAATCAATAATCCACACGCTTTGGACCAGGGGTTTCAGAAGCCGGGCCACCCGCCCCGTCCCACCGCCAACGTCCAGGATCCGATCGCTGGAATGCAGCTCTAGCAAGGGAACGATCTCCTGGTCTACCCGGCGGCCAAAAATCTTGTCATATAACGGCCCAATGAAATTAAAGTGATCAAAACCAGACATCAGAACCCATCAGAAAAAAATTGATGCAACCCCCCGGGCCAGCAATCCTGCCAGGGTGGCAATCAACGTCGTCAAACCAATAATCTGCCACATCACCCGATTTCCCAATTCCTTTCGGATCACCAACATGGTGGCCAAACAGGGCATATAAAACACGACAAAAACCGCATAGGTAATCATCTCAACCGGGGTGAGGACCATGGAAAAATCCATGCTGCCCAAAGCCTGACCCAGCATCACCAGGGACAATTCCTTGCGTAGCACCCCAAAGATCAGGGGTACCCCCACCTCCCTGGGCAGGCCCAGAATCCACGAAATCGGCCAGACAAGGGAATTGAGGTAAAAAGATATGTTGAAATAGTTGAATAAAGACAAAATCACACTGCCGACAATCAATAAAGGCCAGGCTTCTGTGATGAACTCCCGGATGCGCCACCAGGCTTTATTGAATACTGTCCTTAAGGTGGGGACCCGATATACGGGCATCTCCAAAATCAATCCAGGGGATTCATCCGGCAGCAAACGAGACAGAATCCGGGCTGTCAGAGCGATGACAAATAGATCAAAAAGATAAATCGCCAGACCAAGAAGCGGGCCAAGATAAAACGCCACCAACCCGAAGACAACCGCCAATCGTGCAGCACAAGGCACCATAGTGGAAAGCGTTGCAGAGATGAAGCGCTCACGCCGGTCTTCCAATATTCGGGTGGACATAACAGCCGGCACATTGCACCCAAAACCGAGAATAAAAGGGACGATGGATTTCCCATGCAAACCAATCTTGTGCATCAAAGCATCCATCAAGAACGCTACCCGGGGAAGGTATCCGATATCTTCCAGGAAACCAAGGCCAATCAGAAAGGGCACCAAATAGGGCAGCACAATGGCAACACCCCCAGAGATACCCTGAATCAATGCGATACCCACCTGAGCTATCAAGCCTTCAGCGTCATTGAACAAAGAGATGAGCCAAGTTTCCATCCCTTCAAAGGCAGAGATAAGGGGCGGCTCAAGCAAGCCCCCAAAACTGTATACAAGCTGAAAAAAGGCATACAAAATGCCGACCAGGGCCACATAGCCAAAAATTGGATGCAATAATATATCATCCAGCTTATCTCGCAATGATATCTGGCGTTTTCCCTGTTTGATAACCCGCTTGGCGACATTATCCGCCAGGCCGCTGCGTTCAGCGTTGATGACCCATTCCGGAGATTGTCCCCGCTCGTGCTTTATCTGCTTCCGTATGGTCTCAAAGTCAGATTCAAGATCAGGGTTTTGATTCAGAACCGCCTCGCAAATAGCCTTATCCCCTTCCAGAAGTTTGATCGCCAGAGCTCTTGTGTTGAGGAAACTGTCAATATCCTGCAAGCGCACCACCAGAGCTTGTAAAAACTGTTCGATATCTGTACTGTACCGAGCCTGGTTGGGCAAGGCATTCTTCATCCCTGTCTGCTGGGCGTGGATGAAAAGGGGCTTGATTCCGCGACCCTTGCTGGCAATCATGGGGATCACCGGTGCGCCAACCCACTGTTGAAGCTGATCAACATCAATCCGGATTCCCAGTCTATCCGCCTCGTCCATCATGTTGAGGGCAATCACCATGGGAACCTTGAGTTCCAGTAATTCCACGGTCATTGCAAGGCCATGGGATAGATGCGAGGCATCCAGGACATTGACCACCACATCTACATTGTTTGATCTGAGATATTTAATTACCTCTCGTTCTGCAGGGTTCGTTCCTGCAAGAGAATAGGTGCCGGGCAGATCCACCACATCCACAACCTCCCCCTGTACCCGAACACTGCTTTCTGTGAAGGTGACCGACGTGCCGGAGAAATTCCCCGTCTCCGCTTTGTACCCAGCTACCTGATTGAATAGAGTGCTCTTTCCACAGTTGGGTTGTCCGATCAGTGCAATTCGCATCAGACCATCTCAACCTGAACACGGGAAGCGATCCCCCGACCAATTGCAATAGAACGGCCCTCAACATCAATCATCACAGGACCGCCCAGGGGAGCATAGCGTAAAACTTTCACTTTTCGGCCAGGACACAATCCCAACTGTCGGAGTTTGGTGCCAACCCCGCGACCCCCCGAATAATCAATAACTCTTAATGGCGTACCTTTAGGTGCGTCTAATAAACTCATTTAGCCTCGGATAATCGGTTTCAAGTATTCTAGCTTCTGACCCGCGATGTGTCAAGCAAACTGCCGGGTTATTCGTCCGGTTTATTGTATTGCCACAAGCGCCTTTGGGGCCAATCCTTTCCTTGCAAAAAAGATTCTGTCAGGTCAACTGCAGGGGTTAATGCAATATAATACAATGGATACTCTGGCAACGTTTTATGACCGTTATTGGAGCTGGCAATGCCCTCTCATCTAGCAATTGATCTTGGCGCTGAAAGTGGACGACTGATTCTTGGAAGTGTTGTCCATGGCAAACTCAATCTGAGGGAACTCCATCGCTTTCCCAATCAACCCGTCAAAGTGCGGGGCCATCTTCATTGGGACATCCTCTCGCTGTGGCGGGAAATCCTCAAGGGCCTCCACCAAGTCGGGTCCCTGCCAGGGGAAAAGCCCTCCAGCCTGGGGGTTGATACCTGGGGAGTGGATTACGGCCTTTTTGATGCAGCGGGGCGCTTGCTTTCCAATCCTTATCACTATCGGGACAGCCGCACAAAGGGCATGATGGATAATGTTGTTGAGGCGATCTCCGCAGAACAAATTTACCGCCTGACAGGGATCCAATTCCTGCCTTTTAACACGCTTTTCCAACTCGCCCACCAATGGCTCAACCAGCCTCTTTTGATTAAAGCAGCAGAGCACCTGCTGATGATGCCTGACATTTTTCATTATTGGCTATCCGGACGGATGGTAAACGAATTGACCATCGCAACCACAAGCCAGTGCCTTAACCCCACACGCGGAACCTGGGCTGTGGAGGTTCTGGAAGCGATTGGCCTTCCCAAGAAGCTATTTGGAGAGATTGTCTCACCCGGCACCCTGCTGGGAGACATCTCGGATGAAGTTTCAGAAATCTGTAATACCGGGAAAATGAGGGTGATCGCGCCCGCGTCTCATGACACCGCTGCAGCGGTGGCAGCAGCGCCTCTGGCTTCTGAGAATGCCCTGTACCTGAGTTCCGGCACCTGGTCCTTGATGGGCATTGAAGCGCCCCAACCCATCATCACCACCCTGACCCGCGAATTTGGTTTCACCAATGAAGGGGGAGCCTGCGGCACAACCCGCGTTTTGAAAAACATTATGGGGCTTTGGCTGGTGCAGGAATGCCGCCGGGCCTGGCAGCAAATGGGCTTTGAAGCCTCCTACAGCGACTTGACAGAAATGGCGCGCAACGCTCCGGCCCTCACATCCTGGATCTCTGTCAATGATGGACGCTTTTTTCCCCCAGGCAACATGCCCGCGCGAGTCCGTGCTTTTTGTCGTGAAACCGGACAGACCATTCCCGAGACCAGGGGACAGATTTTGCGAGTGATCCTGGAGAGCCTGGCCCTAGAATACCGGTGGGTGCTTGAAAAGCTGAAGGAGATCACCAATAGGCCCCTGAACACAATCCACATCATCGGCGGCGGGGTGAAGAACCACCTCCTCAACCAACTGACCGCCGATGCCACAGGCTGTCTGGTGCAATGCGGCCCCATAGAGGCCACCGCGATCGGGAATATCCTCACCCAGGCTATTGCCCTGGGTGAATTAGAGAACATTGCTGAAGGCCGTCATCTGGTCAAACAGTCCTTCCCCATTACCAAATATGAACCTGGAAAGGACACAGACTGGGATGCCGCATACGATACTTATCAATCTATCCGGGAAAAAGGAAAACAACCCACATGAAAGTAATCAGATTTTACGATGTCAAAGATCTCCGTTTGGAAGATCTGTCCGAACCGGAACCCCAAGAGGGAGAAATTCTGTTGTCTATTGCCAGCGTAGGCATTTGCGGATCGGACGTCCACTATTATAACGAAGGGGGCACTGGCAGCCTCCAGCTTGACAATCCCCTGATCCTGGGCCACGAGTTTTCAGCCAGGATTGCTGAAGGCCCCAAAAAAGGCCAGCTTGTTGCGGTTGATCCGGCCCTTCCCTGCGGGGTTTGTGAATATTGTTTGAAGGGCTATCCGAATTTTTGCCTCAACCTGGATTTTGCCGGCGCGGAGACGGTGGATGGCGCGCTGCGTGAACGCATGACGTGGCCCCAGGAAGCCGTCTTTCCACTTCCTGAGACATTCTCCCCCCAGGAAGCGGCTCTCCTTGAGCCTCTGGGCGTGGCCATTCATGCCCTCCGGCTAGGGAAGGTCGTCCCTGGCATGGAAGTTGGCGTTTTTGGTGCTGGGCCGGTGGGCTTATTGACAATCCAGATGGCCCGGATTGCCGGCGCTACTCGGATCTTCGCCACGGACAGGATCCCCTCCCGCCTGGAATATGCGCAGGAATGCGGGGCTACCGATGTTTTCCTTGCCGATGGTCGGGAAACAGAGAAGATCCTCAAACAAACCCACAATCGGGGCCTTGATGTCACTTTTGAAGCTGCAGGAGATGACGGCACTGCAGTGGAAACAGCCATCCGAACCGGAAGACGGGGGGCGACCGTTGTACTCATCGGGATACCCTCCGAGGACTCCACCACCTTCACCGCCTCTGCCGCCCGAAGACGCGGCGTGACCATCAAACTATCCCGGCGTATGCGGCATACCTACCCTGAAGCTATTGAATTGGTTTCCAGGGGCATGGTCCACCTTTCCCCCCTCATCACCCACCAATATCCGTATCAGGAGTTTGAACAGGCCTTCGAAACCGCTGCCCAACGCATCGGGATCAAGGTGTTTGTCAATTTCACAGAATGAACACACCCATGGATCCTGTGAAAGACATCGAAACCAGATTGAACGATTTTGATCCCACCGTACGGATGGAAGCCCTTCAAGATTTACGGAGCGGACTGGACGCTGGCTTAATCACAACCCCACTTCCGGAACCGGTGTGCAATTTGCATGTGCACACCTTTTTTTCCTACAATGCCTTCGGCTACTCTCCCAGTTTTTTGGCCTGGTTGGCTAAACGAGAGGGAATCCTTATCATGGGGATTGTTGATTTCGACACCATTGCTGGGGTGGAGGAGTTTCTTGCGGCCTGTGAAATCCTGGAACAAAGGGGAACCGCCAGCATGGAGACAAGAGTCTTCCTGCCAGAGTTTTCCAATCTGGTAATCAATTCTCCCAACGAACCCGGCGTGGTGTATTATATGATCTGCGGGATCCCCAGTGGAGAGATCCCCGCTGACGCGTATGCCATTATTGAGGATCTGCAAGACCGAAGCAGCCTGCGCAACCAGCGGATCGTAGCGATTCTCAATCAGCACCTCTTTCCCCTGCAGGTGGATTACGATGAGGATGTCCTTCCTCTTTCTGCTGGACACACACCAACAGAACGGCATATTCTTTCAGCCTATTTGGTTCAAGAAGAACAGGTGCTGAAGGACCCAGTAGCCTTCTGGTCGCAAAAACTGGAGCAAAAACCCGATGTCATCCGTACTTTGCGTACCGAACCGCCAAAATTCAAAGGCGTGATCCGCAGGAAACTGATCAAAACGGGCGGCGTAGCATACCAACAACCCGATGAGCACAGTTTTCAATCCCTGGAAAATATCCACACCCTGTCCAACCACTGCAGCGCGCTGCCCACCCTTTCCTGGTTGGATGGCACCAACGCCGGTGAACAGCGGGAGCCTGAATTGCTCCATTATCTGATCCCCAAGGGATTACGCGGCTTTAACATCATTCCGGATCGGAACTGGCATTTTGATGATCGCGAGGAAAGAGAAAGGAAGGTCCAAAATCTGTATGATGTGGTCACACTGGTCCAGGGCATGGACCTGCCCATCATCGTGGGAACAGAGATGAACCGTCCGGGTCAGAAATGGGTGGATGATTTCGAAGCAACAGCCCTCGTTCCCCTCAGGCAAACCTTTATGACAGGCGCTTTTTTTCTCTACGGCCATACGATGCTGGCACGGCATGCAGGGATTGGCGTTGGTTCTGAATGGGCCAGAGAGCACCTGCCGCGCCGCAGGGAAAAAAACAGGTTCTATGCTGCAGCCGGCAGGCTGATCAAACCAACCGCCGCCTTTCGAAGGGGCCTTGGATCTCTTCCGGTCAATCCATCCCCAAAGAAGATCCTTTCGTTCCTCGCATCTCTCCAGGACCAGGAATAATAAAATTATGCTTATCATTGTCAAGATACGCACTCTACAGAAGGAGCCCCCTGGACCACCTTCCCTCAGAACACAGGCAACCCAAACACACCAACCACAAAGGAAACCCCATGTCTGAAACACCCTTACCCCCCTTCATTATGACCTCAGAACCCGGGTCCTTTGCCCGAAAAACAATCCAGGAAAGAAAGCCGACCATCATCACCCGCATCCTGTCCCATTTTTCCTACCCGAGGGAGATTCGTGAGGGGTTACAGACGTTCAAAACCGAACTGGCTCATGAGAAGATCCGGCTTCTGGAGGAAAAAACCAGCGACAAACAACCTTGGCTGCGGGATATCTCCCCCTGGGTGGGAAAAACATGGCTTGAGATTCCCTGGTTTCTGGCAGAGACATATTTTTATCGCAGGATTTTAGAGGCCGTGGGATATTTCCAGCCAGGACCCTGGGCAGGGATTAATCCCTATGCACGGCTCAAGACCCGGGAAATTCGGCAGGCTTTTCCAGAGTTTTCTGATGATTTTGCCAGTTATGCCGGAAACACTGGTCCGGATAATTTTAACCGCCATTGTCTCAAAGCCCTCTGGGGGAACCGGGGAGATTTGAGCAATCTGACGGAATTCGAGAAGGGCATGACAGAGCAAACAGACCGCGTCATCCGCAACGACCTTTCCGCGGCCTATGACTTCCTCAAAGCCGGAAGCAAAAAGATTGCCTATTTTCTGGACAATGTCGGCAAAGAATTATTCTATGATCTGGCTTTGATGGACTTTCTGCTAAATCAGGGGCTGGCCGAGACCATCACCTGTTACCTCAAAAACCAACCCTTTTTCGTGTCAGATGCCATGCCGGAGGACCTGGATGCAACCTTGAATTGCCTTGCGGCATCAGAATCGGGTGCAGACCGGGACCTGGCAAATCGGTGTGTCCGGAGAATCCACACAGGCCGCATCAGGATTGAAGCCCCTCCCTTCTTTGCCCTGGGGCGCATGTATCGCAGGATGCCGGAGGTTCTCCGATTTCAGGTGGCAGAACACGACCTTACCATTCTGAAAGGGGATGTGAACTACCGCCGCCTGTTTGGCGACCGACACTGGCCCTTCACAACCCCCGTGGTTGAGGCGGCTGGATATTTCCCAACCAGCTTTCTGAGCCTGCGGACCCTCAAAGGGGAAATTGCCCTGGGACTAACGGATACTGTCCTCCGGGACATGGAGGAGACGGGCGAATCAGACTGGCTCATCAATGGCAAACGCGGCATGATAACCTTTATGGAAAAGGAGAATAATGAACATTAAATCATCCCTCAAAAACAATGTAATCATCGTCACAGGGGGTGGAGGCGGCCTGGGACGGGCTATCTGCGCTTATCTTGCCGAAATGGAATGCCGCATCGTTGCAGCGGATATTGATTTGGAGAAAGCCCGGGAGACCGTTCAGCAGCTTCCCGGGGAATCCCACCTGGCGCTGCCGGTGGATATCAGCGATGAGTTCCAGGTAGCCGAGATGGTGGATTCAACCGTGGAACATTTTGGACAATTGGATGTCCTGGTTGCCAATGCAGGCATTCTCATTTCTGGCGCGACCACCTCATTTCCAGCAGAAAAATGGAAAAAGGTGCTGATGGTCAACCTGTATGGATATTTCCTGTGTGCAAAGCACGCGGCCCGGGTCATGATCCCCCGAAGCACAGGGGTCATCCTGCAAATCAACTCAAAATCCGGCAAGGTGGGCAGTTATAAAAACAGTGCATATGCCGCCTCAAAATTTGGGGGCATTGGCCTGACGCAAAGCCTGGCATTGGAATTGGCAGAACATCATATTCGGGTCAATGCCATCTGTCCGGGAAATCTGCTGGACTCTCCTCTCTGGACAGACTCCCTGTATGGACAATATGCCAAAAAATTGGGTGTCAGTGAAGACGAAGTGCGCAAGATCTACACGGAAAAAGTGCCCCTGGGTCGCGGCTGCACCTATGAGGACGTGTGCGGCATGGTTGCCTATCTGGCCTCTGCCCAGGCGGAGTATATCACCGGTCAATCCATCAATATCACCGGGGGACAGGTGATGCATTGAACCCCCTCAGATGGGATCTGATGCACTGCCGAAGTGCTGCACAGCCCAATCCGAGATTGCAGCGTCAAGATCGGGATGGGTATTCTGAGCGGTCTGCACGATCGCGCTGCCATCCTCCGGGACGGTGATTCCATATTGCTCCGCAGCCCACCAGCGAAATGCTTTCAGGGACGGATCATCCGCTTCCTCTGCGGTGAGATCCAAGGCAGCAACACAATATCCCAGACTTTCCTTCCCGAGGGTCAGCAAGGCCAGAAAATCCAAGAATGTGCTGGCCAGCACAAGGACGACATCCCCTTCCGAACCCAAAAAGACCACCGGTGCTTCCCGCATACTGATGCCGGGATAGCGCCAGAAACCATACAGTGACCCATCCCCTCCGGAACCGAAGATGACGAACTGATCACCCATGGCAGAATCCCCATCAAACCAATGCAGAACGCTGCTTGCACCATGAGCAAACAACTCAAAATCCCCGCTGTAGAAAGCACCTAAGGCGCGTTCAAAATCCAGCAGGTTTTTTAAGAGGTCGGGAACCATTTCCCCTTCCGGAAAATTTTTCTCTAAATCTGATAGATCCATGATGAATAACCCACCTGATTCTTGAGCGTATGAGATGAAGCGGTTTTGCTGACAGGTGTGGATTGGCTTTCCCACAGGGCCATTATAAACTGCTTTGAAGAACCTCTGGCCAATCTCCGAAGAGGGACTGACGCTATGGGTTGCTTTTGCTTTCATTTCTTGATAAAATGAAAGTAATCGAAAGTAGCTAAGCCCTACGGATGGTATCCATCATGTCAGAAAGCCTTTATCCTCAGGAACGGCGTCAGGAAATCCTTCAACTTCTTGCGGAAGAAAATCGGGTCTCCGTGACAGAACTCAGCCAACGCTTCAAGGTGTCCGAAGTGACCATACGCGGAGATCTGCAAGAACTGGCGGAGCAGGGTCTGCTGATCCGAACCCACGGCGGGGCGCTGGCCACCACCAGCTTACCTGAGCTGTCCTTCAACCTGCGCAAGCAACAGCAGATGGAAGCCAAACAACGCATCGGCCAGGAAGCGGCCCGATTGGTGCACAACAGCGAGGCGGTCTTTCTGGATACCAGCAGCACGGCCCTGGCCCTGGCACACCACCTCACCAACCACCTCGAGTTGACTGTATTAACCAACTCCCTGGCCATCACGGAAGCCCTCCTCCCCCACCGGAATATCAACCTAATCCTGATTGGGGGCGTTCTTCAGCGGGAAACCCTATCCCTCGTTGATGATCCGGACCTCAGTCTCCTGGAGCATTACAATATTCAGACAGGCTTCTTTGGAGCAGCCGGAATCAGCCATCCGGAAGGGCTCACCGATATCAATCCAGCGATCGCTGGAGTCAAACGACGGATTCTCAAACGCTGCCGACGCGTTGTAGGTATATTGGACAAAACCAAGTGGGGAAAAAGCGGCCTGGCAACCTTTGCGCACTTTGACGAAGTGCACATCCTCATCACCGACCAGAAAAAATCCACACCCCTTCACCCGATCCTGGGTGAACACCAGATTGAATTGATCACAACAAAACCCACCCCATAGGAGGCAAGAATATGGACAACACAAACCGAACCCTGCAGGAAACCTTTTCCGCCCTGATAGAAGAGCAAGCCCTGACAAAGGCTGACCTGATGACCTATCTGCGCCAGATGATGGAAGTGCGCGCCTTCGAGAACAATATTTCCGAACTCCTCGGACGGGCTGTTCTCAAAGGCGCATCGCATCTCTATGCCGGAGAAGAGGCTGTCTCCGTCGGTGCAATTGCCGCCATCAACTCCCAGGACATCATCACCAGCACCCATCGCGGTCACGGCCATGCCCATGCCCATGGCGACGTACAGGCCGATAGCCCCCAGGCCCAACAGGAACATTTCAACAAAATGATGGCGGAAGTGTTGGGCAAAACAACCGGTTACTGTAAAGGCAAGGGCGGATCTATGCACATCGCCGATGTGGAGCACGGCAACCTGGGTGCGACCGGCATTGTCGGCGGGAATATTCCGGTAGCCGTGGGAGCGGCTTTATCGCAAAAATTGCAGAAGACCGGCCAGGTAGTGCTCTGCTTTTTTGGCGATGGGGCTTCCAACACCGGGAATTTCCACGAAGCGCTGAACATGGCCAGCCTATGGAATCTGCCCTTGGTCTTTGTCGTTGAAAACAACCTCTATGCTATGTCGGTCCCATGGAAAAAAGCCAGCAAGCTGGAGAATATCGCCGACCGGGCCTGCGCATATGGCATTCCCGGAGAGACCGTGGACGGGATGGATGTGCTCAAAGTGCGCGGGGCAGTTCATCGGGCCGTGGAAAGAGCCCGATCCGGAAAAGGCCCCACCCTGATCGAAGCAAAGACTTACCGGTATTTCGGTCATTCCCACTCAGACCCCCGCGCCTATCGCACCAAGGAAGAAGAGGTCGAATGGAAAAGTCGCGACCCAATCCTCTCGTTGAAACAGGGCATGCAAGCTGTCAAGATGCTCTCTCCGGAGGAATTTTCCGAGCTGGAAGAAACCGTTTCTCAAAAGCTGGAGCAGGCCATGGACTTCAGCATGGCGTCGCCCCCGCCAGACCCTGCTGAGACATACACCGATGTGTTCGCCCCCGCAAAATTCACCGAGGAGGATTACATCCAGGACAAGCAGCTCCGCCAAAAAATCCAGCAAGAAGTTGATATCCGCCAGATCAGCTATGCCCAGGCCTTGCAGGAAGCGCTCTCAGAGGAAATGCAACGGGATGAAAGGATTTTCGTCATGGGTGAAGATGTTGGGCTCTATGGGGGCGCCTATGGGGCCACACGGGGGTTGTGGGAGGCCTATGGAGACTGGCGAGTGATAGACACCCCCATCTCAGAAGCGACCATCGCCGGAGTTGCCGTTGGCGCAGCCATGACCGGGATGCGGCCTGTGGCAGAGATCATGTATGTTGATTTCACCCCCCTGGCGATGGACCAGATCGCCAACCAGGGTGCAAAAAACCGCTATATGTTCGGAGGCAGGACCCGGGTCCCGATGGTCATCCGCACGGAAGGCGGCGCAGGACGGGCCATCGCAGCCCATCATTCCCAGAGTCTGGAAAGCCTTTGGACCCATTTCCCTGGCATCCATGTCGTCATGCCTGCCACTCCCTACGATGCCAAGGGTTTGCTCAAGGCCGCTATCCGGGAGGATAACCCCGTGATGTTCATCGAACACAAAATGCTCTATAAAACCAAAGGACCGGTCCCGGAAGAAGACTACGTAATTCCCTTTGGGGTGGCTGATATCAAACGGCAGGGTGCGGATATCAGCCTCGTGACCTATTCCCGCATGGTCATCAGGGCCCTGGAGGCTGCGGAAATCTTGGCTGATGAAGGCATTGATGTGGAAGTGATTGATTTGAGAACCTTGAATCCCCTGGACCTGGAGAGCATCACCCGATCGGTTCAAAAGACCGGGAGGCTGGTGTGCGTCTCAGAGGCTTATGAAAACACCGGTTTTATCAACGAGGTGATGGTCCAGGTCAACGAGGAGGCCTTTGATTGGCTGGACGCCCCCATGGTGCGGGTGGCTGCTGCCAATGTCCCCGTACCCAGAGCGGAAGTGTTGGAAGATGAAGCCATTCCAAATGTTGCCGATATCGTGGCTGCTTGCAGGAAGGTGGTGCGCTGATGACCAAAGATCTGTACATTCCCAAACTTGGCCAAACCGTAGAAGAAGTTCGGATCGTCTCCTGGTTGAAAGAAGACGGCTCCCAAGTCAAACAAGGTGAAGAAGTTCTGGAAGTGGAGACCGATAAGGCCATTTTCCCCATCGAAGCCACCGCCAAGGGATTTCTGCACATCGGCCCATTTGAAGAAGACCAGGTTGTTCCGGTATTGACTGTTGTTGCTGTGATTGGGGGACCCGATGACCAGTTTGAGATCCGGAAAGAAAGGGACGCATCAACACCCCCTCCCCGAGAAACCAAAAGAACAACGGAGAAAGAAGCTGCACCTTCTGAGGAAAAGCCAAACGCCACCATGGGGTCCAAGGGAAGGATCATCGCCTCTCCCCGGGCAAAAATGCGGGCTGAGGCTCTGGGAATACCCCTCGAATCCGCCACCCCCACGGGGGATGATGGAAGGCGGGTGGTTGAAGCGGATATCCTCCGAGCAGCCAGGAAACACGTCCTTACGAAAGATACCGGGGACCTCCCGGACATCCAGCGCCGCAGTCCCCTGGAGGGAATCCGCGCCATCACGGCCAGACGGATGGCCCAGAGCGCTCAGACTGTCGCCCGGGTCACCCTCCTGATGGAGGTGGACGCAACCGACCTCGTGGAAGAACGCAAAGCCCTTGTGAATGCACTCGCCACGGAATGGGGGTGCAAACCGGGCTACAATGAAATGCTGGGAGTCCTCACCGCCCGGGCCTTGAAGGTGCATCCGTACATGAACGCCCGGTTGGAAGGTGATGCCATCCTGGAGATGGCTCACATTAACCTGGGTTTTGCGGTGGATACGCCCCGCGGCCTTCTGGTGCCTGTCATCCCTGAGATTGAAAACAAAGACCTCAAGACAATCTGCCAGGAATATGCTGACCTGGTGAACAAGGCCCGAAGCAGCCGAATTCAACCGGGATCCCTCGAGGGCGGCACCTTCACCCTTACCAGCCTGGGAGCGTATGGCATAGACGCCTTCACACCTATCATCAATCTGCCCGAAACAGCCATTCTGGGCATTGGCCGGATCGCCGAACGCCCCGTTGTCATCAATCACGCCCTGACCATCCGACACACCCTGACTCTGTCCCTGGCTTTTGACCACCGTTTGGTGGATGGCGCACCGGCTGCCAAATTCCTGCAGACCTTAAGGGAAATGATTGAGAATCCGGACTTGAGAAATGGGTATAATTAATACCTGCGTACCCATTACCGCTTGAAAGGATTGTCATATTTATGAGTGAAAAAACAAAAAAAGTGCGTGTGGCGATTATCGGTGTCGGCAACTGTGCGTCTGCGCTGGTACAGGGTGTCACCTTCTATCAACAGGCTGATGAAGAAAAACGAATCCCCGGTCTGATGCATGTCAACCTCGGCGGATACCATATTTCCGACATTGAATTCTCTGCGGCGTTTGATGTGGTGGACACCAAAGTAGGTCAGGACCTTTCAGAAGCCATCTTTGCCTTTCCCAACAACACCTTCCGGTTTGCGGATGTGCCAAATTTGGATGTTCCTGTCAGTCGGGGGATGACTCATGACGGCCTGGGGAAATATCTCAAGCAAATTGTCCAAAAAGCCCCTGGCCCGACCGATGACATCGTGAAAATCCTGAAAGAGACCAACACCGATGTTGTGGTAAATTTCCTACCGGTAGGATCGGAGATGGCCACCAAATGGTATGTAGAGCAGGTATTGGAAGCCGGATGCGGATTTGTAAACGCTATACCCGTTTTCATAGCCAGCTCGGAATATTGGTCCAAACGATTCAGTGATCAGGGATTGCCCGTCATCGGTGATGACATCAAGAGCCAGGTGGGCGCGACCATCCTCCATCGCATGCTGGCCAGCCTGTTTGTTGATCGGGGAGTGCGCCTGGATCACACTTACCAGCTCAATTTCGGCGGGAACACCGATTTCATGAACATGCTGGAACGGGAACGTCTTGAATCCAAAAAGATCAGCAAGACAGGCGCGGTGACAAGCATGCTGCCCTACAACCTTCCCCATGATGACATCCACGTTGGCCCCAGCGATTATGTTCCCTGGTTGACAGACCGGAAATTCTGTTATATTAAGATGGAAGGCACCACCTTTGGGAATGTGCCCCTGAATGTGGAAGCAAAACTCGAGGTGTGGGATTCACCCAATTCCGCCGGCGTGATCATTGATGCCGTGCGCTGCTGTAAGATCGGACTCGACCGCGGTTTGGGCGGCCCCCTGCTGGCTCCTTCATCCTACTTCATGAAAACGCCTCCTGAGCAATACCAGGACAACATTGCCCGGGACAAAACAGAGGCCTTCATCCAGGATTGACGCATCAGTTTTCTATACCCTTCAGAACAGGCTGTTCACGGATGATAACAAACAGCCTGTTCTTCCACTAATGCAATTCCTATACGAAACCCCTGGGTTGAACCACTTCAATGTGATATGACCCCGATGGATGGTCAAACACCATGGTCTCTTTCTCAGGCAATTCATCGAAGGAAACAATAATACTCTCGTCCCTACCATCTGCTAAAAAGAAACGCCAACCCTGCCGGATGGGAATATGGACAACCGCCTGACTATTTTCAGGAACAGTAAAATCCCAATAGAATCTCCCATTTTCCTCAACCCGCCACGCGCTGCGGATTGTCCCATAGGGGCTCTCCAGCTCTGCACGTATGAAGCTTAGCCGGGGATCGAGGTTTGGTCTTAGGACGAAGCGCTTATATCCGGGATATTCTGGATCGGATTGAATCCCTGCCACTTTAGAGACAAGCCAATCTCCCACAGCGCCATAGGCGTAGTGATTGAAGGAATTCATTAGGGGGTCCTGAAAACCCTTCTCCTTTGTCCATCCATCCCAGCGCTCCCAGATTGTGGTCGCCCCCTGGACCACGGCATACAGCCAGGAAGGCCAGGTAGTCTGCCAAAGCAGATCATAGGCGACATCCGACCGGCCGGATTCCACCAAGACATGAGGTAAATGGGGAGACCCCAAGAATCCGCATGAGAGATGATTGTTCCGCCTGCGAATATCCTGAACCAATGCGTCCACAAGCTGCTCCCGCATCCCCTCAGGGGCCAGATCAAATTGCAGCGCAAGAACGATGAAGGTTTGGGTCAAATCACCCAGATTCTCTGGCTGATCTAAAAAACGTCCAATAAACGTTTCCCGAATTTCTCGGTGCAGCGCGGCAAAGCGGACAGCATCCCCAGAGCGGCCCAGGATATCAGCCACCTGGGCCATCAAATCAGCAATATGCGCATAATATGCTGTTCCAATCGCGTCCAAGGGGGTCTCCGCCTGAATGGACAACCAATCCCCGTAACCCCGAAAACCGTGAGAATCCGGGTGGGCTCGGACGCCATCCACGGCCGACGCCTCCAGATATGCCATGAATTGCTGCATGGCTGGATACATACTTTCCAAAACCCGGTGATCCCCATAGTGTTGATAGATCACCCAGGGACAGATCACAAGGGCATCGGCCCAACCCGGCCCCCCATTCTCCAGTCGGCCGTCCCCTTCCAATGCCAGAGCCGGAGCCACCGCCGGCACCATACCATCCGTCGTCTGTGCATCCTGCAGGTCTCTACACCATTTTCTGAAGAAGGGCGCAACCTGCATATTGATGGCCGCCGTTCTCACAAAAACCTGGGCATCCCCTGTCCATCCCAAACGCTCATCGCGTTGCGGACAATCGGTAGGAACGTCCAGAAAATTTCCCTTCTGGCTCCAGCGAATGTTTTGGAAGAGCTGATTGACCAAGTGATCGGAACAGGAAAAGGATCCGGCCTCTTTCAAATCCGAGTGCATCACCAACCCGGTGATCATCTCTTTTCCGGGATGTTCCCTCAACCCTGAAACCTCCACATAGCGAAAGCCCATAAAACAGAAGTGGGGAGTATATATTTCCCTGCCCTCACCATTCAGGGTGAACACCAGTTCCTGTCCTGCTGTTCGCAAGTTTTCCGTATACAGAGCGCCAGATTCATCCAGCATCTCCCCATGCCGGATCCGCACCTGCTGACCGGAAGGGCCTGAAATGGCTAACTGAATTTTGCCAACCATATTCTGACCGAGGTCAAACAAATAGGTGCCGGGCTTTCCATTGGGGCAGGGAAGCGGATCGGATACAGGCTTCCGATGCGCTGTGATCCGCACAGGCGGGGACGGGGAACAGCACAGGGTAATGGGTTGGTCCGGCTCCCAGAGCTCCACAGAGCGCCAGGATGAACAATCCGCGTCGGGAAGCGACCAATCCTTTTGAGCAAGTCGGGCATCATAAATCTCCCCCATTTGCAGATCGGACTGCAAGATGGGCCCGGTGTTCGTCTTCCAATCTGAACCCGTTCCGATCACCCGGCGAGAACCATCCGCAAGCGTCAAATGCATCTGGGCCAGAAAACGGGGCCGCAGACCATAGTGCTGTCGGCCCAGCCATGCCAACCGGCCGCAATACCAACCATCCCCCAGAATGGCTCCGAGGACATTCTGGCCTTCAGAAAGGAACCAGGTCACATCATAGACCTGATAATGCAAGCGCTTGCGGTAATCCGTCCAACCGGGCTGCAGCTGGTCTCTGCCCACGCGCTGACCGTTGATAAACGCCTCATACAATCCCAGGGCCGTGATATAGAGGCGGCCGGAGATCACTGATTCCGATAAAGAGAATTCCCTGCGGAAAAACGGGCAGGGCGCCCCTTCCCACTGGTCTCCAGCTACCTCAGATTGGATCCATTGCGCCTCCCAATCATCCTGATTCAGAAGTCCGTATTCAAACCAGGACGCCTGGCTGAAAGGGCTTGCCCTATCCTCTTCATCCCACACGCGAACCCGCCAAAACACCCGTTCTCGACTGGAAAAGACGAGGGAAGGCACTTCTACCAGGTGGGATTGATCCGTTCGCCATTTTCCGGTGTCCAAGATTATTGCCCGGCCCATAAAATTCTTCTGATGGGATAACTGGATCTGGCAGGCATGCTGAAAGAAGCCTGGCTCCTCTCTGCGGACTTTCCAGCTCAGACGCGGTTTTGGCGTATCAATCCCCAGGGGGTTGTGAAGGTACTCGCACCGTAAATCGTAAAGAGAGATTTTTTCTGTCATCCATCCTCCAAACGCAACGATTTCATGGTGTCCATTATACTGTCCGGACCGGGCGATTAATCACCTTGCCCCAGATTTCACTTCTCATTATAATAATCGTAGAATAAGTGTTCGATACAAGGAATTCTCCATGCCCTCTCCTGAACCAGTGTATCTTCGTGCCCACTCCTATTTTGGATTCCTGGAATCATTCCTTTCCCCGGAAGACCTGGCGCATTTGGCAAACAGCGGTGGCATCCGCACCCTGGCGCTGACAGATCATCAGCACCTGTCAGGAGCTCTGGAGTTTTACACATGCTGCCGAAAAATGGACATTACACCCATTTTAGGGCTGGAAATAGACCTGCAATGGGAAGGGCATTCCGGTCTTTTCACGCTGTTGGCAAAGGACCGTCAGGGATGGTCCAATCTTTGCCGAGTCAGCAGCCGCATGGCCCTGGAATCTAGAGCGATGACACTCTCCGATCTGACCCAATGTCACCAGGGATTGATCGCCATCGCTGGTGGTCATCGAGGCCTTTTCAGGGACATCTGGGAAACACATCCCAATGAGCCCACCCGGACCCACACCTTTCTCTCGGAATTGCATTCGCTTTTTCACCAGGATTTTTTTATTGAGATCCAGCGATTTACCACCGGCCCTTTGCCCACAGAGCGCGCCCTGGTAGTCCTGGCCCGGGATTTGGGTATTGATCTGATCGCAACCCAGGATATTTTTTACGGACCGGACAAATCGGAAAAACACTATCGCACCCTAACAGCCATTCGCCGCAATGCAGTGATTCAGAACCTGTCACGGGACCAGCTTCCCCCCGGACCAGCGCACTTTCCGGATTGGAAGGATTTCCGCTTTCGATTTCGAGATCTTCCTGAAGCCCTTGAAAACCTTGCCAAAGTTGCCGACCGATGCAACCTTTCCCTTCCCCTTGGTGAAAGGCACTATCCGGCCTTTCCTACACCCGAAGGGAAATCCCAGGCGGACCATCTGAAAGAAAAAGCCTTTCAGGGAGCCAGGAAGCGCTACGTCAACCTCACTCCGGAAATCGAAGCCCGACTGGAACATGAGTTGGAAATCATATCCAACATGGGCTACGAACCCATCTTTCTGATCGTGCAGGATGTGCTGCAGCATGCCCGTGACCTCGGCATTCCCACCTCCTCGCGCGGTTCTGCCGCTTCTTCCCTGGTGGCTTACTGTTTGGGGATTACCACACCGGATCCTCTGGCCCTGAATTTGTTTTTTGAACGCTTCTTGAATCCCGCCAGGAAAAAACCCCCGGATATAGACACAGATATCGCCTCACATCGCCGTGAGGAAGTCATCCGCTATGTCTTTGACGCCTATGGGGAGGATCATGTGGCCATGGTGGGCACCATCACGCGCTACCGTCCAAAATCCGCCCTGGGAGATGCTGCCAAGGCTTACGGCCTCAGCCCGGAAGCGATCCGGCAGCTCTCAAAAAAACTGCCCCATGCCTTTCGTTTTCAACGGGATGGCAGGACACAGAACCCCTTTGCGCCCCTTTTGCGGGAAAGTACGATCCCCATTATCAAAGAGATCACAGCCGACGCGATCCACCTCCTGGGTATGCCCAGGCATCTTTCCGTGCATCCCGGCGGCATCCTCGTTGCCCCATTTCCTATCACTGATCTGGTTCCCCTGGTCCATTCTGCCAGCCTGGACATCAACCACGCACAGTTTGACCTGGAGGGCATTGATCAGTTGGGTCTGGTGAAAATTGACCTGCTGGGCATACGCGGGCTGACCGTTCTGGGAGAGGTGGCCAATCGGATTCCTTCCTGGCGGAGCAAAGAATTTTCTGATGGGTTAGAGGTGCTGGAGAAAATCCCCCTCAATGACCCCGAAACCGCTGCGACCATCCGGAGCGCAAAGACCATTGGATGTTTCCAGATCGAAAGTCCGGGGATGCGGGCCACCCTTCAGGAAATCCAGGCGGACTCCGTTGAGGACATCATGGCAGCCCTGGCGTTGTACCGGCCTGGCCCCCTGCGCGGGGGCTTGCGCGACGCTTTCGTGCGCCGGTTCCGCGGGGAAGAACCCATCGCACACATTCACCCTTCCCTTGAGGATCTTCTGGGGAATACCTATGGGGTGATCCTCTACCAGGAACAAGTTTTGCGGATCGCCCATGACCTGGGAGGCCTGTCAATCGCTCAGGCGGACATCCTGCGCCGAGCCATGAGCCATTTCGATCCGGGCGGTGTCATGGATACCCTGCGAAAAAACTTTATCGAGGGCGCTCAGAGGAGGCGAGGAGTGCCTCCAGAAACCGCAGAACGAATCTGGGAAATGATGGCGGCCTTTGCTGGATATGGTTTCCCAAAGGCCCATGCTGCTTCCTATGCGCAATTATCCTGGAATTCAAGCTGGTGCAAAGCGCATTTTCCCGCGGAGTTCATGGCAGCGGTTTTGGGTTATGGCGGGGGATACTATTCCCAGCGCGTCTATTTGATGGAGGCCCGAAGGTTGGGGTTGAACCTGCAGCCGCCGCATATCAATCACTCCCAGGAACGTTTCTGCGTCCGGTACCCCGGGGGCGAAGCCACTCTGTATATGGGCCTTCATCAAGTGCGGGAGCTGACCCACAACACCTGTCAGGAAATCCTCCAAAAGCAGCCGTTTGATTCTTTGGAAGACTTTCTTCTGCGGGTGGATCCCCAGAAAAAGGAAGCCCGGCACCTGATCCTATGTGGGGCGCTGGAGGGCTTGACGACCATTCCCGAGGGTCTGGAACGCATTGAACACACCCGCCCTCCCGGACAAATGAATTTGTTCAGCCAGAGCACAGGTCAGGAAGAATGGTCTCAGGAAAAGAAGCTGGAAGCCCAACGCAACATCCTGGGCGTCAGCCTGACCCTCTCCCCCCTGGAGGAACATGCGGACCAGATCCAGTCTGCAGGGGCTATCACCACCCTGGAAGCCCTTTCATTGGTGGGGGAACGAGTTACTCTGGCTGGAATGCGCCAATCCTGGCGGCGTTTCAGGACCCGCCATCAGGGGATGATGTGCTTTCTTAACGTGGAGGACCTTGATGGGGGAATTCAGGTCAAGGTATCCCCCAGGCTTTACCGCCGATGTCACCAGATTCTGCAGAAAACCGGCCCTTACCTTATTACAGGTAATGTGGAAGAAGATACAGATCGGGGCAGGATATGGATCCAGGCAGACAATATCATCCTGCTAGGATAGTCCCTGTGGAGGTGGGGCTTTTACACAGATCGCCGCCCGCGTGCCGCCAGTCTCAGGGGAGTGCATGGACAGCCGTCCCCCGATTACCGCCAGCATGGCCGCGTGGAAACGTAAACCATTCCCACCAGGAAACTCCCTGTGCGCTTCTTCAGAAATCCCAATCCCATCATCCCGCACCTGGATCACCAGATCATCATCCGAAGAGTAGCAAGATAACCACAGACAGACTTCCCGATGGACATCCCCTCCAGCAGCATGTTTTACCGCATTGCGTAAAAGCTCCCGCACAGCAAAAAAGATCACTTCCCGCGAAACTTCCGGCAATCTCTGAACGCGCTCCTCAAAATCCTTGGAAACGTTCCAATGAACGGCTTGAAAGTTTCTATCATATTCCAGCCGAAGTAGCTCCTTTACCGCTTGCACCAGTCCCCCCTTGGCCAGCCGCTCAGGAACTGTCGGAGGACGGTCCCGGATCAAATCACTGAGGATGCGATGGGTATCACTCAATGCCAAAACAATATCTTCCTGTCCCGCCTTGTTCACTCCGGACTGAAGCTTCAGAAGGGCAGTGTGAATTTCCGGCAGAACTTCATCATGCAGAATCCGGCGGCTTCTGGATTCCATAAGGGCCATTTCAGACACCCGTTCCCGCAGAAGAGCAATTGCCATGCGTGCCATCTCCGTTCCGGCCATCATGTCCAGAAGGCGCTCCCCCCCCAGTTGGGCCACCTCAATCTCCTCCTCTGTAAAGGGGTTGCCATCGGCTTTTTCCCCAAGCAGCAGAATCCCGATCAGCTCCGATTCCCGCCAGAGGGAGACCATCCAGGCAACCCCCTCATTTTCCCCTGGCAGGAGGGTCGGCCCATCTGGAAAGAAGAGATCATCGGGTGCCCCAGGCAGGGTGTAATCAAATGGCTTGCCAAAGGGATTGAAAACAAGGGGCGCATGGATCAAGGGCGCAACCCAGGGAACCGGGATGATCACCGCCACGGGCACAGATAGAATCGTCTGACACAGGCTGCAAAAAAAAGGATACGGACCCGATTCCGCGATCCGGTCGGGCTTGGTTACCTGACTGAAAAGTTCCCCGCTGCTCAACAGAGGGCGAACCCGTGCAATCAGAGCATCCCGCTGGGAGTATGACCGCCAACTGTACAAGCCATAAAACAGGGTAAAGAGCACCGTAGCCGACATCACAATATACAGCATGGGAAGCTGAATGGTGACACCAAAGGCGATCACGCTGGAATATCCTCCCGCCAAAATGACCGTACTGCGCCATTGCCGGGAAAACCGGTTGCGGGGAAGTGGTCGGCCCGTGAAAACCTCATAGGCGACAACTGCCCGACCCAACAAAATGATCGCCAGACCCACCAGACTGGCAACAATCAAATCCAACCGTTTAACCTGGAGCAAATCCCCTTGGTTCTTAAGGCTGGGGGTTGGTATTGTCTCCAGGATCCATAAGGCGGTCCAGATCATCACCAAACTGGCCAGGAGAAGAGCGATAGACGCCATCATCAACCAGGGCCGGGCCTTGCGGAATGCAGCAGCAGCAAGAGGTTTGTCGCCAAACAGATCCTGACCGATCAAATCCAGGGGGAGAAGATAGCAAAGGACCGAGAGAACCAGATAGGTGAAAACGATCAACGGCAGACCGCCAAAGGAAGGACCGATCGCAGGCAGCAAGCGGAACATCATCTCCTGATAGCTGGGCAAAGGGTTCCATAATACAACCTGGAACCCCATCAAAAGCATCAGGAGGAAAATCAAAACCAGGAATTTCTTATGGGGGTGGGGCTGATCCCATCGAAAACCGGCATACCACAGCATGGAACCATACCAGGCGATGGGTGCTGCAACAGCCGGTATCCAGCTAACAGTCCACCAAAAATTGACTCCCAGACTGAGCCGGGCGATATTGCCGCCCATAATCATGGTATGGCTGATAAAGAAGAGCGTGCCAACAAACAACCCGCCGCTGACAATCCAGGTTCCAACAGATTTTCTGTTTCCAGTCAGAATCACCATCAGGCCCAGCCATAACAGAAGAATCGTATTGAAAAAAGAAACCGTACGAACAAGCCAGTCCAAAAGCATTGCAGCCAATCTCAATCACCCTTCAGAGGAATCCAATCACCATCAGGTCCACAAACCTTTGGCGCGCCATCTTCATCCCACAGTATCATCTCACCCCGCAGAAATATCATCACAGCCCGGGTTCGAGCAACCTTTTCGTCTGTGCTGGTTTTGTTTAACCCCCATGCTGTATAGATCTGACCATTTGTCCGGCTGACAGCCCGGGCATCCCGATATCCCAATATCTCTGCAATCTGGTCATTGGTCAATCCACGGGCCAAAAGGGCTACCACCTCCTTTTCATTAGGCTCCAGAAGGGTCATGGGGTCGTAGGCATCCTTATGTCGCACTTCCTGCACCCGGGCGGCAATCTCCGGATCAATGAAACTGCGCCCCCGGACTGCATCCTTTATCAGCGGGTAAACATTTTCCGGCAAAAGATAATTTGATTTTCGAACATAGGCGTAATGGGTTAATATTCCGCTGTTCAAGAAATCCCGATAATAATCATCTGCATCCTGAATGGAGTAGAAGACCACCGGCAATCTTGGATACTCCCGGCGCAGTCGGACCGCGGTCTGGATCCCATTCAAAGGCCCGGACAGGGCTACATCCATCAAAACGGCATCCGGCGGGGACGTAAATATGTGTTCCAGAATTCCAGAACCACGATCATCTTCAAAGACAACCTGGACTTTCCCTGTTTTCTCCAACCCCTGTTTCATGGCCGTCCGCAAAGAAAGATTGTCTTCAATAAAGCATATTTCCAACATATGAAACCTCCAAGATAACAATAACAATCCCCCACTTTTTCGTCAAGCACTTGGGTGCAGGAATTGATGGATTTGATTCGTAGTTAACTTCCGGACGTTGTGCTAACCTCGAGCTAACTAAATTGGAGGAAGATATGCACATAAAGATGATCTTGCCCGCGCTCTTGGAAGCGAAATCCCCCGAGTTCAGGCCAATCAAATACAGCCTTTTCCCACCCCTCGGCCTGGCCACTCTGGCAGCCTATTGTGATCCCGATGACCGTATTACCCTCTGCGATGAGCACGTTGAGGAACTGAACCTGGAGGACCATCCAGACCTGGTTGTCCTGGAAACATACATCACCTCGGCCTATCGGGCATATGAAATTGCTGACCGATATCGCAGCAAAGGCGTTCGGGTGGTGATGGGGGGATTACATGTCACAGCCTGCCCGGAAGAAGCCCAAACCCATGCAGATTCCATCTTTCTTGGCCCGGGAGAGGATACCTGGCCAGAGTTTCTCTCAGACCTGCGTGAAGGCCGGCCAAAACCACGCTATTTCTCCACCAACCGGACTCTGGAAAACGCCCCGTTTCCCAGACGAGATCTGTTCCAAAAACATGCCTATCTGGCCCCCAACTCCATTGTCGTTTCCCGGGGATGCCCACATCAGTGCGCCTTTTGTTATAAAAATAATTTTTTCAGAGGGGGAAGAACTTTTTACACAACCCAAATTGATCACGCCTTGGCTGAAATTGACAAACTGCCTGGACGGCATTTATTTTTTCTGGACGACCACCTCTTTGGCCATCCCCCCTTCATCCGGGGCCTTCTCAATGGTCTGCGCGGGATGGGCCGTGTCTGGCAGGCCGCCAGCACCGTCAGAAGCATATTGGAACCCGGCCTGATGGAACTGGCTGCACAATCTGGACTGCGCAGTTTGTTTGTTGGCTTTGAGACCCTCTCTGCCGCCAACCTGAGATCCCAGGGAAAATTGCAGAATATCAACCAGGACTACGCCCGAGCCATCAAGAGGCTCCATGATCTGGGCATCATGGTCAATGCCAGCTTTGTTTTCGGTTGTGATGCTGACACCCCGGACGTCTTTCAACGCACAGTGGATTGGGCTCTTGAAAATGGAATCGAAACAGCAACATTTCATATTCTGACACCGTATCCGGGAACAAAACTATACGAAACACTGTCTCGGCAGGGACGCCTACTGTCCCGGAACTGGTCCCGATATGACACCCGACATGCCGTCTTTCAGCCCGCACGGATGTCCACCGCAACCCTGGAAAGGGGGTATCATCAAGCTTATCGGGAATTTTATCGCTGGGGGGCTATTGCTAAATCCATGCGCAGTCAACCGGATTTTTTCTCCAGAATGCGGCACCTTTGCTACACAGGCGGCTGGAAAAAAGCGGAGCCAATCTGGAATGTCATCATTCGCCTGGGTCTCCTGCCCAAGTTGCGCCCGGTATTGGAGACTGTTTTGAATGCCACCCTACGCACTCCGCAAGAAACCAGAAAGACCCACTCCACACGAGAGTTATCCCGGGGATAAGACAACCCATCCAAAACACACCTTGCGCAGGCCCTCTGATACAGCTATACTTGACAATAACCTGTCAGCAATAAATTTAAATTTTCGGAGGGAAGTCTGGGATGGCACCGGAGACAACACCCTGGTATCTGAAAGCTGTTTTTTATGAAGTCCATATCCGAGCATTTTGCGATTCCAATGCCGATGGGAAGGGAGACCTACCCGGTCTGATAAGCAAACTGGATTATATCCAGGATCTCGGCATTGACTGCATCTGGATTTTGCCCATGTATCCCTCGCCTCTCAAGGACGATGGCTACGATATTGCAGATTATTACGGAATCCATTCAGATTATGGAACCCTGGAAGATTTTAAAACTCTCATTGAGGAAGCTCACCTGAGAGGACTGCGGGTCATTGCCGACCTTGTATTGAACCACACATCAGACCAACATCCCTGGTTTCAGGCATCCCGATCAGACCCAGATTCAGAATATCGGGATTATTATGTCTGGTCAGATACTGACAAAAAATATGAAGAAGCCCGAATAATCTTCCTTGATACCGAGGACTCGAACTGGACCTACGATGAACAAGCGGGACAATATTTCTGGCACCGGTTTTATTCCTCGCAACCAGATCTCAACTATGACAACCCGGCAGTCCGGGAAGAAATGCTGAATGTGATGAAGTTCTGGCTGGACATGGGCATTGATGGATTTCGGGCAGATGCTGTTCCATACTTGATAGAACGAGAAGGCACAAACTGCGAAAACCTGCCGGAAACCCATGCCATTCTGAAAACCATCCGGGCCTATTTGGATGCGAATTACGAAGGCAAAATACTGTTAGCAGAAGCGAACCAATGGCCAGAGGATGTCCGCCCCTATTTCGGGGATGGTGACGAATTCCATATGGGCTTCCATTTTCCGGTTATGCCCCGCATCTTCATGGCCCTCAAACGAGGAGATTCAAGCCCCATTCATTGGATCATGGAAAGAACGCCGGAAATACCCGAAGGGACTCAATGGTGCATCTTCCTTCGCAACCATGATGAACTGACCCTTGAGATGGTGACCGAAGAGGAACGCCAATGGATGTGGGAAAAATATGCACCGGAACCACGCATGCGCTTGAATCTCGGAATTCGCCGCCGGCTGGCCCCCCTGCTGGACAATGACCGGAGGAAGATCCTCCTGGCCAATGCTCTGCTCTATTCCCTTCCGGGCGCGCCGATCGTCTATTACGGGGACGAAATTGGCATGGGCGACGACATCTGGCTTCCAGATCGGGACGGGGTCCGCACCCCCATGCAGTGGGACACATCCAAAAACGCCGGATTCTCCAACGCAGATCCCGACGACTTATACGCCCCAGTGATAGACGAGGGAGCATTCAGTTATCAAAAGGTCAATGTCGCTGCGCAAAAGGATGATCCAGACTCATTGTTTTCCGCCCTGAAGCAACTCATCGCCATTCGGAAAGCCCACAAGATCCTCAGTCTGGGGGACTACACTTTCCTGGCCAAAGATCACACGGAGTTTCTTGTGGTGCACCGTCATCATCAGGGAGAGCATGTGATCTGCATTCTGAACCTCACGGAACAGGAGCGAGACCTATCCCTCGACTTGCAGGCATTCCAGGGCAGTCAGGTAGTTGATCTGCTTGGAAAAGCGGATTTTGAGAGCATCACAGACGACCCCTATATGGTGCGAATCACTCCCTTTGGCTTCCATTGGTTACAGTTGACATGAGACGACAAAATCACCAAAGGAACACAATCTGAAGGGTGATCTGATTAAAGGCACATGAACCCAAACAGCGGCATCAGAAACTGGCTCTCCCAATACATTAAATCCCTCGATTCCGATCGCCGGGAAGAGATCATGAACTACATCCGCAAGGCGGCCTCACCGGGGTTTGATTACTTTTTTCTTGTGATCCTCTCCAGTGCAATCGCCACCCTCGGATTGATCAGTGACTCCCCTGCTGTGATCATTGGCGCCATGCTGGTTGCGCCGCTGATGTCCCCCATCCTGGGGGTCGGGCTGGGATCCATCACAGCGGACACAAAACTGGCCCGGGATTCAGGCTCTGCCCTTGTTCGAGGCGCGATCATTTCTATCCTCCTCTCGGCGCTCCTGACCCTCAGCAATATCTATCTGCCCTTTGTTCCCTCTCTGGTCGAAGTTCCGCATGAGGTATTGATCCGAACTCAACCGACGCCCAACGATCTGGTCATTGCCCTGGCAGGTGGGCTGGCAGCAGCCTATGCCCTGGCTCAGCCACATCTTTCCGCAGCCTTGCCTGGAGTGGCCATAGCCACAGCCCTGATGCCGCCGTTATCCACCATCGGGATTGGCATTGCCCTTGGTCGTTGGGAAATCGCCGGAGGCGCAGCGCTGCTCTTCATCACCAATGGGGTCACCATCGCCTTCGCGGCGACCCTCGTGTTCTTTCTGGAGGGTTTTGGCCCTCGGATTACGATGAAAAACACAAGGCTGCCAAAATCCCTCATCGTGGCCGCCATTTTGACCGCCCTTCTGCTGATCCCACTCACCATTTTGGGCGCACGCCTGGTGACCCAAGCCCAGGAAAACCGCCTGATCAACACCATCATCGAAACAGAGATTGCGGAAATCGCCAATGCTGAACTGGTAGAGCTGAATATCGCCCGAACAGAACAGGAAATTCAGTTGGAGATCACCATCCGCTCGAATACCCCTCTGACCTTTGATCAAGTAGTCTCCCTCCAAGAGATCCTGGTCACGCGCTTGGACGAGCCTATCGCCATGATTGTAAATCACATACGCGCAGAACGTCTGGATCCCCTGGTCCCACCCACGCAAACCCCCACATCAACCTTCACCGCCACCCCGACAGTCGGCCCCAGCCCTACCAAGACGCCTAGTCCTACACAAACACCTTCAGCGACTCCCTCACCAACAACAACAGCAACAAGTACAGTTTCACCCAGCCCCACCGCTATTCCACCCACTGCCACCCCACAACCCGTCATCGTGATCAGCGCCGACATCCCGAACAATGGCAACCTGTATCAGAATCCAGGGGGTCCGATCATCGGTCAGCTTCGTGACGAGCAGATGCTCTATGATCTCCATGAATCCATGGTCTTTGAAGGGCTGGTGTGGACAAAGGTGATGGATGAAGACGGCCGTATTGGATGGCTCCCGCAGATTTATCTTCTGCCAACGACCCCCACCAGTACAACAGAACCCTGATAAGAGATTGGAGATTTTTTATGTCATCCTATGAATGCGTTGCTTGTGGATATATCTACGACCCCGCAGAAGGAGATCCCCTCAGCGGGATTGAGCCCGGAACAGCTTTCGAGGATTTACCGGAGGATTGGTTATGCCCTGATTGCGGCTTGGGAAAAGAAGAATTTGTGAAAATTGATTGACCCACCTTGTGAGTTTATTGAACCATAGCGCATATCGGGTATGATTCAAATATCCATTTTGTGTCTCATAACCATTTCTCCAAAAAGAAGAAAGGAACCACCAGATGTCTCTTGGCGAATATCTCCAAACGGCGGATTGGAAATCTGAAAAACACGCGCCCGTCATCGAATGCCCGGATACCGTCCAGGCGAATGAGGAATTCGAGGTCTCCCTGACCATCGGCAAAGAAATCCCGCATCCCAATACAACCGAACATCATATCAACTGGATCGAGCTCTACTTCAAACCAGAAAAAGGGAAATTTCCTCACATGGTTGGCAAGTTTGAGTTCCTTGGGCATGGGGCTTCCGTTAAAGGGGCCAATGAAGGTCCCCTCTACACAGAACCCAAGGTCAAAATTGCCATTAAGGTTGACGGCCCCGGAACACTGATTGCCACTTCCTTTTGCAATATCCATGGACTGTGGGAATCCAGCAAGGACATCCAGATAGCCTGAAAGCCTCACATCCGCAGAACAGGCTCACAGATCTCCCTGCGAGCCTGTTCTTTGATTAAGAAACCAACCCACGATCGAGCAACAAGAGACGCTGCCTCATTTGACAAAGCCTTGTTATTTATGGATAATTAAGCGTGGTTTTTTAACAAATCCTGTTGTTATTGTCCGTTCTTTCATTAGCCAACCATTAACATCAATCCGAGGGATTTCCTTTGAAAACAAACATCCTTGAGAGCAAAAACAAAGGAATTATTGTAAGAGCGGTCGGGGTGGTGGTTGATGTGGAGTTCTCAACAGGCGACCTGCCCAGCATTCATAATGCACTGAGAATTGACCGCCCAGAACACTCTCCTCTCATCCTCGAGGTACAGGAACACATAGACACAAATACCGTCCGCACCATCGCCATGGACGACACCGCTGGCTTGCAGCGCGGATTGGTGGTGGAAGACACCGGCGCGCCCATCAAGGTACCGGTGGGTCAAAAAACCCTCGGCCGACTTTTCAATGTGCTCGGAAAACCTATTGATAACAAAGGTGCCCTTGAAGAACCACTGAATAGAAAGCCTATTCACGTGCAATCCCCCCCGATTCGCGATCAGCGCATCGCCAATGAGCCCTTTATCACCGGCATTAAGGCCATTGACCTTCTGACCCCATACCCACAGGGCGGGAAAATTGGTCTTTTTGGCGGAGCTGGCGTGGGAAAAACCATTCTGATTATTGAATTGATGCGCAACAGCACGAAGAAATATCAAGGGATTGTGCTTTTTGCCGGTGTTGGCGAACGCAGCCGGGAAGGAAATGACCTCTATCTGGACCTGAACAAGCGTGAGGTAATGGATTCCACTGTGCTTGTTTTTGGGCAGATGAATGAACCCCCGGGTGTCCGTCTGCGGACCCCCCTGACGGCTCTGACCATGGCTGAATATTTCCGGGATGATGAAAAACGTCCTGTCCTGGTTTTCATTGACAACATCTATCGGTACATTCAGGCCGGTTCAGAAGTTTCGGCCCTTCTCGGGCGGCTGCCAAGCGAAGTGGGATACCAGCCCACATTGGAATCCGAAATAGGCACACTCCAGGAGCGGATCACCACAACCTCTTCAGGCAGTATTACATCAGTGCAGGCTGTGTATGTTCCCGCCGATGACCTGACCGACCCGGCTGTAACGGCAACTTTCGCACACCTGGATGCATCCACCGTGTTATCCCGGCGCCTGGTTGATCTGGGAATATATCCTGCCATTGATCCCCTGCAATCCTCCTCGGCCCTGCTGTCCCCCAACATTGTCGGGCAGGTGCATTACGACACCGCCATGCAGGTCAAATCCACGTTGGCGCGGTATGAGGACCTCCAGGATGTGATCGCCATCCTCGGAATGGAGGAACTGAGCGAAGGGGATCAGAAAACGGTTTTACGAGCCCGACGCATTCAACGCTTTCTTTCCCAGCCGTTGTTTGCTGCTGAAGAATTCACCGGCAACCCGGGGCGTTTTGTTTCGATGGAGGACAACATTCGAGGTTTCCAAGAGATCCTGGATGGCCGCCATGACACCATTCCCGAACAGGCCTTCTACATGGTGGGCACCATTGACGATGCCATGCAAAAGGCCCGGAAGATCGCTGAAGAAGGCGGCGAAGAATGATATTGGATGAGATGATTCTTCGGGTGACCAGTCCGGAAAAACCAATCCTGGAAGCAAAGGGGTTGGTGCGGATCAACGTTCCGCTGGTGGATGGTGCACCCATCGGTGTCCATCCGGGGCACCATCCGCTCATTGCAGAAACTGATAAAGGTGCTGTGTCTTATGAAGACAGGGAACACACCTACCACATTAACCTCCATGCCGGTGTGTTGGACATCAGGGACAATACGGTCACCATTTTGACCGCCGGAAAAATCGAAGAAACGCCTGATGAAATCACCACAGTTCCCGAAGAAACCTACACCCGGTTGATGGAAACCCTGATATCCAAACTCTATCCGGAAAAAGAACGCGGATCAAAAGGGCCGGCCAATGACTGAAGAAAAGCGCACAGGAAGTAAAAAGTTCTGGTTCAAGGATTTTAAATGGACATCACTGGGGTGGGATCTTGCGCTGCCCATTTTTGGAGGGCTCCTTCTTGGCTACTATATTGATAGAGTATCCGCCACAGGATACCGGTACACGCTGATTCTTTTGGGATTGGGCGTGGTCACGGGCTATGTCAATCTCTTCCGGGTGATTGAGCTGGAATGGCTCCGAACAAAAGCTGCCAAACTCAGGAAAGAAAAAGGAAATCGGTCACGATCATGACAGTCCTCACTTCCTTTCTTTGGCTGCCAGTGGGAGCCTTGCTGGCCCTTGGTTTCCTTTTTTTTCAACGCTGGTCGGTTCACAAAATTGATCCCAGCCGGAGAAAATTCAGCAAATGGATCATCATTGGCGGCGCGATTGTACGCTGGGTTTTGATTTTCTTGTTTTTTCTCATTGCATTGTCACATTCCTTGTTTTCCCTGCTGATCGTCTTCTTATCCTTCCTGACAAGTCGGTTAATCATCCTGAACAAGTGGACCCGGGAAATGTTTATCAACCAGAAGTCAATCTGACGTATTGAAAGGCATCAAATGGAAGCAGTCATTCCGCAAGTGGTCTTCACCGTTTTTGGCTTGCCGATCACAGACACGGTCATTTCAACCTGGGTGATGATGATCATCATCATTCTTGTGGTCCTCCTCATCCGATGGAGGAAACCTGCCGCCCTGGAAATGTTGATTGAGTTCATCAACAGCATTGTCTCAGCGGTGATGCCGGAGACGACCTATGTGACAAAATTCCTGCCGGTTTTAGGGACCCTGACCATCTTTCTGCTGTTTGCCAACATTCTCAGCATAGTGCCTTTCTTGGTTTCTCCCACCGCCAACATCAACACCCCCCTGGCTCTGTCCATCATTGTGTTTTTCGCGGTGCATTATTACGGTGTGAGAGAAAAAGGACTCTGGGGTTACCTCAAGGATTTCGCTTCTCCCATCTTCATCCTGCCTCTGGAAATTGTCAATCAGTTTTCACGATCCCTTTCCCTGACATTGCGGTTATTTGGAAACATCCTCAGCACCGATCTGATCGTGGCGATTGTTTTTTCCCTGGTTCCCTTCCTTGTTCCCCTGCCCCTGGCAGGCCTCGGAATGCTGACCGGGGTGCTTCAGGCCTATATTTTCGTCACCCTGGCATCTCTCTACATTGCTTCTGCAATCGAAGTCTCAGAAGAAGCGCAAGAACGCAAACGCCTGAAACGGGAAATCAGGCAATTATCATAACATTTAGAAAGGAATTCACATCATGTGGGAACTTGACTCAGGTACGCTCATCACCATCATCACTATCCTCACATCCGGCATCGGGATCGTCCTCGGATGCATTGTCCCGGCCATCATGGAGGGCCAGGCAGTAAAGAAAGCCCTGGATGGGATGGCCCGTCAGCCGGATGCTGCCAATGACCTGCGGACGACCCTGCTTGTCTCCATGGCGCTTCTGGAATCTACTGCGATTTATGTTCTTCTGGTGATTCTGGTTTTGCTATTTGCAAACCCCCTGTTGGATCGCTTCTTCGGATAGGAACAATCGTGGAATCAGAACCGCGAGGAGGATTCTGAATGCTCAACCTTGATTTAACCACCATTCTGGCCGAAATCCTGAATTTTCTGGTCCTGGCTGCAGCGCTTTATTTTCTTGCGTTCAAGCCCATTGTGAAAAGGATTGAAGAACGGGCCGAGGAAAAGCAAGCCCTGTTACGAGAAGCCCGGGAAAAACAGGAGGAGGCGGACAAGAAACTGGCAGAAATAAATGACCGCCTGGAAAATATTGATGCCGAAATCGAAGAGCGACTTGAGGACGCCTACGACCAGGCTCGGGCGGAGAGTGAATCTCTTCTTGAAGCGACAGAGAAAGAAGCCCAACATATTCTTGAGGAAGCGGAAAGAGAAGCGGCCAAACGACAGAAAAACCAGATGGAAGAAAATCAAGAGAAACTGGTGGAAACTGTGCTTCAGATCAGCGGGGACTTGCTCAAAAAGACCACGCCAGATTCGACCCACCATCAACTTGTGGAGGACTTGAACTCGGAGATTTGGGAACTGGGAAAAAGCGATATGCGTCAGGTGCGTGCAATTCGCGAATCCCTGGCCGAACGCACCCCAACGGTGTATGTGACCGCTGCACAGGATTTAGACCCGGACCACCAGCGCGCCCTTGTACGAACCTTCAGCGCACTGGCGGACACAAATGTCAATATGGAAATAGAAATTGATCCCGAGCTAATAGCCGGAGTTCGGGTGCGCATGGGCGATTTGGTCGTGGAAAACACCCTGGCCATGGAACTCACAGAACTTAAAGAAGATGTCATTAACGCGCTTGAGGAGAGCTTTAATGTCGAACAATGACGAACCTGGGCGCAATCAGGCCGAGGAGCAACTGCGATCGAAATTGGATGCGCTCCACACCCGAGTGCGTTTGACAACTTCCCGGAAGGAATTTCTTAATCGCTTGCGAGAGAACCTAGACGCGCAAAGGGAAACCACCGCGGAAGAGGAAGAAATTTCCGATCTGCTGACGACCTTGAATCAGCGATCAAAGCAAATATCAACCAATGTCCGGTTCCGGGATGTCGGCACGGTCCAGCACATTGGCAACGGCGTCGCGACGGTCTCCGGTCTCCCCAATGTCAGCATTGATGAAATCGTCACTTTTCCCACCGGAGTGCAGGGCATGGCGCTCAACCTGGATCAGAAGCATGTGGATCTGATCTTGCTGGGGCCGGATCAAGGCATTCGTGGTGGCGACCAGGCCGAGGCCACCGGCAAACGCTTGAAAGTTCCGGTGGGGCCGCGCCTTCTCGGTCGGATCATCAATCCATTGGGACAACCCCTGGACCGGGACGAGGCGATCATTGCCTCTGAATACCGGGTAACCTCCAGAATCGCCCCTGGCATCATTGAACGAACCCCTGTACATGAACCCCTGTATACCGGAACTAAAATCGTTGATGCCCTTTACCCCATCGGTCGTGGTCAAAGGGAATTGATCATAGGAGACCGACAGACAGGCAAAACAACCCTGGCAGTAGATGCCATCCTTAACCAGAAAAGCTCCGCAGTGCGCTGTATCTATGTCGCCATCGGCCAGAAAAAATCTTCCATCCTATCGGTGATCGAAACAATCAAGAACGGCGGCGTTTTTTCCCAAACCACCATCATCATCAGCAGTCCGGACGACCCCCCAGCCCTGCGATATCTGGCCCCATACACGGGGATGACCCTGGCGGAATATTTCCTGGATCAGGGCGATGATATCCTGGTTGTCTTTGACGATCTCAGCAAACACGCAGATGCCTATCGGGAACTCAGCCTTCTGCTCCGCCGCCCCCCTGGCCGTGAAGCGTATCCCGGAGATATTTTTTATCTTCATTCGCGGCTGCTGGAACGCGCTTGCAAACTCAAAGAAGAAAACGGTGGTGGATCCATAACGGCCATTCCCATCGCCACCACCCAATCCGGTAACATTTCGGCTTATATTCCGACCAACCTGATATCCATCACAGATGGTCAGATCGTTCTGGATGCCGATCTCTTTCATAAAGGGCAAAAACCGGCAGTTGACATCGGGCGGTCAGTTTCGCGGGTGGGCGGAGCAGCCCAGGAACCTGCCATGCGATCCCTTGTCGGGGATCTCCGCCTGGAATTATCCCAATATGAAGAGGTGGCCCAATTTGCCCGGTTTGGCACGGAGGTCAATGAGGCCACCCGGCGGCAAATTGAAAAAGGGGATCGCATTTTAAAGGCCCTGACTCAAAAACCCCACCAACCCGTTTCCTTTCCACTGACCATTGTTCTCCTCTATGCCCTGGCAAATAATTTTATGGACCAAATACCCTTGAAAGAAATCCCTGCCTATCAGGAAGCACTCAAGGCCTTTTTCACTCGAAAAGAGCCCAAATTACTTACTGAACTACAAGAAAAGGGATCCCTGGATGCAGCGCTGGAGGATCAAATGGATGCGGCTTTGGCGGACTTCAATGCAATCTGGTCTGAAGAAAAAGGAGTTGGACAATGAAGATGGTCATGGCTGTTGTCCCATCTGATTCAGCCGAACGGGTGCTGGATGCGTTAATCAATGCAGGCCACACCGCCACCTATGCGGAAACGCGAGGAGGTATGCTCCGTCAAAGCCAATATTCCCTTTTCATCGCCGTGAATGCGAATCAACTGGAAGAGGTGTTAACCCTCATCCGAGAAAACTGCCGGACACAGGTTCAGCTGAATGCCAAACCTGCCCAGGAAGGCGGATCGTCAGGACCCAGTCCTGTGACGGCCGACCTTGGAGGCGCAGTTGCCTTCATTTGGGACATAAATCGGATAGAGACCCTTTAAAAACCAATGACAGATTCCTTCGAAAGGGCAAGATCTCGCCTGAACAATCTGCAAGCGATCGAACCTTTGCTGGGCGCGTTGCGGACAATGTCCCTGGGCACAATGCAAAAAGCTCAGATGAAACTCCAGGATCTGCAGGAATACGAGGAGAATTACAATCGGATTCTCGTGGAGATCCTGCCGCACATGAAAATTCGCGGTCAAAAACCAGAAAGGGAACAGAAGAAGAAAAATTTGGCCCCAACCATCCTCTTGCTCATCGGGAGTGAACGGGGTCTGTGCGGAAAATTCAATGAAAACCTTGTTCATTCTGCAAAACAGTGGATCTCAGAGAAAAACGTGTATTCTTTCCAAATTTGGGCCATGGGAACTCGCTTGGTTAATCGCCTTGAAAAAGCGGGGATGGCCGTTTCCTGGCGGAAACCCCTCCCCAGCAGCGCCCTGATCTCCTATGAGGAGACCTATCGCTTCACCCAAACCTGGATTGAACAATATGAAGCCTATCAATTTGATCAGTTCTATGTCCTCCACAACCAAAAGATAGGCAGCGGATCCACTACCTGCAGTAGCTTCCGTCTGCTGCCTTATGAAGTTCAGCACCAAATGAGCGTCATCGAGGAGGATGCAGAGGCCTGGCCGCCTCCCATAATTGAAACAGATCCCAAGGGGATCTACAATCAGATCATCCAGCACTACATCGCGTCCAGTCTTTATCAGATTTTGTTACTGTCCG
The DNA here is from genome assembly GCA_034437335.1 of Anaerolineaceae bacterium. Classification (GTDB taxonomy): domain Bacteria; phylum Chloroflexota; class Anaerolineae; order Anaerolineales; family Anaerolineaceae; genus Brevifilum. Next base: position 40,193 of record DAOTUG010000081.1, read on the forward strand.
CCGTGGCTGAACATTCCGCCCGGTATAATCTCATGGAAGAGGCAAACGACAATACAGAAGAAATCATTGATGAACTGCGCATGGTAATCAATAGAGAGCGAAAACGGAAGATCACCAAGGAAATGCAAGAATTGGCAGCCGGTGCTGGCCTGCTGGAAAAATAGCAATCAACCGTCACCCTGACGCCAGAGCAATGATAAAGGAGTTTTATTTTGAGCGGAAAGAAACAATTCACAATCGGTATTGATTTCGGCACTGAATCGGCGCGGGCCATTCTGGTGAATGTCGCCAATGGCAATCTGCTGGCAACAGCCCTTGCCCCCTATCCCCACGGCGTCATCACGGACAAGCTCCCGAACAGCGATGTTGAATTGGAGCCGGACTGGGCTTTACAGCACCCTGAAGATTATCTCAAGGCCCTCAAAACCGCTGTCCCGAAGTTGATGAAGGAAAGCCAGATAGATCCTGATCAGATCATTGGAATTGGGATTGCATTCACTGGCTCAACCATTCTCCCCACCACAGCGGAAGGCACCCCTCTTGCACTGTTGAAGGAGTACAGAGAAGAGCCCCATGCCTGGCCCAAGCTGTGGAAACACCACGCAGCCCAGGACAAAGCCAACCGCATCACCCAATTAGCCCTGGACCGCTTTGAAACTTTCCTGGATCGGTATGGCGGCCGGGTCAACGCGGAATGGTTTTTTCCCAAGGTGTGGGAAATGGTGGATGATTCTTCTTCAATCTATAGCGCGGCCGACAGGATCATCGAAGCGTCTGACTGGATCGTGTGGCAGTTAACCGGCGTAGAAACTCGCAATCTGTGCGCTGCGGGCTATAAAGCCCTGTGGTCAAAAAGTGAGGGCTTCCCCCTGGAAACCTTCTTCACCGCCATGGATCCAGAACTGACCAATGTGGTGGACGAAAAGATGCAGCGTGAGATCACGCCCCTCGGAGAAAAAGCAGGGGAACTGACCGAAGAAGCAGCCAAGTGGATGAAACTCAAACCCGGAATCCCGGTTGCAGCCGGCATATTGGATGGGCATGCAGCCGTTCCGGCCTCAACCGTAGTAGAACCGGGTAAAATGGCGCTGATCCTGGGCACCAGCTACGTCCATATGATCCTCTCAAATAAAGAATATCGCATCCCGGGGATGTGCGGAATGGTTGAGGATGGCATCGTCCCCGGTTTCATCGGATACGAAGCAGGGCAGGCAGGAGGCGGCGATCATTTTTCCTGGTTCATGGAAAACGCTGTTCCGGCTTCCTATCAGGACGCCGCGAAAAAAGAGAAAATGGACATCTATCAGTACATGGAGAAAAAGGCTGCAGCCCTTCAGCCAGCAGAATCCGGCCTGGTGGCCTTGGATTGGTGGAATGGGAATCGCAGCATCCTGGTGGATGGTGACCTGACCGGACTTATCCTGGGATATTCCCTGGCCACCAAGCCGGAAGATATCTATCGGGCCCTGATAGAGGCGACCGCCTTTGGCACCCGCAAAATTGTGGAAACTTTCATCGCCAGCGGCGTTCCGATCAATGAAATCATCGCGACCGGGGGTCTTTCACGCAGGAATGCTCTGTTGATGAATGTTCTGGCCAATGTCACCCGAATGGAAATCAAAGTCGCAAGCTGCCAGTACACTTCCGCCCTGGGGGCAGCCATGTATGCGGCGGTTGCGGCGGGGGAAGCAGCAGGCGGATATCAAACCATTCAGGATGCCAGCAGAAAAATGGCCCACCTGGAAAAAGAAACCTTTGTACCCAACAATAAAGACAAGAAAACCTATAATCGCCTATATTCAGAATACACACTGCTGCACGATTATTTTGGCTATGGACACAATGACGCCATGAAGCGGTTGAAGAATCTCCGGGTCAACATTCTGGAGAAAAAACGCCGCTAGTTAAGAAAGAATGCGACTCTCCAACCGGCTGGTCTTTTGACCGGCCGGTTTTTAATTTTATTCCACTGGTTGGTTGAGCTGCCCTCTGTGAATCAGAAACGCAAAGCGATAACAAACCGTGCAATGCGGCTGCCCTGGGGAGAAGGCGCTATGATATGGCAACCGTGGTATAATGATGCCACTAAAACCTACAGATTGGAGGAATACTTTTATGGCAAGTGTAACATACGAACACGTATGGAAGAAGTTCGGTGATGTCACCGCGCTTAATGACCTGACCATTGAGGTAGAGGATAAAGAATTCCTCGTCCTGGTCGGTCCTTCCGGCTGTGGCAAGACCACAGCGCTGCGCTGCCTGGCGGGCCTTGAAGAGGTCACCGACGGTCGTGTAATGATTGACGGCGAGGTCGTCAATGACGTAGCTCCAAAAGACCGGGATATCGCCATGGTCTTCCAGAGCTATGCTCTTTATCCACATATGTCTGTCTTTGACAACATGGCTTTTGGCCTGAAACTCCGCAAGGTGTCCAAGGATGAAATCAGGAAGCGTGTTGAAGAAGCAGCAGAGATTCTCGGCATTGGGGGTCTCCTCAAACGGAAACCAAGGGAACTCTCCGGTGGTCAACGCCAGCGGGTTGCCGTTGGACGTGCCATTGTGCGCGAGCCAAAGGTATTCCTCTTTGATGAGCCCCTCTCAAACCTGGACGCTAAGCTGCGCGTGCAGACCCGGGCCCAGATCAGTAAGCTGCACCAGCGGCTGCAAACCACTTTCATCTATGTGACCCATGATCAGACAGAGGCCATGACCATGGCCACGCGGATTGCGGTCATGAACAAGGGTATCTTGCAGCAGCTAGACACCCCCCAGCAGCTCTATGACTATCCCGCGAACCTCTTTGTGGCCGGTTTCATCGGCTCACCTTCCATGAACTTCTTTGAAGGAAAAATTGTCCAAGACGGCGATCAAATGTTCGTGGATCTGAACAGCTTCAAGGTAAAAATCCCCAAGGAACGCCAGGATACCTATCAAGACCTGGTGGATCAGGATGTCATCTTCGGTATTCGTCCGGAAGATATCCACAATCCAGAATACGCCCCACCCTCCATTATTGCAGAACCTGTGGAAACCAAGGTGGATGTGACGGAATTAATGGGGAACGAGATCTTCCTCTACATGGTGAACGGCGACCACAATTTCGTTGCCCGTGTGGACCCCCGCACCCGTGTGGAAATGGGAGATGAGATGGAAGTGGTCTTCAATATGGAGAATTTCCACATTTTTGACGCCTCAGCCAATCCGGACAATCCTGTGGCAGTCCGATAATCAGGAATTGTTCATTGATTCACAATCCAAAAGGCGGCTCTCCGGAGCCGCCTTTTTCAATTTCTCAGGCCTGATTGGTTGAGTTGTTTTGCATCCGCCGGCAAAAAAAGACGATCAACACACCAGCCAGGAAACTCACCCCAAAGACAAAGATGAAGGCATCCTGCCAGAAACGCATCGGAAACAAACGGATCAAAGTATCACTGGTGTAGAACATCCAGGTGCCGCTTTCAAAAAACACCTGATGAAACCAAGTGAATAGGTTGTTAAAATTCAGGAGGATAAACAACAGCACAATCGCCACCAGACCGATCAACCCCCAACCACCGCGACACCCTCCCTTGACAAACATCCTGAGCGCTTTCCTGCGCCAGGCAAGGATCAGGAAAACCGCAATAATAAGGCAACTGGCAATCAATGCTATCCGCATTCCCGTGACCAAGCCTTTTACGTCCTGCATATGGCGCAATTCGCGTGCATTATATAAAGGCTCACCATCATCGAATCGCAAATCAGCCAGGTAAGATATATCCCTGGCATTGACCAGGTATTTCACTGCGGGGGCAGACCATCGCAGACGATCCCCGAGGGTGAAACCATAGGGGTCATCCGGAAAGCCGGGCAGACGATATTCAATGCGCGGGAACAATGGGGTGATCAACACCCGAATCGCCAGCATGATCACGGTTAATGGAACAAGTATGGTGATTATCCAACTGAAAACCCTGATCAAAATTTCCTGTTTTTTCATTGCAGATTTTCCGTTCCACCAGTCAATATAAAATCAATCACGATCTTATTCGTGATCCATTCAATGGGAGCACGATCGTCGGTGAAAACCTGTGTCCTTTCTGGTTCCGGCTGACGGTTGTTGAGAGTCATGGCCATCGCCTCAACCAGAAGGGGATGAATGGTTGCATGCCCATAGATCGCAGCATAATTGTCAATGAGATGATCCCAACTGGCCGGTTGTTTGGTGGCAAAAAGAATGGAATTAAACGAACCAGGCACATCCATCACAAAAATGGTGGGAAACACTTCTCGGATGGTTGTCGCCAATCCATTTACCAGGCTGCGATCCAGAGGGCTCCTTCCAATATTGATCACCATGACCCCATCCACGGTCAGGCGATTATGGACTTCCGTGAAGAATTCCACCGTGGTCATATGCCAGGGAATATAGGGAGGGCGATACGCGTCAATGCTGATGATGTCATAGGATGCGTCGCTGTGAACCAATCCCCAACGTCCATCTTCGACAAAAACATTCAGATTTTCCTGGTTCATGTCGAAGTATTCCCGGCCAACTGCGACGATTTTCGGATCAATTTCATACCCATCAATTACCACATCATCATACACAACCGCGGCCTGACGGGCTGTGGTCCCAGCCGCCAAACCCACAATCGCAATCCGATCTACGGAATCCAGATCATGCGGAGCTGGATTGAAGAAAGGCGCCACCAGCACCTGGGACCAGGGCCCATAATAATTGAGCTGATCCGGATGATACACTGAATGCATTCCCTGACCATCGTTCAATCTGAGATAGCGGAAGTCATCCTGCTCAATCACCTGGATATAATTGTAAGCAGATTCTGTCTCAAATATCATCCCCGTTGAGATTTTATCCGCTCCTCTCGTTCCAAAGATCCATAACAGAATCAGTACCAGGGGCATCCAGGCATGCCGCAGCCAGGTTTTGACATCCACATAAATCAGAAAGCCCAGGGTGGCCACAAGCATCAATAAAGAACTGAAAAACAGAAATGTGCGATAAGTCCCGATCAACGGCACCAACACCAGCACAGGGAGGAAGGTCCCGATAAAAGAACCAAGGGTGGAAACGGCCGATATCCTTCCGGATGTCTTGCCTGCGTTTCGGGCGTTTGGCAGAGACAGCCTCAGAACAAAGGGAGAAGCCATCCCGATCAAAGTGATCGGAACAACAAATAGCACCAATACGGTGATAAACGCCCCTGCCAGGATCGGCACGTCCAGCCGATCAAAGGCTGCCGCTGAAACCCGCAAAAGGGGACGGGAGATCATGGGGACCAGTCCGACGGTCAGGCTGGCCCACATCAGAATCCGATAGAATACGCGGTGTTTGGGGTGTTTATCGGCAATTTTTCCACCCAACCAATAACCCACACTGAGATATATCAGGATCAGGCCAATGATGCTGGCCCAAACCAGGTTGCTGCTGCCGTAGACATTTCCCAGAAGGCGAGATGCCGCCAACTCAACCGCCAGGGCCGACATACCTGAAAAAAAGACCGTGATATAAAGATAGTACTTCTTCAATCCACTCCTCCGATGTCAAGGCTTTCCGAATGCACCCATTATACTGGAAAGCAACCCAGCTTGGGGATCGGATGGATGATCCAAACCAGGAAACAAACAATGAATATCGAAAAGGTGAATTATGACAACATTGCGCCAAACTACAACCTGCGCTACCGGAATAACAAACGACCGGGCACTCTCAAGGCCCTGAAAAGCCTTCTAAGCGAAACAGATGCTGATCATATCCTCGAGGTTGGATGCGGCACGGGCCACTGGCTGGAGGGCTTGGCATGCCCACAGAAAGCACTTTGTGGACTGGATGCATCTATGAGCATGCTGAAACAACTGTCAGACCAGAAAAGGATTGCACTGGTTCAGGGAAGGGCTGCCTGCTTGCCCTTTGAAAATGACTGCTTTGATCTGATCACCTGTATCAACGCCCTGCATCACTTCTCTGACACGTGGTCCTTCCTCAGGGAATCTTACCGTGTTCTCCATTCCGGAGGAACCCTGGCCATCATCGGCATGGATCCAAGAGATAGTAGAAACCGCTGGTATCTTTACGATTTTTTTGAGGGAACCAGGGAACGCGATTTGGCTCGATTTCCTTCCTGGGAGGACGTGCGATATGGCTTGTCTGAAATCGGTTTTGTCAGGATCTATTTCCGGGATGTGGACTTCATCCATGACCCCAAAACACAGGATTCTGTCCTTTCAGATCCTTTTTTGATGAAAGACTCCTGTTCCCAGCTTGCCCTCCTATCCGAAACAGCCTATCAGCAGGGATTGCAACGGATCAAGGCCAGCCTGGTGGATCCTGAAACCCGGGAAAGAGTTTATGAGAATCAGATTGTCCTTTCCATGATGATGGCAACAAAGCCATCATCCCTTACTCATGACGCGCTAATCCGATAAAGGAAAGAAAAAAGCCCGGACTTCTCCGGGCCTTGAGGCTGGGGGTGAAGGATTCGAACCTCCATAAACAGATTCAGAGTCTGCTGTCCTGCCGTTAGACGAACCCCCACTGCGAATGTGGCAATTATTTTACCAAAAACCGGGAGAAGTATCAAGGGCATTTCAGGAGGTGTCAGGGCATTTCAGGAGGAATTTCGGAATTTCTTCAACAAATCGGACACTAAGAAATGGACCAGGGCAAAGCGCACCTAGTACCCGGTCTAGGAAACGGCGTGAAAAATGCCTTCTTCTCCGTTGAAAACACCTTTGCGGTTATACGGCATTTTCATTTGCAGCATCAAACCGGTAAAATTTAATTGAAAGAAACCTGAGCAAATATTGAGGAGAAATTTAATGTCAGATTTTCGTGAATTAAATCGTGATGACCTGTATCGGAAATGCAATCCGGAAAGCCTGGGCTTCAAAACCACAGAAGAAATACAAGAGGAAATAAACCTGGTTGGCCAGGAACGAGCCACAGAAGCCATCGAGTTCGGAATTAATATCCGAAATTCGGGATACAACATCTATGTCCTGGGCCCAACCGGCATGGGAAAGAAAGAAATCATCGAAAGGTTCTTCAACCAAAAAGCTAAACAGGATTCAATCCCGGATGATTGGATTTATGTCCATGATTTCGATAATCCCGATCAACCGGATGCAATCCAATTACCTGCCGGAATGGGCACAGAATATAAAGATGATATTGAAGATCTGATCGAAGAGTTGCAAACCGCACTGTCGGCTGCATTTGAAAGTGAAGAATATCAAAACAGGCGGCAGGCTATCTTCGAATCCTTTAAAGAAAAACAATCGAAACTCTTTAATGAACTTCAGGAAAAAGCCCAGGAACAGAATCTGGCCCTCATCAAGACACCTTCCGGTGTGGCCTTTGCTCCCACCGATGGAGAAGGCGTCATGGATCCCGATGAACTCAACCAGCTCTCAGAGGAAGAGCAGGAAACCATCAAGCAAAAAATTGAAGACCTGCAAGAAGAACTGCAAAAAATACTCCAGCAGGTGCCTGCTTGGCAGCGGGAAAGTAAGGAGAAGATCAAAGAACTCAATAAAGAGATGGCAAGTTTTGCTATTGGAGGCCTCATACAGGAACTCATCGAAAAATATGAGGGCTATGAGGAGATCGTGGACCACCTCAAACACATCCAGGAACAGGTCGTCGAGAATGCGGAAGAATTCCTCCCTACGAATGAAAAAGAGGGGGCAAGCTTCCTCGAAGCGGCTATGAAGCGTAGCGGCGGCGAATCGCCCCTGCTCCAAAAGTTCAAGGTCAATGTTCTTGTGGATAATTCCGATCGGGAAGGTGCACCGGTAATTTTTGAGAACAACCCCACCTATCAAAATCTCATCGGCCGGGTGGAGCATTTTGCCCAAATGGGAACATTGATGACAGACTTTCGCATGATCAAAGCGGGAGCCCTGCACAAAGCCAATGGCGGATACCTTATCCTCGATGTCCGAAAGCTCCTCACCCAACCCTATGCCTGGGAGGGACTGAAGAGAGCGCTCAAATCAGGGGAGATTGAGATTGAATCCCTCGGTCAGGCCCTCAGCCTGATCAGCACCGTTTCCATCAAACCGGAAGCAATTCCCCTCAACTTGAAAATTGCCATCATCGGCGACAGAATGCTTTATTACCTGCTTGTGCATTATGATCCGGAATTCTCGGAACTCTTCAAGGTGCAGGCCGATTTTGAAACCGAAATTGACTGGGATGAAAAGAACCAGAAATTGTATGCCCGGTTAATCGCCAGCATCATCCATCAGGAAGAGCTGCTGCCCTTCCGAAACACCGCGGTCGCGCGAATTATTGAAGAAAGTGCGCGGAAGGTGAGCGACTCCAAGCGCCTGAATGCGCAGCGACAGGATTTGCACGAACTGATTGTTGAATCCAATTACTGGGCCAACCAGGCCAATCACAAAACCGTTCAGAAAGAAGACGTTCAGAAGGCGATTGATGCGAAAATTCATCGGGCTGACCGTTTGCGAGAAAAAGTTCAGGAATCGATCCTGCGGGATATTTACCTCATCAGCACGGAAGGCGAGGAAGTAGGACAAATTAATGGGCTTTCGGTGATCAGCCTTGGGTCCTTTATGTTCGGACGCCCCACCCGAATCACCGCCCGGATTAGCCTTGGCAAAGGCCAAGTGGTTGATATCGAACGGGAAGTCGAAATGGGCGGCCCGATCCATTCCAAGGGTGTTCTCATTCTGGCCGGCTTCATGAGAGGACGATATGCTCAGGATATTCCCCTCAGTCTCTCAGCCAGTCTTGTTTTTGAACAATCCTACGGTGGTGTTGATGGAGACAGCGCTTCCTCTGCGGAATTATATGCCCTTCTAAGCGCCATTGCAGAAGTGCCTCTAAAACAGAATCTGGCAGTGACAGGCTCTGTCAATCAAAAAGGTGATGTCCAGGCCATCGGTGGTGTTAACTACAAAATAGAAGGTTTCTTCGATATCTGCAAGGAGCGCGGTCTGACCGGCGACCAGGGTGTCCTGATCCCTGAATCCAATGTCACCCACCTGATGCTGCGCCCGGATGTTGTTGAGGCCATTAAAGCAGGTGAGTTCCACGTCTTCCCCATCAAACACATTGACCAGGGAATTGAGCTGATGACAGGAGTCGAGGCAGGGGAAATGGATGAAGAGGGAAACTATCCTGAGGGAAGCATCAATGAACGGGTCAGCCGGCGTCTGCAAAAAATGGCAGAGCGCTTAGCAAAATTTGGCAAAAGCGAGGGCAAGGACAGTGAATAAAGCCAGCAAACCCATTCACATCAAGCGGATTCTGGTCTCTCTGGACAGTTCCTCTCATAGCTTTGCCGCCCTGAAGGCCGCTGTCCAGATCACCCGACATTTTGATGCAAACCTGAAAGGGATTTTCATCGAGGATATCTCCGTCTTGAATCTGGCGGAGATGCCGCACCGTTCAGAAATTGGTGAATACACTGCCATTGTAAGGGAAATTTCCGGAGCGGACCTCCAGCAAGGCGTGCTGATTCAGGCCAAATGGGTTCTCAGGACCTTTCGCAAACTTGTCCGCCAGGAACAAATCCAAGGACAGTTCACCGTACGCCGAGGCGATGTTCTTGAAATCATCAATCAGGAGTCTGAGACCTGCGACCTCCTGATCATTGGCAAATCTGGAACCAATTACCTGCTGAGGCGCAGGTTTGGCTCAACCGCTAAAGCCTTAATTCAACGCCGGAAAAAACCGATCTTGTTATTGGAAAACGGAAACCGGATTGGATATCCCCTGATCGTGCTGTATCACAACACACCCCTTGGAAAGACCTGCCTTGAAACCGGCCGGGCCTTGCTTTCTCGAGGGGACAACATGATCGTTCTGCTTTCAAAGGATGATCCAGACAACTACACGGAAAACAAACGCTATCTAAGGGAATGGGCCGCTGACAGGGATATCTCCATCACACTCGACGCATATCAACGCGACAATCTTGAGAGAATCCTGCATCAAATCAACGGGATCAAAACAGGTCTTCTCATTCTCCCCCACACCCCGGAAGCCTCTCAGCAGAAAATCCTCAACACCCTGTTGAACCGTGTAGATCTGCCCATCCTCCTGATATCGGATATGCCAACAGAAGAATAACCAACTCGGGGGGATCCCAGGAAGTATTTGATACACCCTCCTGGTACAACCATCAGGGTCGGTTGGAAGTCCGCATGGCCACACTTTCTACCATACCAATTCCCAGCATGAGGGATAAGAGGGAACTGCCTCCATAACTGACAAAGGGAAGAGTCAATCCAGTTACCGGAATAACATTCATGTTCACGCCAATATTGACAATCGTCTGGAAAAAGATCAATGTACCAAATCCATAAGCGATCAAGGATCCAAAGGCGTCCGGGGCCCTTTGAGCCACACGCATACAGCGTATGATGATCAGTACCAGCAGCAGAATGACCAGGGTCGTTCCCACAAAACCAAACTCCGCTGCTAAAACCGAGAAGATGAAATCGGTATGCCGTACCTTAAGAAATCGTAACTGAACCTGTGTGGACTGATTATATCCCTGCCCAAACCATCCCCCGGTGCCAATGGTGATCAAGGCCTGATCCACATTATATGTTTCTCCGTAACTGGCCTCGGGATCAGGAAATAGAAAATTGGTGATGCGAGCCTTCTGATAATCCTCAAGAAAGGAAAAGCCAGTCGCCGCGCCGACAGCCAGGATCAGAACAATCAACCCAACTGCAATCAGGATGTATTTAATCGGGATTCCCGTGATCCACAACATTGAGGCCCAGATAACCATCAAAACGATAGTGGTGCTCAAATTCGGCTGGAGAAAGATCCAGATCACCAAGCCGCCCACCACCAATCCACTGCGAAAAATGGTAAGAGGATGATGCGCCTTCTTGATATTGCCGGCAAAGAAATTAGCCAGGGCCAGGATGATGACAATCTTGGCCAGCTCAGCCGGCTGGACAAGAATCAGACCAAACTCAAGCCAACGAGCTGCGCCAAAACGGGCCTCAGCAGTAAAAACAAAGAGGAGAAAGCCCAATGTCAACAAATACATGGGCTGAACAAGGGTGATCCAATACTTGTAATCCAGGGAGGAGACAACAAATAAGACCACCAATCCCAGAAGCAAAAAAATCGTCTGCCGTCGGGGATGATCAACCAACTCAATATTACCGGCAATTGAACTGCGAATCAGAGCTACACCGAGAATGGAGAGGATCAGAACCGCGCCAAAAAGCCAGAAATCAAAATTCCGCCAGATACTTCGGAGATTCTTCATACATGAAAAAGTTCGGGCAACTTAGCGACGTTTTCGGGGCGTTTTTAATGGGATATTGGCCACGAGACGCTGCTCCCTACCATCGGTGTCTATGACAATTTCTGTATCATCGGCATCAATGGCAACATATTCGGAGATCACCGCGATCAACTTGTCCTTCATTGCTTCCAGATCCCTGGGATTGAGATCCGTTCGGTCATGAATCAACACCAGATGCAGGCGTTCTTTGGCCTTCTCAGCGCTGGAATGCGATTTTCTGGTCAACTTATCAAAAATGGAACCCATCTCAACTCCCTCCTGACAAGATCTTTCCGAGACGGTCGAAGAATCCTTCCTTTTCATCCAAGACCATCCAGGGGACATCTTCACCCAACAAACGTCTGGCAATGTGTTCAAAGGCCCGACCAGCCCGGCTTTTCTCATTTAACACCACCGGCTGGCCGTGATTCGTGCTGACCAGGACGGTTTCATCCTCCGGAACGATTCCGATCAAACGGACTGCCAGCAATTCCACGACGTCTGGAGCAGAAAGCATATCACCCCTTTTGACCATTGTGGGGTTGAGCCGGTTGATGATAAGTCGCGCGGGGCCTTTCTCATCCGCTTCAATCAGACCGATGATGCGATCCGCATCCCGCACGGCTGAAATCTCGGGATTGGTGATGACGAGTATCTCATCCGCAGGCGCGATGGCATTTCGAAATCCGCGCTCAATCCCCGCCGGGGAATCAATCAGGATCCAATCCACCTCCTCCCGCAACTGCTCACAGAGCTTCAC
>DAOTUG010000082.1:0-18671 GCA_034437335.1 Anaerolineaceae bacterium
AATCACTGTTGAGGAGAAAATGATGAAAAACAAATTGATGTTGTCCATCCTGGCCCTTTTGGTTGTGAGTCTTCTGGGCGCCTGCGCCCAAAAGTCTGATGATACCCTTGTGGTCGCAACCGATGCAACGTTTCCCCCCTTTGAAACCATTGACGAGGAAACAAAGGAAATTGTCGGTTTCGATATTGATCTGATGAACGCCATCGCTGAAAAAGCCGACCTGGAGATTGAATATAAGAATGTCTCCTGGGATCCCCTCCTGGCTGGCATGGCAGACTGTCAGTATGACATGGCCATTTCCGCCATGACGATCACCGCTGAACGGGCCGAACAATTCAGCTTCTCTGACCCCTATATAAACGCCGGTCAGATTGTGGTGGTGGGGATTGACAATGACACCGTATCCGGCTCTGGCGACCTGGTTGGGGCAACCATCGGCGCACAAATCGGCACCACCGGCGCGATGGAGGCGGAGGCGATTACGGATGCAACCCTAAAAACCTATGACACCTACGAGTTGGCCTTCCTGGATCTGGCCAACGGCCAGATTGATGCTGTGATTGCAGACTATCCCACAGCGGTGGCTTTTGTCAATCAGAATGCGGACAGCCTCAAGGTTGTCGGCGATGTGTTCACCGACGAAAACTACGGGATTGCATTTTGTCTGGGGAACGATGACCTGATCGCCAAGGTCAACGCAGCCCTGGCCGAGTTACAAGCCGAAGGGTTTGTTGACGACCTGGTTGTGAAATGGTACGGCTCTGCCGAGTAAGGGTTTATCAACTGTCTTGGGACTCCCCCGCCAGGGCTGGTACCCCTGGCGGGGAGATGAAAGGCCATTCTATGCGAGTGCGTAAAGAATTAGAACGAATTCCCGGTCATGAAGTGGCCAGCCACAGAATAGATGCCTGGTGGTGGCTGGTAGCTGCCGTGATCGGCCTGGTCACTCTGCTGATCCTGACCCAACCCGATCCGTACTGGCGGATTATCCGCTTTGTGAGTGACGGGATTCTCGTGACGGTGGGCGTGACCATGACCGCCTTCATCCTGACCCTCATGACCGGTCTGGTGGCCGCCCTGGGACGCCTGTCCCGGAGTGGGCTCATCCGCACGGGGACGACGCTTTATGTCGAAATTGCCCGCGGGATTCCCCTCCTGGTGCAGTTGCTCTTCTGGTATTTTGCTTTTCCTTCTCTCATCCAAAACCTTGGAGGACTGATCCATTTCAAACCCTTTGAAAACTATCTGGCCAATCCCTTCGCCATGGCCATACTGGGTCTGACCTTCTGCTATTCAGCCTATATGAGCGAAATCTACCGGGCCGGGATCCAGAGCATCCCCAAGGGCCAGATGGAAGCTGCCCGAAGCCTGGGCATGTCCCATGGCCAGGCCATGCGCCATATCATTCTGCCCCAGGCCGTCAGGGTGATTCTGCCGCCGGTGGGTAATGAATTTATCTCATTACTAAAAGATTCCTCTCTGGTCAGCGTGGTGGCCGTCGCGGATATGACTCGCCGGGGCCGAGAGTTCATGGCAGCCAGTTTTCTGCCGGTAGACACCTGGTTGATGATCGCCCTGTTGTATATGATCATGACGCTGATCTCAGCCCGGATCGTGGCCTGGATTGAGAAAAAAACCCAAACAGAGGAGCGTTAAGATGGCATCCCAACCAATCATCCATATTGAAAACCTGCACAAACACTTTGGGCAAACCGCCGCCCTGAACGGGGTCTCCCTGGACGTTTTTCCCGGGGAGGTGGTGGTCATCGTTGGGCCATCCGGCTCAGGGAAATCCACCCTCCTTCGCTGTATCAACCGGTTGGAGGAATTTGATCGCGGCGCGGTGATCGTGGATGGAATCCCCCTCACCACCGCGGATAATATCAACGCCATCCGAACCGAAGTTGGAATGGTTTTTCAATCCTTCAATCTCTTTCCTCATCTGACCGCCCTGGAGAACGTAACCATCGCCCAGCAGGTCGTGCGGAAACGGAGTAAAACCAAAGCCCAGACTGTCGCTCGCAGCCTGCTGGAAAAAGTGGGCATTCCCGAAAAGGAGAATAGCCATCCTGGGCAGCTCTCCGGAGGCCAGCAGCAGCGAGTGGCCATCGCCCGAGCCCTGGCTATGAATCCAAAAATCATGCTCTTTGACGAACCGACCAGCGCACTGGACCCGGAGATGATCCAGGAAGTGTTGGATGTGATGCTTCGATTGGCCCAAGAGGGCATGACCATGGTGGTTGTTTCCCACGAAATGGGGTTTGCCCGGGCCGCTGCAGACCGGGCCATCCTCATGGATGAAGGGCTGATCGTGGAAGAAGATGTGCCGGACGTCCTGTTCAGCCACCCCCAAGAAGAACGGACCCGGGAATTCCTGAGCAAGATCCTCTAGAAAATTCGTTAACCCTTGTTTATCGCCTCCTGCAGAACCAAGTCCATCCGGAGCAGCCCCCCATCCTCCGATGCGGAAATCAACTGGCGACCATCGGCGGTGAAGGCCAGGGCGGTGACCACATCCCCATGAATGGATTTTTCCAACAGGCAATCCCCCTCCGCCGCATCAAAAAAGCACACCACCCCATGCCGGGTTCCTGCGGCAATGATCTGTCCGTCCGAAGACCAGGCAATGCACTCAAACCAGCGGTTTTCCTCGAGCGTGACCAGCTCCCGCACGGCCAGGTCGCTCAGGGACCAGATAAAAATCCGTCCATATCTATCCTCGGATCGAATCCCCCGCTGGTAAAATCCGCTGGCAGCAGCCACCTGTGCGCCGTCAGGGGAAAAAGCCGCTGCGGTCAGCCGCCTGGGAAGGCCGGGATGTCGCATGGGTCCGGTGGTCTGCGAAAACTGCTCCCCCCACCAGATCGTCAAGGTGCCCTGCCAGGAGGCAAATGCCATTTTTCCATCCGGCGAAGCAGCCGCGAAAACATCCATTCGCTGTTTAACCTGATCCCTGGGCGGCCGCTTCACCGCCGTCTTGCGGCCAATTCTTCGGATCCAGTAATCAGAATGGCATACAGCATAATGCCGGTTGTCTGACGCAAAGGCAGTGGAGGTGACCCGGTCCTTGGTGATCCCGGGCAGCGGCTCCCCGAGGTTTTCCGTTGCTACCTCCAGCAAACGGGCCTCGCCATCAAAACGTGGGAACCCCAAGACAGCATAAGCGCCATCCGGGGATGCAGCCACAGTCTGCACCGGTCGTGAAACCAGCGTCGCAGGCTGCGCCTTCCCGGCAAAGCGCTGCAGCCCTGCATCCGCAGCCGCCAGAATGCCGTCATCCGGCAGCAGCGACAGGTCGTTTACCACACCCATGAAATCTGTGAGTTGCCCCACAGGGGTCCATGTTTCCGTATCCCAGACCACCACAGCATACAGGTTTTCCCCCTTCCCCAGGTTAATATCAGAGGACACCACACTGACCAGATAGCTGCCATCTTCCGAAAAGGACAGTCCGCTGATGTTGATTCTCCGGGTCTCCTCAGGAAAATGCTCTCGAAGCGTCACACAGGTAGTCCGTTGATTTGACTGGGTATCAAACACGTGCAGGGCCGTATCGGCCAGATGATCCGCTTCCTCCCCCACAACCAGCAGGCGACCGTCCGGGCTGAAGGCAACCGCATTAAGATCATGACCGCGCGCATCCTCCGGGGTGGGCGTATCCAAAGCATGCTGCACCGCGCCCGTCCCGGGGTCCACCAGGATCAAAAACCGATCATCCCGGGATTGGAGTCCCCCTTTGCTGTGCATCCCGACCGCCAGGGTTTTCCCGTCGGGAGAAAAGGCCAGATCCCCACCTGCCATGGGCAAGTCGGTTTGCATCAGTTTTTCCCCGGTGAGCACATCCCACAGGATCAACCGGCATATCCTGCCGCCTTTCTCCGCGGTGGCAATCTGTGTGCCGTCTGGAGAAAAGACCGTCAGGTCGGGATTGCCCTCCATTGAGGAATCACCCTCCGGATGTTCAATCGTCATCAGCTCTCTTCCAGAAGCGATCTCCCGGATCCGCAAGAGCCGGTCGCTGCCCCCGGTCGCGATGAGACGACCGTCCGGAGAGATGTCCAGGGAGAGCAAGAGATGACCGCCATGGCCGGGTAGGGCCTGGACCAGATGGCCGTCCTCCAGGGAAAACACAAGCACTTCCCGGCTGGGGGTTTCCACCGTCATGGCGCCCAGACCTTTCCGGGAATTTACCGCCAGCAGCCCGCAGCCCCTGTCCACGAAGGGTTCCAGAGCTCCATCCGAAAATGACCAGCGCCACAGGCAGGCTGCCGTCCCCACCAGCAAGCGGGAACTATCCACCCAGGCCGAGGCCTTCAGCCGCCCCATCCCCAACCGTTCCGTAATATGCACCTTAATTCCAGTCGCTCCAGCTATCATGATTCCGCCAGTCTCTCATTTTCACCCCCCCACCTGTTGGGCTGGGGGGACACCCAAGCATTTTGCCAGGATATGCTATCATCATTATAGTCACAAACCAACCGTTTATGGAGGCGTTATGAAAATTGCCATCGGCAGTGACCATGCTGCAATAGAACTCAGACATATCATAGTGGATCATCTCAAAAGCCGCGGAATGGACGTCCTGGACAAAGGCGCATTCAGCAAGAAAAGAACCCACTACCCGATCTATGCTCAGGTGGTCGGAAAGGCCGTTGTCTCCGGAGAAGCGGACCGAGGAATCCTGATTTGCGGTACCGGCGTCGGGATGGGGATATCAGCCAATAAGATCCCGGGAATCCGCGCAGCCACCGTCAGCGACACCTATTCCGCCCGCATGTCCCGGGAACACAACGATGGGAACATCCTGACCTTCGGCGCCCGGGTGGTGGGGCCTGATCTGGCCAAAGACATCGTGGATGCCTGGCTCAACGCCGAATACCAGGGCGGACGCCACCAGCTCCGGGTTGACCGCATTCGGCAAATCGAGTCGGGAGAAGACATCACCGACGAGGCTGAGAGCCCGGACTGAGCCCGTCCCCCTTGGATCATCAAGCCACCCTTGAATTGGCGGCTTAGAATTTTCCCATCCGCCCGCATCAGGCATTGGCCATCCGCCGCCGGTAAGCTTCGTCCGGCCGGGTGTGAATGCGCAACACGTCCTTCTCACTGAGAAAACGCGGGCCGCCAAAATCCAAGGTGCCCCGCAATATTCGAGCGGCCTTATCCGCCATAATCTGCGTGTTCTCTACGGCTGCGGCTGACTCCCCCAGAGCAAAAACCCCGTGATTCTGCAGATAGATCACCTTGGGATCCGCATCCCATCTCTCCTGATAGGCCAACAAAGAGTCCCGAACAGCCCGCGCCAGGGGCAGGCCGGGATCCACATAGGGCACAAAGACGGATTCAGGGCCCAGATAGACGACCTCCTCCGGGGTGGTTCGGCCGACCAACCAGGCTGCCGCATCCTTGGCGCAGATGATCGCATTGACCGAGATCGGGTGCGTATGACCTATGAACTGGGTTTCTGTGTTGGCATACAAAACAGCATGGAACATGGTTTCCACAGACGGCTGTTTTCCAGCATCCGGGTCCGTCAGGCTGGCGTTCAACATCGCCTTGATCTCAGCGTCGCTGCGTGATTCAGCCGTCGTGATGTCCAGCACATCCGCAAGGCGCACCCGAACAAACCCATCTTCATCAATCTGGTGCAGCCGGGTGCCGCTGGCCTTGACCCAAAAAGAATCTCGATCTATCCTGGCGGAAGTGTTCCCCTCACCCATCACGACCAGATCCTTTTCCGGTAGCCCCAAAGCCCGGGAGAGCGAAATCAAATCCTCAAGAATTTCCTGATGTGGCATATCTCTGTCCTGCTCCTATTGGTCCAATGGGCCATCACCTCTGATTTTACTCCATCTTGTGAGTATCCCGGATCCCTTGAATTTTGGAATATTTGACCAGGATGCGCATTTTCCTGAGATATAATGGATTCGAAGTTTTTTGATTTTTCAAGAATTGATTATTGTGAGGTGACTTATGGAAAAAAAGCAATCACCCCTGCGGTTGGCTTTGTTTGGCCTGATCTACTTTGTACAGGGCGCAATGCTGACGTACTTTCTCTCATTCAATGTGATCTATCTGCGCTCCTACGATGTTGACTTCAGCGTCATAGGGATTGTGAATGGGATCACGCTGATACCTTTTGTCTTAAAAATTTTCATCGGCTTGTTGAGTGACCGGATCAATTTTTTTGGCCTTGGCCACCGAAAACCCTATATCATCATCGGCCTGGTACTGCAGATCATCGCTTTTTTACTGATGCCCGGAATTCATCCGGTCGCACAGAGCGGATTGTACATCACTGTCCTGCTTCTGGCAGCCCTGGGGATGTCCACATATGACACTTGTACGGATGGCCTGTCCATTGATACCACTCCCAAGGACCAACGGGGCCTCGTTCAGGGCTTAATGGTGGGCGGACGAGCCCTGAGCTCGATCATCAGCGCGTATATCTTTGGTCTTCTTGCAAATGCTGGACAATGGCAAAACCTGTTCTTTTTAGTGTCCGCTACCACCTTTCTTGCGCTGATTCTTGTTCTGTGGGTTAAAGAACCAGCGAAACGGATCCAGGAACCGCATCAGCCCACAAAATCGCCCTATAAGGCCCTGGGGGATGGCGCTTTCCTGATCTTTCTCCTGATCGGCTTGATCTATCCTTTGGCCCTTTACAGCACCAACAGCATGATCAGCCCTTTTCTGAATGAATCCCTGGGCCTTGGAATGAATGTGGTTGGCACCATGCTCGCTTTATTTGGCGTTGGCACCATCCTCGGGGCCATAGTCGGCGGGCCGCTGATGAAGTGGCTGGGCAGGCGTACTTCTCTGTATGCCGCTTTGGCAATCACCGTCATTGCCACCCTGGGTCTGGCCCTCGCCCCCCAAGGCATTTTTACATGGAGTATTGTCTTTCTTTTCGGTGTGGCCTTTGGCTACTACGAAACTGTCTTTTTCGCCTTGGCGATGGATTTCTGTCATCCAGCAATCGCCGCATTCATGTTTTCAATAGCGATGGCGGTAGGCAATCTGGGAATCGGGGCCGGACAACCCCTGGCCGGCCTGCTGGTGGACCGCCTCGGGTTCCAGTTCCTGTTCCTCATCTCCGCTGGGATTCATGTCCTGGTAGTGCCATTATCCTTCATCCTGTTTAAAAAGCGAAAAGACCTGGTGCAGGAAAACCTTGCATGAAAATCACTCGCATCAAAACTTCCCCCCTTAATCTGATTCCCCGGGTTGCGCTGACCGTTGCATATGGCAGTTACCCGGAGCTGGCTTATGCCCTGGTTGAAATAAACACTGACCAGGGCCTTACCGGCCTTGGAGAAGCCGCACCGGACCCCATGGTCACAGGCGAAACTCAGGAATCAACACTGGCTGTTCTGGCCCAAATAACAGAGTATCTGGTAGATAAAGACCCAATGCAAATCCGCACCCATATCAGTGTTCTGGCCGAGGAATTTCCCCATGCGCCTGCCGCATTGGCTGCGATTGATATGGCTTTGTTTGATCTGGTGGGAAAACAGGTGCAACAACCCGTTTTCCAACTCCTGGGAGGCGCAGGCCGATATACGGCCCCCCTCTATCCCGTCATCCCCATGGACACCCCCGAAACCATGGCGGAAATGGCCGCGGCTTTTTCGGGACTGGGTGGATCTTCCATGAAAATAAAACTTGGTTCTGACCCTGCCGAAGACCGGAAGCGGGTCGAGGCCATCACCCAGGCCATAGAGACTGAGATCCGCCTCAGACCGGATATTAATCAGGGTTGGGGAGATCCCGACACCGCGTTAAGCGCGATCAAAAGTCTGTCTCCATACCCGATTGACTGGATCGAGCAGCCGGTGGTCGCTGAAGATCTGGAAGGGTTGGCCAAGGTTTGCTGCGGGACGGACATCCCCATCATGGCAGACGAATCCTGCCATTCTCCTCAAGACGCCCTCAGGATCATCGAAATGAAGGCAGCGGACATTCTTAACATCAAACTGATGAAATGCGGAGGCCTTCTGGCTGCTCAGGAAATACTCGCCATCGCCAAAGCTGCTGATATCCCATGCATTCTCGGTTCCATGGGCGAAAGCGGGATCGGAAGCGCAGCGGGAATGCATCTGATGGCCGCATATCCGGAGATCCTCGGATGCGAACTGATCGGGCCGCTCTTCTTAGAAGGCGACCCCTCGGTGGGATATCAAACTGATCTTGATCAAGGCATGATCCTGGTGCCCCGCTCGCCGGGGTTGGGAGTGCAGTTGCGACAATGAAATCAATTCTGGAATTAAACGACCAGGCAGCCCACTGGCTGTCTGAATACCTGAAAATCAATACCACCAACCCCCCTGGCAATGAGGAACCAGCCGCCCGTTTCTTGATCAATCTATTGGAAGAAGCAGGCATCCCAGCCGGCTATTACCCCACCGCTCCAAACCGGGGTAATGTTCTGGCAGCCCTGCGGGCCAAAAACCCCACAGCCGGGCCAATCCTCCTGCAGCACCATATAGATGTGGTGCCTGCAGAGGCTGAAAGCTGGTCTCAACCACCCTTTGGCGGCGTACAGGCAAACGGATACATTTACGGGCGTGGGGCCATTGACATGAAATCCTTCGGCATCATGGCCCTGGCTGCCATGTCCAACCTACAACAAAGAAACGTATCCCTCAATCGGGACATCCTCTTTCTGGCTGCATCAGACGAAGAAATGGGTGGAGAATTTGGCACCAACTGGATGGTGGAAAACCACTGGGAGGACCTGCAGCCGGAATTTGTTTGGGATGAAGGCGCGTTTGGGTTACAGGGGTTCTTCGGCCCCAAACCAATCTTCTTTGTAGCAGTGGCTGAAAAACAAACCCTTTGGACCCGCATGGTGGCTCATGGCGAACCCGGCCTGGCGTCTGTTCCCCGGGATAATAACCCGGTGACGATTCTCACCCGGGCCCTGCGAAAGTTGGAAGAACATCCTTTCCAGCCGCGCCTCACGGACATCCCGCGGGAGATGTTCCGCAGAATTGGTGCATCTCTGCCTTTCCCCCAATCCCTCCTCCTGCAAAATCTGGAAAATCCTCTTATCTGGCAAATCGCCCGGAGAGCCCTGACGGCATCCCCGCTCATCAACGCGATGCTGTGCAATCTGGTGACCCCCACCCGGCTGAAAGGCAGCAGCAAGGAAAATGTCATCCCTGAAACAGCGGAGGCAACCCTCGACATCCGCCTCCTGCCGGATGAGGACCCGGAGAAGACCATTCGCAACATGGCGGATATCATTAAAGATGACCGGATTGAATTCATCCTCCCTGATGTGATTCATCCATCATCCGTCTCAGATCACGAGAGCAGCTTTTTCAATGCTCTTGAAAAAACCATCACCTCTGAAGTTCAAGACGCGCTGGTAGTCCCAATGCTGACCCCCGGGGGGACAGACTCTCTATTCTATCGTCAGCGCAACGTGAATGCCTACGGCCTGGTGCCCATATTGATTGACAACCACGAGGTGGAACGAATGCACGGAAACGATGAACGGATCTCTCTGCAAAATCTGGCTCTTGGAATCCGGATTATGACCAGCGTGTTGGAAAAAGTTTGTCAAACATAGCAGCTATTTGCTTTTTCAAAACCGCATATTGGGATGAGAGATGGACAAAAACGGGTGAAAGCTGCACGTGCTGTTCAGCCAGGGGCAAAGCCTTTCGGAATGAATCTGGACCATCAAAATTTGGAAGTTCAAGAGTTGCCTGACCAATCTCGCAGAGACAGTGCGCATCCGAGCCCACTGTTTCCAGCATATGATGCCTTTTTGCGAACTGTCCGGCCAAGACATTGGGGGTTTTCGACAGGCACCGGGCGTTGAAGGTTTCTATCGCGTCCAGAAAGGGAAGGATTTTCAACAGCTCAGGCTCCTCCCACGGCTTCCGGGTTGAATCAAAAGGATGGGGGACGCTGATGAAAGCATTCTGCGCTTTCAGACGTTCAACAACTTCCATGGGCGCAAGGTTTGGGGGAACCCACTCCGTCATGAAATATCCAAGCAATTCTCCCCGGGTTGTTTGGATTTCTTCACCCACGATGACTTTCTCAGGTGCGTATTCCCTGGCTTCTAGTGCGCCATCAATCAGGTTGTGATCGGTGATGGCAATCCGGTCTATCCCCATTTTGTCACAGTAATCAGAGATCCGTTCTATCCGAATCAGGCTGTCTCTGGACTTTCGCGTGTGCATATGCAATTCCACACGAACCAATGTGCTGTTTTTTTCCATCATCAGGCACCATAAACCCTGGGAAGGCGGTCAGCTAACCCACAGACGACTTCATAGTTAATCGTACCCCACCGAGCGGCCAGATCATCTGCTGAGATGCGCCGGTCGCCCTGTTGTCCCAACAGGACCACCTCATCCCCCACCCTGGCCCGGGGGATCTTGTCAAGCTGCAGCATGCATTGATCCATACACACCCGCCCGATCACATCCACCATTTCCCCATGGATGATGGCCTTCTGGCCGGAATTCCTTCGGAAGCCATCCCCATAGCCAATCGGGATCACACCGATCCGTTCCCGAGCCGAAGTCACATAAATGGATCCGTAACTCACGCCGTGTCCTGGCGGCAGGGTCCGGACCGAGGTCAATCTCGCTTTCCAGGTCAGGGCTGTGCGAAAACCTTCCGGCAGGCGAGACTCCGGGGATGGATTCAGGCCATAAATGGCAATCCCGGGCCGCACCATGTCATAGTACGCCTCAGGGTAGTTCAAAACAGCGGCTGAATTGGCAGCATGTACCATGGGAGGACATAAATCCGCCCTGCGCAACGTTTCCAGAAGGGCATTGAAGCGTGCAAGCTGCTCTGCCGTGCTGGCTGCGTGGGGTTCATCAGCCCGGGCAAAATGGGTGAAAATACCGTCAATGACGATCCGGGGATTTTTCTGCATCCGTTCAAGAAAGTCCGGCACCAGGGCCGGGACCATGCCCAGGCGTCCCATCCCGGTTTCAACCTTAAGATGCGCCTTCAACCTGGCGTTCCCCAACCGGGGGCTGGCAGCAAGGGCTTCATAAGCTCTGGCCATTTCGATATCATAGATAGCCACATGAATATTGGCAGCAATCGCTTGTGGAATCAGGGCCGGCGGCGTATATCCCAGCACCATGATGTCTGAATCCACCCCTGACTCACGCAGGTATAGCGCTTCCTCAATGCGCGCCACCCCGCACCAGTCCGCTCCCGCTTCCTGCACCGCCCGGGCGACAGCCAGAGCACCGTGGCCATATCCATTGGCTTTGATCACAGCCATCACCTTACGGCCGGTCATGGCCCTGATGCGCTGCAAATTGCCCTTAATCGCCCCAAGATCAACTTCCAACCAGGTAGAGTATGCGTCCGTATTCATAGGCTGTAGTATAAACCATCCAATGCGGTTCGTAAAGTTTCCGGCTTTCCTGCAGTATAATCGAGTCATTATGATCCGCTCAAAAAAGAAATCAGACGAAATCCAATGACTGACAATAAATTCCAGTTTGATCTTGTGGCCCAGGAGGGTGACGCCCGGGCCGGGATCTTGCATACTCCCCATGGTGAGATACCAACGCCCATCTTCGCCCCCGTCGGTACAAAAGCGACGGTCAAAGCCGTGACCCAAAAACAGCTCAGGGCCTTGGACGCGCCCTTGATCCTGGCCAACACATATCACCTCTACTTACGACCCGGCGACAACCTCATCGCAGACCTGGGCGGTCTGCATGATTTTATGAGCTGGGATCGGCCAATCCTGACGGATTCGGGGGGGTTTCAGGTTTTTTCCCTTTCCGACATGCGCCAGGTGGATGAGGATGGGGTCACCTTCAAAAGTCACATAGACGGCTCAACGCACCGTTTCACCCCGGAGCGGTCCATCCAAATCCAGGAGAATTTAGGGGCCGATATCATCATGGCCTTTGATGAATGCGCCGAACCCTACGACCGAGATTATATCGAGAAAGCCATGCACCGCACCCATCGCTGGGCCGAACGCTGCCTTGAAGCCCAAACCCGTCAGGACCAGGCCCTGTTTGGCATCGTTCAGGGCGGCGTTTTTCCCGATCTGCGAAGGCTCTCTGCGGAAACCATCGCCTCCCTCGATTTTCCAGGGAACGCCATTGGTGGCCTGTCCGTTGGCGAATCCAAACAAGAAATGCACGACATGCTGGAGATTGTCAACGCAATCCTGCCGGAGAACAAACCCCGCTATCTCATGGGGGTTGGCACACCCCAGGATCTGGTCAATGGGGTGATGCGCGGCGTGGACATCTTCGATTGCGTCCTGCCCACGCGCCTGGCCCGGCACAATGCGGCGATGTCCGACACTGGACGCATGAACATGATGAATGCCCAATATGCCAGAGATGAGCGCCCAATCAGCGAAACCTGTACCTGTTACACCTGTCAGAATTACTCTCGGGCTTACATCCGGCACCTGATCCAGTCCAGAGAATTCCTCTCCGGCACCCTGCTCTCCATTCACAATATCCACACCCTGCTCCATCTCGTTCGCCAGATGCGACAGGCGATCATCCGGCTTCAATTTGCAGATTTTACGAAAAATTATTTATCCAATTATGCTGAATGAAGGGAGAAAACCATGAACATCATTCAAGCCATCGTCCTCGGAGTGCTTCAGGGCCTGACCGAATTCCTGCCCATTTCCAGCTCCGCCCACCTGGTGATCCTGCCCCACTTTCTGAACTGGAATTTGCCAGAGAAGGAGATGTTCATCTTCAATGTCCTCGTGCAAATTGGCACACTTGTGGCGGTGGGAATATACATCCGGCGGGACCTGCTCTACATCGGGATCTCATTTTTCAAGCAGCTCCTCAAGAGAAGGCCCTTTGCCACCCATGAAGCACGGATGGGCTGGTTAATTATCCTTGCCACCATCCCGGCAGGTGTGGTAGGCTTTCTCCTTCAGGACCTGGTGGAAATGAGCTTCACCTCGCCGCTGTTTGCCGGAGCATCGCTCCTGGTAACAGCCGTGCTGATGACCATCGCCGAAGCCGCCAGCCTCAAACTCGGGGAGGTGCAGGATATCAACTTCCTGGATGCCCTGGTGATGGGCCTGATGCAAATCCTGGCCATTTTCCCGGGGATCTCCCGGTCCGGCGCCACCATTTCCGGCGGGATGTTTCGGCATCTCCGACGGGAGGTCGCAGGAAAATTCTCGTTCCTGATGGCCATCCCGATCATGTTGGCAGCGGGAGGGCTCTCAACCTACCAGATGCTCACAGAGATTCCCAATCTGATGGATTTCCTGCCCATCATGGCGATCGGCTTCTTCACCGCGATGGTGGTGGGCTATATTTCCATTCGCTGGCTGCTCCGATTTCTGGTCAAGCATTCCCTGATCCTTTTCTCATTTTACTGCGCAGCCCTTGGCATCGTGACAATTCTCATCAGCCTGCTTGTGGGGTGATGCAGTGCCTATTCACCACTCCACGATGCGGATCCACACAAAAGCACTTCTTGTCCTCCTGCTTACCGGTTTCCTGGCCGCATGCGTTCCAGGCACCCCAACACCCGTTGAAGCTCCCCTCGAAACGGTCCTCACGGTGCAGCTCACTCCGGCCCTGGATCATTGGCTTCCCACCCTATCTTCCTGTGCACACGCCTCGCCATCCGCCGGCATCATTGTGGATATCCAGCCCCGGGAAAAATTGACCCTCCAGGAGGCGGATGTCATTCTCCGCCTGGGAGAAAAACAGGAATCAGACCCCCACACCGCCGTGATGGGCTGGGAGGAGTTGGTGGTCTTTGTCGGTCCGGATGTGCCCCTTGCCTCTCTCAGCCAGGTCAGCCTGCAAAAGATCTTCTCCGGGGACATCACCCGCTGGGAAACTGTGGCGGAAATCCAATCCACCGATGTTCAGATAAGCCAACCAATCACGGTCTGGAGCTATCCTTCCGGAAATGAAATCCGGGAGTTGTTTGAGGAAGCATACCTGCTGGGAGAGGACATCACCCCCGCGGCACGTCCCTTTTCCACCCCGGAATTTCTCCAGAAAAACTTCCCCTCCACATCGTATGGAATCGCCTATAGCCTCAAAGTGCACAGTGACAACGATGTCCTGAAGCAACTGGATATCACAGGAGCCGACATCGTCATCCAACAATACGTCCTCGCCATCACACAGGAGGAACCTGAGGGCGCCTTGCGGCAGCTCCTGCTCTGCCTGCAAGAGTCTCCATGAGGAATCCCAGGAGGGTCTGCAAAGGCGTTTCCAGCGTTCAATCGGTTTCTTCCCATAAGTTCTTTTTATGATCATTCGAAATGCAATCAAAAAGTCAACAATGTCTGAAGATACTTCATGGGGAAAAACACAATCCAGGACACGCCCGGGGAAAGCCCCTGCTGATCACACCCATTACTCCCTCCTGATCAGGGAAGCGGAATAGGAGGAACAGACACACGCACCCGCGCGTTCCAGTCTGGTATCATTTGTGCAACCAGAAACGTGCGAAGTCTCGGAAAAATCTGGTTTCATTTCACCATGCAGCGGTTGATACCTTTTGACGAAACACATCCATGGCAACTCCTCAGAGCAGCACAAAAAAAGAAAATACCTCCCATCATCTCAAGAGCAATCTTTACAATGCCCTCATCCTCCTGACCCTCCTGTTGTTCATCACAGGTCTGCTGTTGAAACCTTCGGTCTTTTTTAATCACGGGCGCACCTGGTTAATAAACTGGTCAGCCATCCTGTTCGTTGTATTGGTCCTTATTGGAAAAAGCAAAACGCAATTCATGAATTGGTTTTTGCGTGTTGCACAAAACACAACCGATTTGGGTGATGATAAGGAAGGAATTATCTATCTCATCGTGCTGGGCATCTCGTTGATCGCGCTGCCCCTCGGAAGGTATCTGTTTTTTTTCCATGGGCTGGCATTCCAGAAAATCGAAATCATATTTTGCGGTGCAGGCCTTCTATGTCTAACCCTTTTCAGCCATCTTGCTTCAGCTCCCAGAAAAACCCGGGAAACCGCAATTCAGGGCTTGGTCAAGCTGTGCCTGATCAGCAGCGCGTTTCTCTTCATCCTGGTTCTGTTGGAATCGGCCGCCTCGATTGCCGCCGGCGTGGGTCTTTTGCCGGATGTACCGAGACCCTCCGAGATCACAACAATGGAACCGCAGCGAATTCCTGGTGTTGAAAACAGTCTGTTTTTTAAGACAGATTACCAGTCGGAACATCTCAACGTTCCGTACCTGACGCCCTCCGGAGAGGTGAACATGCTGCCGAGAGACTTCCAGGGCCAGTTCATCTCCCACGAGGATGGCGTCCGCACAACAACCGACCAGCCGGACCAGTTTGTTCACACCGTTTATCTTCTCGGCGGCTCGACCATTTACTGTCAGGAGGTCTCGGACTACTATACAGTGGCCAGCTATTTGCAACGCCTTCTGAACAACGCCTATCCGGAAACCTACCAGGTGGTGAATCTGGGTGTTCCATTCTTCAAGGTAAAACATCAAAACACCCGCCTTGAAATGGAAAACTTGAGTCCGGGAGACATCGTCATCTATTATGACGGTCAAAACAACAATTACTTGTTGCCAAGTTTTGGATTATATCAAAACAATCCAATAGATCCTAACAAGGAAACCGTGACGCCCCTGGACAAATTCCTGTTTAAACAAGCAGCAAGGTTTTATAGTTTTCTCATCCGGATGGGCGAATCATCCGAGTTCATCCATTATCTCCGCACTTACAACTGGTCCCTGCATCGTCACAATTACAACGACCCCAACTGGATTGAAACGCGGGTAAGTTCAATGACCGAAGCGTATCATGAAGAAATTGAGGCAGGTTATCAGCTAGCTACCAGCCAGGGCGCCCGGTTTTTTCATTATATCCAACCAACCTTATTCAGTCAGGATACCTATACGCCCTATGAACAATTGATCATGAATTCCTTTGGCACAGAATACCTATACCATCGCGTGGGGAACGCTTTTGTGGAAAACAATCACCTCCTGACGGACAAAAAGATTCACTCCGTGGATCTGACAACCATCCTGCATCCCAATAACCGACCGGGTATTGACATCTTTTTTGATCACTGCCATGTCAATTATTACGGGAACGACATGATCGCCCGGGGAATTTTTGCAGATCTTTCCCAATATTTGGAGTGACGTATGAAAAACGGCCCCGGATCGAGACCAGAGCGGCCAAAAGCCTGCCAGACGGATGAAAACTTGACAGTGAAACCTAAAAGTGATACATTAAGCAAGCCTGTTTGCCGGGAACGGCGCACAGCAGAACCTTAAAAAATCTAGAAAGATGGAGTACTAGCATGTCAGAACGTTATACTGGAACCGTCAAATGGTTCAGCGCCCCGAAGGGGTATGGTTTCATTGGTCGAGATGATGGTGAGGATGATGTCTTCGTACATTTCTCCGCCATTCAGATGGAAGGGTATAAACGCCTCAAGGAGGGTCAGGAAGTCGAGTTTTCCATCGAAGATGGCCCAAAGGGCCTCCAGGCCGCCAACGTCATTTTGATTGAAGAAACCGAACCGGAAGAATCAGAAGACTTCGGAGAAATGGAACCTTTCGATGAAGAAGATGATAACGATGAAGTAGATGAAGTAGACGAAACAGAAGAAACAGAAGAAACAGAAGAAACAGAAGAATTTGAGTGGTAATCTCAAAATCAACATCGGGTCGCCAAGGCGACCCGATTTTTTCGTTTAAAATCCCATCACATAACCAAGTAATTTGGCGACTTCCAGAAAGACAAACTGCCATCCTTCCGGGTGAAGAAACCAGGAAGGAGAACGAAACCAGTGGCCGACAACCGGCCGGACGAACACCGAAATTCCGCTCCCTCGCAATTCCCGGCGGAAGATGAATCGAGCCCGGAAACTGTGAAAGGGATCCGTCACCACCATCAGTTTATCCCAACCCTGGGCCTCCGCCAGTGTGAGGACAGCCCGGGCCTCATCAACGGTGCTTTCCACCTGGTCCGGGGTGATATAGATGGACCCGGCTGGAAAACCCCCGTCAATGGCCTCCGCCTTCAAACGCCGGTTGATATGGCTGTGTGTGTCAGTGATCACCAGATTGGGCGCAAAACCCTGCTCGTGCATTTGCAGCGCCAGGGCCAACCGGTCCCCATCATCCCCGCTGAGTACCACCACCGCATCCACAGCCTCAATTGGGTCGGCCACAATCAACACCGCGCCAACCCCCACCAAGAGAAAATAAATAACGAAGGGTAAGGCAGCCAGGAGCGCCAGCACCAGCACACCCCGCAAGCATCCCCCTGGCCTCTCAGCCCCTTTCTGTGACAATCCATCTTTTTGTGTATCCACCAGCGCCATCCTTTCCTCTTACCCCAACGACTTGACCGCCTTCCGCATCCGATCCAAGCCTTCCGACAGAAGAACCCTGGGGCAGCCAAAATTCAACCGGACAAAACCCAATCCCGCCTCTCCAAAATCCTGGCCCCGGTTCAACCCCACCCTGGCCTCTTTCAGGAAAAATGCATGGGGGGATTCCGTGAGATCCAGATCGCGGCAATCCAGCCAGGCGAGATAAGTCCCCTCGGGAGTCCACATGCGCACCCCTGGCAAGGAGCTTTGCACAAACGCAGCGGTAAAATCCCGGTTGCCCTCCAGATATTCCAAAACCGCATCCAGCCAGGGACCGCCGTCACGATACGCCGCCAAGGCCGCGTGAAGACCAAGGATATTGGGATGTCCCAACAGGCCTTTCATTGTTGTGTTTAACCGCGCCCGCAGGTCCGAATTTTCAACCGCAAATACCGATGTCGAGAGGCCTGCAATGTTGAACGTCTTGCTGGGCGCAAAATATGTGACCGTGTTAGCCGCAATCTCCGGCGAAAGACTCGCCATGGGGATATGTTGAGAGCTTGAAAAAACCAGATCCCCATGAATCTCATCAGAGCATATCAGAACATCGTTTTCCAGACAGATTTCCGCCATGCGCTGCAATTCTTCCCGGGTGAAAACCCGACCAACCGGATTGTGCGGATTGCAGAGGATAAACAACCTGACCCCGGAGGCTGCCTTTCGGGCAAAATCATCAAAATCAATCTCATAGCGCCCGTCAGGCATACGAATCAACGGGTTATCAACCCGCCTCCGGCCGGCTGCCTCAGGGGCAGCCAGCATGGGGGGATAAAGCGGAGTCTGGATCATCACACCCTCCCCAGGGGTCGTCAGGCTGTAGATGGCATGATTGAATCCCGTCACAACCCCGGAAACAAATCCGATATCGTCCTTCTCAAGCTGCCAGTTCCAGCGCGTTTCCAGGTGCGTCAAAACGGCTTCTCGCAGCCCCTCCGGTGGAAACCCATACCCAAACACGCCGTGGGAAACCCGGTCGTGAAGGGCTTGAATTACCGGTTCGGGGGATTGAAAATCCATATCCGCTACCCACATGGGCAGCACATCTTCATCAAAAATACCCCATTTGAAGCTTTCGGTCCCCCGTCGGTCAATAATTTGGTCAAAATTCACAGGCAATATCCTTTCCATTTGTTGAATTATAGCCCATTCACGCAGGCCTTCCATGCCTCTGTCAAGGCAAAGTTAAAATGTCCTACTCCCTAGCAAAGTAGAAATGTCCTATCAGGGAGTAGGCACTGGTTGTCCATTGATCTTTTTCCCATAGGTACGCCAGGGGTGATCTTTGGCTGGTCTAT
>DAOTUG010000083.1:0-8282 GCA_034437335.1 Anaerolineaceae bacterium
CTCAATATCTCAACTCGTTTAATCTCTTCTGTGCTCATTTCTAGTACCCTATTTGATTTCATGTCCTATCTACCTCCAATAGGACATTTTAACTTTGCTCAAATAGGACATTACTACTTTGCCCTGACATATTTATGCTAAATATTGACACTGAAAATTCGGCATGCTATAATGCGGTTGCTTTACAAAAATGTGATAAATATGATAATTTTGGACGATATAAGCACAACGTCCTTTGAGGAGACCGAATGTCAGAATTAACCATCAAGAATCTGCATGTGTCCGTGGATGATACCCAGATTATTAAGGGCTTGAACCTTTCGGTGCGAAGGGGAGAAGTGCATGCCATTATGGGTCCTAACGGCACTGGGAAATCAACCCTGGCGTATGCCATCATGGGGCATCCGAATTATGCGGTCACTGAGGGCGATATTCGCCTTGACGGGAAATCTATCCTGGATATGGCCGCTGATGAACGCTCTCGAGCCGGTCTCTTTCTTGCTTTTCAATATCCAGTATCTATTCCCGGCGTCACCGTGGCAAATTTCTTGCGAATGGCCCTCAATGCCCGACGTCGAAAGGCCGAACCACAGCAAGATGATATTTCCATTCTTGATTTTCGAAAATTGTTGAAATCGAAGATGGACCTATTAGAGATGGACTATTCCTTTGGCGGTCGTTACTTGAATGAGGGCTTTTCGGGTGGTGAAAAGAAACGCACTGAAGTATTACAGCTTGCCACCCTGGAACCGGCCTTTGCCATTCTGGATGAAACAGATTCCGGGCTGGACATTGACGCCATCCGGATTGTCTCTGAAGGTGTTAATGCCTTGAAAGGTCCCAATATGGGGGTTATGGTGATCACGCACTACCAGCGGATATTGAATTATATCCAACCCGATTTTGTGCACATCATTTTTGATGGTCGCATCGTTGAATCGGGTGGTCAGGATCTCTCATTGCGTCTTGAAGAAGAAGGCTATGATTGGATCCGAGAAAAATATGGCGAGACTCAAAACGCGTAAACTTGTGCAAACATTAATGGAGGTCTTCCATGGGCAAAAACCCGGAGACTGAATTCTTATCTGAATTTGGAGACTATCAATTTGGTTTCAGCGATCCAGAAACCTTTGTTTTTAAGAGCCGTAAGGGTCTTGATGAAGAAGTTGTCCGGCAGATCTCAGCTATGAAACAGGAGCCGGAATGGATGCTGGCTTTTCGGCTGCGTGCCCTGAAGCATTTTCAGGCCCGGCCCATGCCGAGTTGGGGTGCGGATTTGGGGGACCTGGATCTGGATGACATCTATTATTATGTGAAGCCAACGGAGAAAGAAGGCCGCACCTGGGACGAAGTACCCGAATCCATCAAGAACACCTTTGACAAGCTGGGCATCCCTGAAGCGGAGAAAAAATTTCTGGCAGGTGTCGGCGCGCAGTATGATTCGGAAATGATCTATCACAACGTCCAGGAAGAACTGGAAAAACAGGGCGTTGTTTTTTTGAGCATTGAGGAAGGCCTTAGGAATCATCCTGAGATATTCCGGGAATACTTCTCAACAGTGATTCCAATTGGGGACAATAAGTTTGCGGCACTCAACAGCGCGGTGTGGTCCGGCGGATCCTTTGTTTATGTCCCGCCCGGGGTCAAGGTGGATCTGCCACTGCAGGCTTATTTTCGGTTGAATGTTGCCAATATTGGTCAGTTTGAGCGATCTTTGATCATCGCTGATGAGGGGGCTCAGGTACACTATGTAGAAGGCTGTACGGCACCTTTGTATTCCACCAACTCATTTCACAGCGGTGTGATCGAAATAGTGGTGAAAAAGAACGCCCGGGTGCGCTATACAACCATCCAGAATTGGTCCAACAATGTTTACAACCTGGTTACTCAACGCGCAAAGGTGTATGAAAACGGCACCATGGAATGGGTGGATGCAAATCTCGGTTCCAAAGTGACCATGAAGTATCCCTCCTGCTATCTGATGGAGCAGGGCGCTCACGGTGAGATCCTTTCTGTGGCTTTCGCCGGCCCGGGGCAGCATCAGGATGCGGGTGGAAAAGCGATCCACTTTGCTCCTGACACCAGCAGCAAAATCACGTCCAAATCCATCAGCCGCGGTAGTGGTCGCTCTTCCTACCGTGGTTTGCTCAAGGTGCATCCTCAGGCCGAAGGGGCAAAATCGAACGTTGTCTGCGATGCGCTTTTATTGGACCCGGACTCCCGCTCCGATACCTATCCGTATATTGAGGTGGACGCCCAGGATGTGACTCTGGGACACGAAGCAACCGTATCCAAGGTGGGCGAGGAGCAGTTATTTTATCTGATGAGCCGTGGATTGACCGAAGAAGAAGCCACCACGATGGTCGTTTCGGGGTTCATCGAGCCCCTCGTTAAAGAATTGCCCATGGAATATGCTGTTGAAATGAACCGATTGATCCAACTGCAAATGATTGGTTCTGTCGGATGATGCACCAGTAATCGGAAAGAATTGCTATGCCCAAACCACCACAGATTGTGACACGCAGAAAAAACACGGATTCACGCCAGGAAATGGCGGAATTTCCGTTTTCGGAGACGATGGTGCCCCAGCCAGCGGACGCTGGATTGCGGGCTTATCGTCAAAAAGCCTGGGAAGTATATACCTCCCTGCCCTTTCCGACGTTGAAGGATGAACCCTGGCGCCGGACGGATATCCGGTCACTCAACACCACAGCTTTTCATCTGCCTTCTGCGGATGAGAATCTGTCCACTCCTTCGGCTCGTTTTCTTGATCCCATCGCGGCAGAAGAACATGCCGGCCAGATTATTTCCGGTGCAACGGCGCGCCAGCGCATGATCAATTCAGCGTTGGAAGATTGCGGCGTGATTTTTGAACCCTTAGAGGTTGCGGAAGAAGCCCATCCGGACCTCCTCAACCGATTATTGGGGCAGGTCGTTGCCCCAGAGGAGGACAAATTTTCAGCCCTTTCAGCAGCCCTGTCAACCGATGGGGTGGTGCTGTATGTCCCTGAAAATGTGGTGATTGATCAACCTCTGCACAGCCTGTATTGGGGAGCGGGAGAGGATGTGGCCTTCTTCAATCACCTTCTGATTTGGCTGGAACCGGGAGCCAGAGTCACGTTTGTGCACGAATCGGCCTCTCCCAGGATCGCTACAGGATCTCAATTGCTGCACAGCGGGATTGTGGAGATCCATGTAGGCAGAGGGGCACAGCTCAATTTTGTTGAGCTGCAGTCCTGGGGAGATACTGTTTGGTCATTCACCCGGGAACGCGCCCGGATATATGGGGATGGTGAATTGAATTGGATCTTTGGGGCCATGGGGACACACCTCACGAAGAATTTTTCCGATATAGATCTGGAGGAACCGGGAGCTGTGGGACGCATGTCGGGTTTTTACTTCACAAGCGGAAATCAGCATCTTGATCATGATACCCAGCAAAACCACCTGGCCCCGAATACCGTCAGCGATCTTCTCTTCAAAGGCGCCCTGATGGAGAAAAGCCGATCGGTTTGGCAGGGAATGATCTATGTGGCCCCGGGAGCAGATGGAACGGATGGATATCAGGCGAACCGCAATATGATCCTGAGCAAAAATGCCCGGGCAGATTCAATTCCCGGCCTGGAGATTCTGGCTGATGATGTCCGTTGTACCCACGGGGCGACCGTGGGAAAAATTGATGAAGATCAGCTC
Organism: Anaerolineaceae bacterium; assembly: GCA_034437335.1. GTDB lineage: Bacteria > Chloroflexota > Anaerolineae > Anaerolineales > Anaerolineaceae > Brevifilum. The sequence goes on from DAOTUG010000083.1 coordinate 3,694, forward strand.
TTCTATCTCTTGAGCCGGGGAATTCCACCGGAGAAAGCAGAGCAGTTGATAGTGATGGGATTCTTTGAACCAATCATGGCCCGAATTCCATTTGAGGGTGTTCAGGCAAGATTCAGTTCGGCAATTCGTGAAAAAATGGCCTCTCGCTGATTTTGTGGATAAAAAGCACGAAGGATTAGAAATTTTCGCCCATTTCTGCTAAAATAATTGCATTGATTTGTTAATGAGTAGTCTGAATTCTTGAGATAACTTTCAGGAGGATTAATGGCAAAGTCACCATTTATGAGACCACCGGTGGATGATAGCACCTATCAGGTTGGGGATACCGTTGAAGTGTTTTGTGATCATGAAAAAAAAGGCGATCGCATCCGTGATTGGGCCAAGGGTATCGTTGTCCAGGTGGATGAAAAAATGGTTGCGGTGCAATTCCGTACGAACGTCTATCTGACAGATGGTTGGATGGTGCCCGATCATATTCTGTGGTTCCCCTTTGATTCAAGTTTGATCCGGCAAGCAAAGAAAGATTCTACCCGGCCAACGGGTTATCAAACAAAATAGAAAAATTCAACAAGAAAGCGCATCACAAGGCGGTCATCTCACAATGAATTTGACCGCCTTGTGTTACAGGAGGAACGCAATGGGAGACATTCAGTATTTCCCGGTCAGTTCGGTTGAAGAAATCCCGCACGGCGAGCGTATTTTTGTCTCGGTGGGCGACATTCCGATTGTGATCTTCAATATCCATGGTGAGTTTTTCGCTATTGGCGATGTCTGCACCCATGATGACGGTCCCTTGGGTGACGGGGAGGTTGTTGATCACCAGATTATCTGTCCCCGGCATGGCGCACGTTTCGATATTCGCACTGGCGAGGTGTTGTCCCTGCCTGCCGTCCAGGATGTGCCTCGGTTTCCCTTGCGGGTGACGGACGGTACGTTGGAAATTGGCCTTCTGATGGATTAAATTTGTTTCTTGATTTTCAAGACAAACCGGCTGGTCTGAACAGATACCCAGCCGGTTTTATCATTTTTATATCCGGGTTTCGGACTATTTCCCGAATTGCCCCACAATGCGAAGGATGTCAAAGCCTTCCGCAAAGGGTCGCTCTGCCAGCGCGCCATGGCGGATCGCAGTGGCATACAGAATTTGCTCGTTAAAATAGTATTTGTCTGCGTAGGTTTGATAAGCCTTCAAAGCTTTGATTTTGGTATCAACCGCTTCTTTGGAGACTTCCACAAGGAAGTCCGGAAAAAATCCGTAGCTGGAGCGGAGCACATCAAACCCCAACACCGTGGTTCCCCGAAAGGCCCTCAGGGCCTCTTCTGTGATAGTTTTATGGTCCTGATGGATGTCCTGGGCCGTGTGAACTAAGACCACTTCCGGATGGTAACGTTTCTTAAGCCCGATCATCACTTCCAGGATTTCCTGTCGAGCTGACTGAAAACGCCGGGTGGTGAAGTCATGCAGGATCACATTTTCCGGTTTGACCCCGAGGATCTCCATGGAGCGGTGATGCTCTTCCACCAGATTGCTGAGCTGCGGATTCTTCTGGTTGTCGGAAAGAGTCACACAAACCACATTGGTCAGGCCGGTGATGTCCGCGATGAGGGCGCCGCAGCCCAACTCAATGTCGTCGGGATGCGCGCCGATGCAGCAAATCGTCTCTCCGAAGAAGGTCATATTATGATTCATACTGACCTACTTTTTGGCAAGGATGCCGCCTACGACTTTGGTCATGACTAACTCGCCGTCGCGTTCCAGCCATTTCTCCGCCACTTCGGTGATTTGTCCCATTATTTTCTTGAAATCTTCTTTGTTCTGGAAGAAGCTGTTCCACAGGCGGCGATCCTCGGATAAGGAAGCCCGGGTGTACGCCAGGAAGGGTTCTGCGGTGGGGAAGGTGAGGGGGTTTTCAAAGACGAGAAGGTCCACTTCAGAAAATTGTTCTTTGATGGTGTCGAGAATTTCAAAGGCATATCGGGAGCTGCCTGGCATGGGGGGGATGTCTTTTCCGGTGGCTTCTGAGATGATGTCATAAAACATCTGCTTGTTTTCCGGCATGGGTCCAGTGGTGAAAAGGTATCCGCCCGGCTTTAAAACCCGATGCATCTGCGCAATGGTGAAGGGGATGTCTTCTGCATAATAGATCGCAAAGGAGCAGGAAACCAGGTCAAAGGAGTTTTTCTCAAAGGGGAATTCTTTGTTGAAATCCAATTCCTGGAAGCTGACCCGTTGGCCTAGTTTTTTGTTTTCTTCTTCCGCTTTGGCCATCAGGTCTTCCGAGACGTCACCGCCAATTATCTCTGCTTTTCCACTCAGGTGCGCCAGGTAAGAGAAACATTGCTTTCCGGACCCACATCCCACATCCAGAATTTTCATCTCTTTCTCAAGGGGCAGCACTTCGAGCATCCACTTATCAATATCCCGAGCACCGTATACGTCGTGGATGTTGATGCGGGTCAGCAGATCGTTGGTAGTTTCCTGATAATCAATCTTCATCTTTGTCTTTTTCCTTTGTCTAATCGGTCAGATTTTCATGTAAGTATAGTTGGAAACTGTGAAAGGTCAAGTTCAACAGATTCTGGGCAGCATCTCTCCGGAGAGCATGTCCAGGATGCGGGTTGTACCAAAGGGCGTTCTGAGGAGCACCCGGCCGGGATTGTCGGCGTGCACGTCTCCAATGCGCATAGCCATCTCCCCGTAAGGGGCTTTCCGCATGCATCTCAAGGCTTCTTCCGCATACTCTTCGGGAAGAATACAGACCACTTTGCCCTCATTGGCAATGTAAAGGGGATCAAAGCCCAGCATTTCGCAGGCCGCCTGGACATCGGGTCGTATAGGCAATGTTTCTTCTTCCAGACGGATGCTCACCTCCGATTGGCAGGAAATTTCGTTCAGGGTCGTGGCCAACCCGCCTCGGGTTGGGTCCCGAAGAACATGAATAACCCCCACCTCATCTAATAATCCGGCGATCATGTGGTTGAGGGGGGCCACATCAGATGTGATGTCTGACTCAAACCCCAGTTCTCCCCGAGCCTGGAGCACGGCGATTCCATGGTCTCCCAAGCTTCCGGAAACAAGGACCGCATCCCCCGGTTGGGCATACTGTCCGCCGATTTGGCGGCCTTCGGGGATCCAACCAAAGCCAGCGGTGTTGATAAAGATGCCATCTGCCTTCCCTTTTTCAACAACCTTTGTATCCCCTGCGATAATCTTGACGTTCGCTTCCTGGCAGGCGTCGGCCATGGAGATGATCACCCGCTCCAGAACATCCATCGGAAGTCCCTCTTCCAGGATGAACCCAGCTGTCAGATAGGCGGGATCTGCCCCCAGCATGGCGACATCATTCACCGTCCCGCAGACAGACAGGCGGCCGATATCCCCACCTGGAAAGAAGAGAGGTGATACAACATGGGAATCGGTGGAAACCGCCAGATGACCTGGCTTGTCACCCAGGGCCACCCGCGCGGCGTCGTTCCCTTCAGCCAGGTAAGGGTTTCCGATTCTTTTTTGAAAACAGTTTCCGATTAAATCTCGGGTCATTTGCCCACCGCTGCCATGGCCGATGACAATGGTTTCCGTTTGCTGGTGAGGTAGGGGACAAACAGGGCCCTGAAGATGGGGTGCGGATTGGTCATTCATGGTTATTCCTGCCATAACGGTAGTAGGCGGCACAGGCGCCTTCTGACGAAACCATTGGAGCGCCCAATGGGGACTGCGGGGTGCATTGCTTTCCAAACGCCGGGCAATCGGAGGGTTTCTTAACGCCCTGCAGGACCAGACCGGCAATGCAGATTTCCGATTCTTGGGTTTGAATTTCTCCGGCTGAAAAGCGAGATTTCGCGTCAAATTCCTCATATGGTTCTCGCAAGCCCAGTCCGGACTGCGGGATGATGCCAATGCCGCGCCAGTTGCGATCCACCGGTTTGAAGACTTGCCGGATGATCTCCTGAGCAGCTTGGTTACCCTCCTGGGACACTACCCGAGGATATGCATTTTCTACCTGAAAAGACCCTTTCTCAAGGAGGGTGATGGTCTTCAGGATGCCATTCACAAGGTCCAAGGGCTCGAAACCGGTCACGACAATGGGCGTCTGATATTTTTCGGTGATGGGAGGATATTGCCAATAGCCCATGACGGCACAAACATGTCCGGCAGCCAGAAACCCCTGAATGCGGTTGTTGGGGCTGGAAAGGATGGCGTGCATAGCGGGTGGGACCAGGACATTTGCGGGGAGGATGGAAAAGTTAGTTAATCCCATTTTTTTGGCTTGGATCACGGCCATAGCGTTGGCCGGCGCGGTGGTTTCAAAGCCAATGGCAAAAAAAACCACCTCCTGATTGGGATTTTCCCTGGCAAGCTTGACGGCATCCAGGGGAGAATAAACCACGCGGACTTGAGCTCCCTCGGCCCGGGCAGTGAACAAATCCCTCTGCGAGCCCGGAACCCGCAGCATGTCGCCAAAGGAGGTGAAAAGGACGCTGGGCTGCCGGGCCCTTCCGAACTCAACCCGGAAGTGCCCGTCCAAGTAGAGCAGGTGCTGCTGCGTGCGCTGGAAAAAGACCCCGGCCAGCGCTATGCCACCCCAGTT